>JALYZN010000069.1 GCA_030948845.1 Candidatus Dormiibacterota bacterium
TCGCGGAACGATAGGTTGTCAAATAGGTTGTCAGCTCGCTGGCCGAAACGACTTTGAACCCTTCAGCTGAATACGAATTCGAGCGAAGCGGGAAAGTGGTCGGGAGGACGTCGGGAAGGGGAGATTCGAACTCCCGACCTCACGGTCCCGAACCGTGCACTCTAACCTGGCTGAGCTACTTCCCGAGGCGCCGGAGTGTACCACTGCCCCTTGGTTCGCTCTGCGGCCGCACACCTACAATGGCCGGTCCATGCAGGGACAACAGTCGTGACCCGCCGCACAGCCCCGCACACAACGCGAAAGCCGCACGCGCCGCGCGCTGCCGGCGACGATCTTTTGGCTCTCGCGGCCACGCCGGTGCGACGCCGCCGTCGTGCTCGCGCGGCGGGACCTCCGAGCCCGCTGCGGGAGATCATCGACACCCTCGACGGCACCGTGCAGGGCGTCATCGAGCGCGGCCAGCAGGGGTCGCTCGATGAGCGCGACCCGGAGTACATGGAGCGCAACCTCCGCTGGCTCAACTACATCGCCGACTACTACTTCCGTGGCGAGGTGCGCCACATCGAGCGCATCCCCGCGAAGGGACCTGTGCTCTTGGTCGGCAACCACAGCGGCGGCATGGCCACACCCGACACGTGGGTGTTCATGGTCAACTTCATGCGTCACTTCGGACTCTCGCGACCGAGCTACGCGCTGGCTCACAACATCGTGATGGGTCTGCCCATCATGGGCACGATGCTGCGCAAATCGGGCACGCTGCCTGCGCATCCTGACTTCGCGCGCGCCGCCCTGCGCAAGGGTGCTTCGGTGCTGGTGTATCCCGGTGGCGATGAGGACGTCTTCCGCACCTGGTCCGAGCGCAATCGCATCCACTTGGCCAACCGCACGGGATTCGTGCGCCTTGCCCTGCAGGAGCACGTGCCCATCCAGCCAGTGGTCAGCATCGGCGGACACGAGACTGTGTTCGTCGCGAGCGACGGCAAGAAGCTGGCACGCGTGCTCGGGCTCGAGCGATTTCGCCTCAAGGCACTGCCGATCATGTTCTGCCTGCCGTGGGGCGTCTCGCCGGGCAACTACCTTCTCCACCTGCCGCTGCCGGCCAAGATCACCGTCGAGGTGGGGGAACCGATCGATTTCCACGCGCAGTTCGGAAAGCTCGATGCCCGCGATCCTGAGGTTCTGTGGGCCTGCTATCACTACGTCGAGCAGCGCATGCAGAGCATCCTCGACGGCCTCGCCGAAGGGCGCAGACTTCCAGTGCTCGGCTGACGCGAGAGGAAGGAGGGACGGATGGGACACATCACCACAAGTGAGCAGATCGAGGCGCCGGTCGCGGCTGTGTTCGCGTACGTCGACGACCATCGCAACACCACCAAATACATGAAGGACCTCACCAAGTGGGCGCCCGTCGGTTCGAAGACCCACGGCAAAGGAGCGAAGTTCGCGGTGGCCATGAAGGCGGGCCCAATGACGCTCTCGTCAGTCGTCGACATCACCACCTGGACGGAGAACCGCGCCATCGGCTGGAAGTCGACCGAGGGGTTCAAGCAGACCGGCAAGTGGTCGTTCAAGGCGTCGGCGAAGGGAACCGAGGCAACCTTCGACATGGATTACGAACTGCCCGGCGGGATCGCCGGACGGATGCTCTCGCGCGCCGCCGATCCGATCGTTCGCGGCAACATCGAGCAGTCCGTGCGCAACCTCCGCTCGCAGGTCGAGAAGGCCTCAAAGACGCCCACGGCCTCGGCCAAACCGCGTCGCAAGGCCTGATCCCCCAGCCTCGGTGACGGCGAATCGCCGTTACCGGGCCAGCACCACTCCGCGACGGAGTGGGGGCAGGCAGCTCGCCGAACCCTCGGGATAATGCTGAGGTGAGCATCGCGGCCCCGACTCCGCGCGTTGCCGCACCGGACGAGCCGTCCTCGAGCCAGCACGACGTCCACGCGCCGCGCCCGCCGCTGGATCTCGCCCAGGCGGTGCGCCTCTTCACCGGCCTTGCGTTGATGGGCTGGTCGATGTTGTGGTGGATCGATACCGGCACCTCGCCGCTCGGTCCCGCGATGACCGCTGTCTCGCTGGTCGGCGGTTTGACCGTGGTTGGTCTGAGCGTTACCAACCGTTCGGCTGCTGGCTGGCGCCGGCTCGACCTCCGCGTGCTGGTCTTCACGCTGATCGTCACCGGCATGTGGCTGTCTGTCCGGTCGTCGGAACACGTGTACCAGACCGACGAGATCACCACCGGCCAGGCATCAGCGGCGGTGCTTCTCTCCGGTCACAACCCCTACGCGACCGACCTCACAAAGGAGCTGAGTCGGTTCAACCTTCCGCCCGATGTCTCCACGCCACTCCTGGACGGCGGCACGATCCACTCGACGAGCTACCCCGCGCTGTCATTCCTGCTCTATGTCCCCTTCGGAGCGTTGCTCGGGGTCGGCTCGCCGTTCGCCCTGGTCGCCGACGGCCTGGCGTGGATCCTGCTCATGCTTCTGCTCTGGCGCCTGCTCGACGAACGGCTGCGCCCCGTGGTCCCGCTGATGGCCAGCTTTCCGTTCTACCTCAGCTTCATCGACGGTGGCGTCACCGACGTCCTCTATCTGCCCTTCCTGTTGCTGGCGCTGCATCGCTGGGACCGTTTCCTCGACGGCGGCGCGTCACGACTCATGCGTTGGGTGGGCCCCGTCTGTCTCGGGCTGGCCTGCAGCGTCAAGCCGACGCCGTGGCTGATCGCGCCCTTCCTGGTCGCCGCGGTGGCCGTCGAGTCGGCACGGCGGGGACGCAATCCCTGGCGCACCGCGGCGACGTACTCAGCGATCGCGCTCGGCCCCTTTTTGGTCGTGAACGGTCCCTTCATCGTCATGGACCCCGGCGCCTGGGCCCACGGCACGCTGCTGCCACTGCTGCAGCCGATCGTGCCGTTCGGCCAGGGCATCGCCATGCTCCCCGTCTACCTCCACATCGCCGGTGGACACGTCTCCTACCTTGGCATCGCGGGGGTCGCCGCAATCCTCGCCAGCCTGGGGGCCTTCATCGCGTTCTACCCGCGCAGCGCGCGCCTGCTGCCCTTGATGGCGGCCGTGCCCCTGCTGCTGTCGACGCGCTCTCTGTTCAACTACTTCATCTACCTCGCCATCCTCGTGCTGGTGCACGCCGCCAACGTCCCATACAGCCGGCGGAGCCCGTTCCGAGGCCAGCAGCTGTTCCGTTGGGCTGGCCGCGGGCTTGCCGGCGCCGGCGCGGCGGCAGCGGCGGCGGCAACGGTGGCCTTCCTGGTGAGCCCGGCGCCACTGCACCTCACCATCACCGCACAGCACGGCTCAGGTGACCCCGGCAGCCCCGCACCCACCATCACTGTGGCGGCTGACAACATCACCGACAAACCGGTGAAGCCGATCTTCTTGGTCACCTCAGCCGGGTGGATGAACCCGGCCTGGCGCACGCAGGGGCCGGCAGTGCTCGCGCCCCACGCGTCCGCCACCTACACGCTGGTGAGCACCGACTCGCGCACCAGGTTCGACCTCGGCACGGTGTACCTGGTCGACGCGCTGGCCAGCAACCCGGGCTCGGTGAGCACCTCCCAGTGGGTCACGGTGCCGTGATGGCGCGGGAGAGCACCACCCCCTGCGTGCTCGTCGTCGTGCCCACGTACAACGAGCGTGAGAACCTGGCCACGCTGGCCCCGCGGATCCGCGCGGCTTCGACCACCTCGTGACGATGGACGCCGACCACTCTCACGATCAGGCGGACCTCGACACCATCGGCAGCTCGGGGTACGCCTTCAACATCGAGCTCAGCTACCGCGCCACGCTGCGCGGCTCTCGCATCGTGGAGGTTCCCATCGTCTTCACCGAGCGCACCGCCGGAGCCAGCAAGATGTCCGGACGGATCGTCGCGGAAGCGCTGCTGCGCGTCCCGGCGCTGCGCAGCACCAGCCTGCGTCCGCTGGTCGACATGCGTCCGCTGGCCGATGCTCGCCTCACCTAGCGGGGTCAGTCCGCAGCACTACCCGCTCCCGCGGGCGGCCGGCGGCGCGCCCCCGGCACACGTGGCAGGCGCGAGCCCAGCACTCGACGGACCAGTGCCGGCCAGGTCAGGCCGCCGCGGGGAACCATGCGCCCCGCGCCGGCCACGAACAACAGGGCGATGGCGGCGCTGAAGTAGTAATTGAGGAAGGCCTGCTTGGCGAAGATGCAGGCGACGATGAGCAGGCCCGCGCCGGCCACCAAGAGGTCGCCGTAGTCACGACAGCGGCGCAGGGTGAAGACGACAACCGCGGCGACCACCCCTACCAGGAGCACCGTGGCTGGGATCGGTGCATTGCCGAAGACGTGCAGCAGGCCGTTGAGGTTGGCGGCGTCGTGGCGGCCGGGGAGGTCACCGTAGATGCCGACCGTGTCGTACACGAACTGGGGAACGCCCGTCCAGATCGCGAACGGGGCCACGATCGCCACCGTCGCCACGGCCGCCCGGAGAAGCTCGCCCCGCACCGCGCTGTTCCAGAAGGCGAGCGGCACCATCACCGCGAGCATGGTCGGCTTGCAGGCCAGGCCGACGGTGAGCGTCGCGATGGCCCAGTTGCGGTGGCGGTCGCGCAACACCAGCCACCAGGCCATGCCGGCGACACAGAACGTGTCAGTCCACTCGGTGAGGATCATGAACGGCAGGAAGGGCGAGGCAAGCCACAGGGCGGCGATGGTGGCGCTGTGCCTGTGGCTCCCGGCCGCCCGCCGCGTCCACATCACCACGGCGGCGAGGATGGCGACGTTGAGTGCCACCACGGTGAGGCGCACGTCGCCGACCAGCCGCGCCGGGATGCTCAGGATGATCACCATCGGCCCGTAGTTCAGCGAGCCGGACCCGAACACCTGGTGCGCGCCGTAGCTGTCCAGCAGGATGGGGTATACGGGCACGTAGGGGTTCTGCCCGTGCAGGAACGCCTGGGTGGACCCCTGCACCTCGTCGAAGACGTCGATGGGCGCGTATCCCCAGGTCCAAGCGTGCGCGATGGTGAATGTCACCGCCAGGGCGCAGGCGCCGAGAAGCAGCCACGCTTGGCGCGGGGAGCGCAGCAGCGGGACAGCGGCAAGCGTCAACCCGGTCAGGTACATGGCCGCAGCCGGCGGCAACACCACCGGCTGGCCGAGTGTCTGCACCGCGATGGCCACCGTGCACACCAGCGCACCCGGCATCGCCGCGGGTCGTCCCGACGCCAGGTAGCAGAGCCCTGCCGTCGCCACCAGCAGCGCAAACCCGAGGATGAACCCTCCCGGGCTCGGCGCGGTCACCACGTTCCCGCCGCCGACACGGATCCAGACGTTGCCCGCGCCCAGCGCGCAGAAGCCGATTACCCCCAGCTCCGCACGGTTGAGGGCACGCACCGTCGCAGGGATTCTCGATGCCCGCTTCACGCACAGATCATGCGATCGATCGGCGGGACGCGCGCACAGTGATGTCGCAAGTCGGCTTCGCCTTCTTCTCGTTGCCTCGGCGGCGCGGCGGGCATCCCGACGTCGGAGGTCTGCGAGAATGAACCTACGACGTGAATGAGGAGACACCTGTGGCCACCAAGAACGGGAGCGGACGGAGCGAGGCCAACGGCCATCAGACCGGCGGCCTGCGCGTCAAGCGCGGGCTCGCGGAGATGCTCAAGGGCGGCGTGATCATGGACGTGGTCACGGCCGAGCAGGCACGAATCGCGGAGGCGGCGGGCGCGGTCGCCGTCATGGCGCTGGAGCGCGTCCCGTCCGACATCCGCCGCGACGGCGGTGTGGCCCGGATGAGCGCGGTCAGCCTGGTCACCGAGATCAAGCAGTCGGTGACCATCCCGGTCATGGCCAAGGCGCGTATTGGCCACTTCGTCGAGGCGCAGGTGCTCGAGGCGCTGGGCATTGACTACGTCGATGAGTCCGAGGTGCTCACCCCCGCTGATGAGGAGCACCACATCGACAAGTGGGCGTTCACGATCCCCTTTGTGTGCGGCGCGCGCGATCTCGGTGAGGCGCTGCGGCGCATCGGTGAGGGCGCTGCGATGATCCGCACCAAAGGCGAGGCGGGCACGGGCAACGTCGTCGAGGCGGTGCGGCACATGCGCGCCGTCCGTGGGGGCATCCGGCGCATTCAGGGCCTGCGCCGCGACGAGCTCATGGCCGAGGCCAAGCGGCTCCAGGCGCCGTACGAGCTGATCGTGGAGATCGCTGAGACAGGCCGGCTTCCGGTCGTCAACTTCTCGGCCGGTGGCATCGCCACCCCCGCCGACGCCGCGCTGATGATGCAGCTCGGTGCCGAGGGAAACTTCGTGGGCAGCGGCATCTTCAAGAGCGAGGACCCGCTCAACTACGCGAAGGCGATCGTGGCCGCCACCACGTACTTCGACAAGCCCGAGGTGATCGCCGAGGTGAGCGCCGGTCTGGGACCGGCCATGCGCGGGCTGGACGTCGCCTCCATGCCGCGCGAGGACCTCCTCTCCACCCGGGGCTGGTAGCCGGGGGGTGGTCGGCGGGCTGACGGGGTACACTCATCTCGTGCTCATGACGCTGTTCGGGCCTCGCGGCGAGCGGGGCTGCCACGTCCGCTGG
>JALYZN010000075.1 GCA_030948845.1 Candidatus Dormiibacterota bacterium
CGTCGCGGACGCGCTGCGCCACGGCGGGGTTGCGCGCGGTCGCCGAGCCGAACGCCCGCTGCGCCGCGCTGCGGCGGCGGTTGCCAAGCAGCCGCCAGAAGACGAACCCCGAGAGGAGGCGGATCAGCAGGCTCCACGGCATGAGTGTCCATTGTGGTCCGTGACGCTTTCCGAGGGGCCCTCTCGTGCGCGAATGACGATGCGGGCGGTGCTATCGTCGGCCCCCATCGCGGGCACGGAGGAATTGCAATGGTCCGGGCGTACGTGCTGATCACCGCCACCGCCGGGAAGGCTCTCGAGGTGGTCGAGCGCCTGCGCTCCTCGCCTGGGGTCATCCACGCCGACGCCATCACCGGCGAGTACGACGTCATCGCCGAGGTGGAGGCCGAGGACATCGCCGGGATCGGCCGCCTCGTGGTGGAGCGGGTGCAATCCAACGGGGTCCTCAAGACGATCACCTGCCTGGCGGTCCAGTAGGAACTTGTCGGTCCGCGTTGGTTCGCCCGCCGGGCTGGGCAGCCTCATCGGCGAAGCCTTCGCGCTGCTCCGCCGCAGCCCGCGGCTGCGCCGCTCCCTGTGGTTCTGGCTTGGCACCGGCCTGGTGCTCAGCGAGGCGTTCACCGTCCCCCTCGCGGCGCTGCACGATCGCGGGACCGTGCTGCCCCTGGCGCTGGGCGCGGCGGGATGGTGGGCGACGGTCTCGGTGTTCCTGGTCGGGGGCACGTCCCTGCTGCACACCCCCGACGGGACGCGCATCGACCGCTACGGCATTCCCAACGGGCTGAGCGCGATCCGCGCCTGGTTCTGCTTCCCGCTGATCCTCTGCGCGACTCTCTCGCTGCCGGGCTCGCTCGGCCTCTACCTGTGGTGTTCGGTGGGCGGCGGCACCGGCATGCTCGACTTCGTCGACGGGTGGATCGCGCGCCGTTTCGGTCCGATCACCGCGCTCGGCAAGGCGCTCGACCCCGCCATGGACGTGCTCTTCTTCGCGATGGCGGCGGTGGGCAACTGGCTGCTCGGCATCGCGCCGGGCTGGCTGGCCGCGGGCATCCTTCTCCGCTACCTCGGTCCCTTCCTGGCAACCCCGTTCATCTTCCTGGCCGGCAAGCGCCCCGAGCTGGTGCACACCGTGTGGGGGCGGCGCAACACCGCCGCGATCGGGCTGGTGCTGTTCATCCTGATGATCGTCCGACTGAGCGGCGGACCGGTGAACACGGTGGCCCTGGTCATCGCCGTCCCCTTGCTGGTGCCCACGTTCGTGCTCCACGGTGTCGCGCTGGTTCAGCGCACCGCGCAGGCGCCTCGCGCCCGGTGAGGTATTGCGTGCGGTGGCGGGCGGGGTCAGCGACTCTGGATCAGCCGTTCCAGAACGGCGGCCAGCCAGGCTGATGGAGTCAAGCCGAACGCCGTTGGCACGACGCTGCCGCCGAGGCCGTCGAGAACGTCGGCGAGCTCGGCGTCGCTGAAGCCGGCGGTGAGGAGGTCGCGTCCCTCCTCTGCCGCGCTGGTGACGACGCTGCCCGGCGAGTCAGCGACGAAGTCGTCGACCACCGCCTCCCAGCCGTCTCGCTCCTTCCCCCAGTCCTGGTGGAAATAGGCGCCGAGAAACTGCTCCAGCTGCGGGTAGGCCCTGACCGGGTCGTTGATGATGTCCTGGCGCGACATGGGCGGCTCTCCGTTGCTCATGGCTGGACGGAATACGGGTGGCCGTTGGGGTTGACCGGGTAGGCGGTGAGCACCGCGAATCCGCAGGGGTAGGTGCGATTGCGCTTGAGCACGACGCGAACGGAGCTGGCCGGCAGCGGTGGCTGGCCGGCCTCCCAGCGGTCGCGACGCAGCTCGTTGCCGATCACCTCGTCCATGGTGACCCCGATGGCCAGGCGCGGGAGGCCGCCGCGTCGCCAGCGCTCCACCTTGGCCCGGTTGAGCGCCACGCAGGTTTCGACGCAGCGCTGCGCGGTGGCCACGTCGGGGAAGGACCCGGTGGCGGGCAGCCAGGGATGATCACGGAGGCGCTGTGCCTCCTTCTCCGGGGTGGTGCCGCAGTGGCGTGAGACGGTGTGGCCGTCACCGCGGCGCTCGTAGACATCGAGCGGCTCGACGGACATGGGCCGGCACAGGCGGAGGCCGCCATCCAGCTCCATTCACCAGCCCCGACGTGCATCTCTGCTCACCCCAGCCACTGTCGAGGGGGAGCTCGGACGCGCACGGGACAATGCCGCACGACGGTGGCCGGGGGCGGGCGGGGATAATCCGCGCGCTGTGCAGGCCGTGGTCAAGCCGATCGCCGCGCCCGGGTTGGTGCTCGCCGACGTTCCGCAACCGGTGCCGGGCGACGGCGAGCTGCTGCTGCGTGTCGCCGCGGCGTCGGTGTGCGGCACCGACGTGCACCTCTATGACTGGAACCCGTGGGCGGCGGCGCGTGTCCACCCGCCGCGGGTGATCGGTCACGAGATCTGTGGCGAGGTGGTGGGTCGCGGACCCGGTGCGGACCTGCCCGACGGACGCCGCGTGGCGGTGGAGTCACACATCGTCTGCAGGCTGTGCAACTCGTGCGCGCGCGGTGACTTCCATGTCTGCCCGAACACGCGCATCCTCGGCGTCGATGTCGACGGTGGGTTCACGTCGCTGGTCGTTGTTCCGCAGCTCAACGTGTTCCCCATCAGCGACGACACATCGTCTGAGGTGGCGGCGGCGCTCGAGCCCGTCGGCAACGCCGTGCACGCGTGCTCGTACGGCGAGCTCACCGGGCGCACGGTCGCGGTGTTCGGCTGCGGGCCGATCGGCTGCGCGGCGATCGCGATCGCACGCGCCGAGGGAGCGGTCGTGGTCATCGCCGTCGACCGCAACCGCTACCGCCTCGAGCTCGCCGAGCGGATGGGGGCGACGGCGCTGGTGATCGCTGACGAGAACGTGGAGCGCAGCGTTCGCGCGGCGGCGCGCGGCACCGACATCGACTGCGCGCTGGAGATGAGCGGCGCGCCGAGCGCTGTGGCCGCGGCGACGCGGCTGGTGCGCCCCGGTGGTTGGATCAGCCTGCTCGGCATCGGCGACGAACCGGCCACGCTCGACCTCTCCAACGACGTGGTCATGACCGGCATCAGCCTGCACGGCGTGGTCGGCCGGCGGTTGCCTCAGACGTGGGAGGCGACGATGGAGTATGTGCGCAGCGGCGCGGTCGACGTCAGCGCGCTGATCACGCACCACTACGCGATGAGCGAGATCGCGGCCGCCATCGAGCTGATCAAGTCGGGCCAGTGCGGGAAAGTGTCGCTGCGCCCAGGATGACGACTGGTGGACGGGTCCCGTATCGTCAGGACATGGCCATCGAATCGATCGAGACCTCGGCCGCCGTCCGCCATCTTGACGCCTCCCTCCAGGAGGATCTCGACACTCTCAGCAACGAGGGCCTGTTCCGGCCGTTGCGGGTTCTCGAGTCGCCGCAGATGGCCGAGGTGGTCATCGGTGGGCGGCGCCTGATCAACCTCTCGTCGAACAACTACCTCGGCCTCAACACCCACCCGCGCCTCATCGAGGCCGCAGTCAGAGGCGCCAGCGAGTGGGGAGCGGGCAGTGGCGCGGTGCGCACCATCGCCGGGACGCAGTCGATCCACGAGGAGCTGGAGGCGCGCCTGGCGGCGTTCAAGCACACGGAGGGGGCCCTCTGCCTCCAGAGCGGCTACACAGTCAACGTCGGTGTCATCGGCTCTATGCTCGACTCCGGCGACTGCGTTGTCAGCGACAAGCTCAACCACGCCAGCATCATCGACGGGATCCGGCTCACCAAGGCGGACCGCATCCTCTACGAGCACGTCGACGTCGACGACGCCGAGAAGGCCCTGAAAGAGGCGCGCAACAAGGGCTATCGGCGCGTGCTGCTGATCACCGACGGCGTCTTCAGCATGGACGGCGACATCGCCCCGCTGCCCGAACTGGTCGAGCGCGCCGAGAAGTACGAGGCGGCGGTGATGGTCGACGACGCTCATGGCACCGGCGTGCTCGGCCGCAACGGCCGGGGCAGCACCGACCACTTCAACCTGCACGGCCGCGTCGCCCTCAACATCGGCACGCTCAGCAAGGCGGTTGGTGTCGTCGGCGGGTACGTGGCCGCCTCCCAGACCGTGCGTGACCACCTCATCCACAAGGCGCGCCCGTTTCTCTTCTCGTCGTCGCACCCGCCCGCGGCGGTGCTGGCGTGCATCGCGGCCATCGACGTGCTCGAGCAGGAGCCTGAGCTGATCGAGCGCCTCTGGGTGAACGCGCGCTACCTCAAGAAGGGCCTGGCGGACCTCGGCTTCGACATCGGCCACAGCGAGACCCCGATCACGCCGGTGATGTGCGGCGAGGCGCTCCAGGCGATGGCGCTGAGCGACGCCCTGCTGGAGCATGGGGTGTTTGCGCAGGGGATCGGATTCCCCACCGTGGCGCGCGGCAGGGCGCGGGTGCGCACCATCGTCACCGCCACCCATACCACCGCGCAGCTCGACGACGCCTTGGCCGCCTTCGGTGAGTGTGGCCGGGCGATCGGGCTGCTCTGACCGCCGCGCGTCCGTAACCCGGCCACAGAATGAAGGCTTGTGTGCAATGACCCCGCCGATAGCGCGCGGCCGCTGAGTGGCCCACCGCAGCGCCGACGAGCTCGAGGCGGAGCGCCTGATGATCGAGGCCGCGCAGCGCGACCGGGCGGCGTTCGCGCCGCTCTACGAGCGCTACGTCGATCAGATTTTCGCCTACGCACACACACTGACCAGGAACCGGGAGATCGCCGAGGACGTGACCGCCTCCACATTCGCCAAGGCCATCGAGGACCTGCCCCGCTTCGAGTGGCGCGGTGTCCCCTATTCCGCGTGGCTGTATCGCGTCGCGGCCAACCTAGTGGCACGCCAGGCGCGCCGGCCCGCGTGGCTCGACCTCGACGAGCACCAGCCCGTCGACGCCGCGTCGCCCGAGCAGATCGTCGAACAGCGCGACCGCGAGGCCACAGTGCGCGCCGCGGTGGCAACGCTTCCCGACGACCAGCGCCAGGCGGTGGTGCTGCGCTTCGGCAGCGAGCTGCGCAACCGGGAGATCGGCGAGATCATGGGGCGCAGTGAGGGCGCCGTGAAGCTGCTCACCTTCCGGGCCATGACCTCGCTGCGCCACCAGCTCGGGGCGCCCACGCCCGCGGAACGTTCGATGGAGGGACGCTGATGAACCCCGCAGACATCCTCGACCGCGCCCTGGAGGCCGGCGTCTCCGGCAGCACAGCACCGGCGTCGGTGCGCGGGCTGCTCGACGTCGCCACCGAAGTCGCCCAGGCGCTCACAGCCAACAGGCTGAACCGCGCCGACCAGGACCGCATCTACGCGCGCTCGCTGGCGATGCTGGAGGCTGCGGTCGACGAGCAGCGCCGCGGCTGGCAGCGCGCGCTGCATCTGCGCGGGCCGGCTCCCGTGGTCATCGGCGGCGCGGCGGCGCTGACCCTCGGGGCCGCGGCCATCGGTTGGGCCGTGTTGCACGGTCGTCGCTCCCACGCGCCGGTTGCTGCCTGACCCGTGGCGCGGCCTGCGGTACCGTTGTCGCATGCCCGGCGACAACCGCGACGTTCCTGACGAGCTCACCCCGCGTGAGAAGGCGCGCGTGCGCGCCCGCGATCGCAAGCGCGCTACCCGCATGGTGGTCGACAACGCCGGCGTGAAGCGCACCGCGCTGGCCCTGGCACAGCGGCGGGCCGCGGGCACGGCCAAGGACGTCGAAACGACCTAGCCGGGCACCTCGTCGTCGCGACGCACGCGCGCGGCGGTGGCAGCGAGCAGCATCGGGGCGGCGGTGTCGTCGACCGGCAGCTCGGTGTCGACGGCAAGGCGGCGCTGGCGGAAGGGCGCCGACCGGGCCTCGAACACCACCTTCACCGCGCCCAAAGCCTCACCAGCGGCGGCGGTGGCGATGGCGATGGAGAACGCGTCGAGCTGGTAGCGGTGGGTGACCAGGCTGTCGGCGGGGAACGAGGCGTCCATGAGCCACTCGCGAACGGCGGCGAACGTCCGCCAGCCGGCCGGCTCCCTGCCGAAGCCGCCGCTGCCGGCGATGGTGAGCTCGCGCGACCAGACGGCCGACCAGTCCAGCTCGAGGCGACCGGCCCGGCCGGCGACCACGATGGTCGCGCCCGAGCGGAGCAGGCGCAGCCCGAGGGAGACACTGGCCGCGGTCCCCCGGCAATCGAAGACGGCGTCGAGCCCGCGGTCGAGGACGGGCAGGTCGTCGCCGGCGACGATCACCCGGCGCGCCCCGACGAGCTCGGCGGTGCGTTCGAGGAGCTGCGCCGGGCTGCCGCGCCAGACGCGCGCTGCGCCGAGGCCCTCCAGCGCGCGGGCGATGCCGCTCTCGTCGACGGCGAGGTGGGGCGGCAGCTTGCGACGCCGCCGCCCGGCCCGCTGGGGGCCGCGGGCGTCGACCATCACGGTGATGTCGACGTCGGGATGGAGGCGGCGCAAGGCGGCGATCACGAGCCGGGTGGTGGTCCCCGAGCCGATCACCGCGACGCGGTCACCGCGCCGGTTCCAGCGCAGCACGGCGTGGATGGCCGCCGCCAGGGAGACGCCGAGGACGCCACGCTGGTCGGAGATGCCGTCGGCGGGGATGAGCATCTCCTCGTGGGCGAGGATGCCCTCGGACCAGCCGCCGCCCGTGGCCAGGCCGCCATCGGCGCCGAGGCCGAGCAGGCTCGCGCGGTCGCGGTTCTCGCAGAGCTCGACCTCGCCGGCGGCACAGCGCGCACAGGTGGGGAAGCCCCGGATGACGCAGCCGGCGTTGGGCTCGACGAGCACCCGCTGGCCCTCGCGGACCCAGCGCGTCCCGTTGACCTCCTCGACGACGCCGACCACCTCGCAGCCGGGGATCATGGGCAGAGGGCGCGGGGCGCCCATGGCGGGGAGGCTGCGATCGGCGCTGAGCAGGGCCAGGTCGCGCGCGTTGATCCCGGCCAACGCCGGGCGGACCAGGGC
>JALYZN010000076.1 GCA_030948845.1 Candidatus Dormiibacterota bacterium
CTGTACTCGTTGGCGAACGTGTTGAAGCAGTGCGGGCAGGACGCGATGATCTTGCGCACGCTGTACTTCTTGAGAACCTCGACGTTCTCCTTGGCGCGCTCCTGGAAGAGGTACTCGTTGCCGATACGCCGTGCGGGATCGCCGCTGCACTTTTCCTCGGTGCCGAGGATGGCGAAATCCACGTGACCGGCCTGAAGGATCTTCACCAGCGCGGTGGCGATGGTCTTGGCGCGGTCGTCGAACGACGCGGCGCAGCCGACCCAGTAGAGGTACTCGGCGTCAGGCTTGTCAGCGGCGAACTGGACGCCGAGGTCATTGGCCCAGTCGGCGCGCGTCTGATGGGAGAGGCCGTACGGGTTGAACACGTTCTCGATGCCGCGCAGCGCGGTCTCGGCCTGCTTGGGCATGCGCGACTCGTCGAGGACGAGGTGACGGCGCATCTCGATGATCTTGGGCACGTGCTCGATGAGCACCGGGCACTGGTCCATGCACGCGCCGCAGGTGGTGCACGCCCAGAGCGTGTCGTCGGCGATGGTGCCTCCGAAGAGCGGACGCTCGCCGCCCTTGGCCTCCACGGCGGCGGCGACCTGGTCGGGCGCAATCCAGGAAGGCTGGAAGTGCCCGGGAAGGTCATGCAGGGCGCCGGGGTGGTGATCACCCGTGGCCCACATCACCGCGCCGTCTGGGGCCGGCGTGCCGTCGGGGTTGGCGCCCTGCGCAACGTAGGCGTCGTGTGTGGTGGCGCCGTAGCCGCCGGCAAGGTTCTCGTAGAGGTGATCGCGCAGATCGGTGATCAGCGTCTTCGGCGAGAGCACCTTGCCGGTGTTGTACGCGGGGCAGTGCGTCTGGCAGCGGCCGCACTCGGTGCACGTGTACAGGTCGAGCATGTCCTTCCAGCTGAAGTGCTCGAGCGTGAGCGGGCCGAAGTGTTGGTCGGCCTCCTCCTCCGCGTTCATCACCGCCTCGATGTCGAGGAGCGGCAGGCGGCCCTTGGGCTTGGTGGACTTGAAGACGACGTTGGGGGCAGCGCTGACGATGTGGAGGTGCTTGCTGTAGCCGAGGTATACGAGGAAGCCGAAGACGAGCACGAGGTGGCCCCAGAAGAAGAGCCCGTGCAGACCGACGAGCGCATTGCTGTTGGCGCCGAGCGGGGTGAAGAGGCGCGACACCGCGCTGGCGAACGGACGATCGGCGGCCATCGCCTGAGCCGGGTGCCCCTGCGCGATGAGCGTCGCGTAGTTGAGGGTCATGAAGATGAGCAGGGTGCCGATCCAACCGAGGATCAGGACGGCGTCAGCGCGGTGGCTGCCGCGGAAACGGGTGGGGTTGACAATCAGACGGTTGATGAGCGCGAGCGCGACGCCGGCCAGGACGGCGACGCAGAAGATGTCCTGCGCGAACGCGATGACGAAGGCGGCCGGGACGTCGTTGAACCGGAAACCCTGCCAGAGTGCTTCGACGATCGCCTGCGCGATGGCAGTGAGCAGGACGAGGAATCCCCAGAAGATGAGCGCGTGGAGGATGCCGGCGTAGGGCCAGCGCAGCAGCCGGCCTTGGGCGATGACGTACACGAAGAAGGCCCTGATGCGCTCTCCGAGGCTGTCGAAGCGGGGATCGGGGCGGCGGCTGCGCAGCATGGCCTTGATGAGCAGGCGCCAGCGCAGGCCGGTGGCGACGGTTGCCGAGCCGGCCAACACCACAAGGGCGATGGGGCTGACGATCGCGGTCACGCGGCTACCGGCCCGTCCACGTCGGTGGTCGCTTCTCGAGAAACGCGGTGATGCCCTCGGCGGCGTCAGCGGAGGTGAAGAGCCCGACGAACTCGCGGCGTTCCGCCTCGAGCCCCTCGGCGAGGGGCCGGTCGAGGCCCTCAGCGACAGCGCGCTTGGTGGCCGCCAGCGCCAGCGGGGCCTGGGCCGCGTAGCGCCCGGCGACCTCGCGCGCGGTGTCGAGCAGCGCATCGGGCTCGACAACGCGGGAGACCAGGCCGAGCTCGAGCGCTCGGGCCGCGTCGATGGGGTCGCCCGTGAGCAACAGCTCCATGGCCGCGGTTCGGCCGATGAGCCGCGGCAGCCGCTGCGTGCCGCCCCAGCCGGGGATGATGCCGAGCTTGATCTCGGGCTGGCCGAAGCGCGCCGAGGTGGACGCGATGCGCACGTCGCAGGCCAGGGTGAGCTCGCAGCCGCCGCCGAAGGCGATGCCGTTGACGGCCGCGACGATCGGCAGCCGCGAGCGCTCCATGGCCAGAGTGAACTCGGCTCCGGCGGCGATGTTGTCGCCTCCCGCTGAACCGAACTCGCTGATGTCGGCTCCGGCCGCGAAGAACTTCGGCCCGGCGCCCGTGAGGATGAGCGCGCGACAGCCGGGGTCGGCCTCCGCCTCGCGTATCGCCCGGGTGACCCCCTCGATGACGGCGCGACTGATCGCGTTGGCGGGCGGATGATCGATCGTGACCACGGCCAGGGCGCCGTCGCGATCGACACGCACCACGTCGTTCTGAACGGTGGACATCGGCGTACGCCCTCCTCGACGGTGACTGCCGCGCGCAACGGTAGCGTGCCGGACACACGGCGCGGGTCGGACGCCATCATCAGCGCGGTGACCGAGCTCCCGCCCCTCCCCGACCTGCCTCCGCCGTTCGAGCTGGAGTCGCTGGCCACGCTCGACGACGGCGTGCTCGAGGAGCTGGTCACCCAGCTGGCCAGTGCCGAGCGCGCCACGGTCACGGCGATGGCCCCGCACCAGGCTCAGCTGCGCGAGCTGCGCGCTCGCTCCGCACAGATCGCCACCGAGCGCCGCCGGCGCGAGCGCGCCGCGCACATCGCCGCGCGCGCGACAGTGCGTGAGCAGGCCAGGAGCGGCGAGATGCCCAGCTTCTCCGACGCACTCGGCACCAGTGATTTCCTCCCCGACGAACGCCTGCTCGCCGCGGTGGCCGCCTTCTTGAAGAGCGGCGGTGAGGTGCGCTTCGGGTACGCAACCCGGCCGGGATCGGTGGCGTTCACCGATGGTCGCCAGGCACACAGCGCGCGCACCTGGGGTGAGGCGCGCCAGCTCTTCGCCGACGGTTGGGAGCCCGGGTCACCCGGCGTCCCCGGGCTGCGTGTCCACCTCGTTGGCACGCGGGTGGAGCGCGTCGTCGACGCCGCCGAGGTCGTGGTCCGGGCTGCCGACTGAAACCGACGGGCGATCAGCCGGCGGCGCGCGCTACCAACTTGCTGAGCGTTCCCACCCTCGACGTCGGCATCGTCCTGCTGGCCGCGGTGGTGGTTGTGACCGCCGGGGCGCTCGCGAGCAGGGGTGAGCGGGAGGCTGTCACCCGCATCCGGGTGAGGCGTCAGATGGGGATGTGCCAGGCGCGCGTCGCCAGCACCAAGAGCGGCGCGATCACCAGCGCGGGAAGCATGTCAGGCACGCGCAGGCGCCGGATGTCGAGCAGACCGAGAGCGATGGCGATGAGCATGAAACCGCCGGCGCCGAGCGCGGCAGTGGTGAGCAGGGGGTCGAGCACGCCGCGACTGAAGTACGCCGCCGCGGTGAGCGAACCCTGAACCACGAGCACGGTGACTGCGCTGAGCAGGACGCCGGCGCCGAGGCTGGCGCCGAAGACGAGGGCCGCCACGCCGTCGAGCGCTGACTTGATGCCCAGCAACAGGATATCGCCGCGCGCGCCATCCTCGAACGAACCGAGGATGGTGAGCGGACCGACGCAGAAGAGCAGACTGGTGGTGACCAGGGCGCGGGCCATGCGCCCGTCGGGGGCGGCGCGTCCAATGCGCGCCTCGATCGCGGCACCGAGACGCTGTAGCAGGCCGTCCAGGTCAAGAGCGCTGCCGACCGCGGTGCCGACGAGGAGGGCGACCAACACCAACGCCAGGTCGGGCGCCGGGTAGCCGTTGAACGCCGGGCTGAGCGCGGTGCGAAACCCGTAGACCAGGGTGAAGAGCCCGAGCACGTTGACCAGGTTTGCGCGAGCCCGCGCGGGGATGCGGTCGCCGGCGCTGATGCCGATGGCGCCGCCGGTGAGCACCGTCGCGGTGTTGAGCAGGGTGCCCACGCCGGGGATCAGAGACCCGTCTCCCTGCAGCCCGTCAGAGCTTCTCGACCCGGTCCAGCGGCAGCACGAACACGGCGGCGCCGCCCACCTCGACGTCAAGCGGCAGAGCGATCACCGGGGCGAGGCCGCCCGAGAGCGGCTGGGCCGACTCGAGCATCTCGACCCGCCGCTCGGCGCGGCGGCGGAGGATGTCGAGCACCTGCTCCACCTGCTCGTCGTCAACGCCGGTCATGAGCGTGCAGTTGTCGCTGTCGAGGAAACCGCCCTGGGTGGCAAAGCGCGTGCATACGAACCCGGCGGCGGTGAGCGCATCGGCGCAGCTCTCGACGTCCTTGGACTGCACTACTGCGAAGATGAGCTTCACCGCAGCACCGCTGGGCGGGGCGCAGTCGGCACGCTACGGAGCCGCTCGTCGACGAGGCGCAACACGTCCTGCGACACCACCAGCGCAGGCCGGCTCGCGTCGACACGCACGATCCGTCCGGGCTGCTCGGCGGCGAGTCGGTCGAAGGTGGCGTGCACGCGGGCGTGGAAATCGTCGGGCGCACCCTCGATGCGATCGAGCGGCAGCTGCTCGGCGTGCTGGCGGTGCGCGGCGACGCTGTGGTCGAGGTCGAGGTAGAGGGTGAGATCCGGCCAGATGCCGTCGCAGCAGTCGCGATGCAGCCGGAGCAGAGCCTGCTCGTCGACGCCGCGGCCGCCGCCCTGGTAGGCAAGCGTCGAATCGACGAAACGGTCGGCCACGACCACCGTGCCGCGCTCCAGGGCGGGGAGGATCACCTCGGCGAGCAGCTGCACGCGCCCGGCGTTGAAGAGCAGCGCCTCGGTCCAGGGCTGCAGGGACGTGCCGAGCTGGTGCTGGAGGACAGCTCCTGTGACCATCTCGCCGAGCGATGTGTCGTTGGGGCGCACGGTGATGACGTCGTAACCGTCGGCTCGCAGTGCGGCGCCGAGCGCGGCCACCTGGGTGCTCTTACCGGCCCCGTCGAGACCCTCGAACGAAAGGAAGAATCCGGCACGTGCCACAGTTCGTCACTCCTCGGCGCCGAGTATGACGAGACGGCGGTTGGGCTCGTTGCCGGTGCTGCGGGCGGTCATGTCATGGCGCTCGACGAGCTGATGCTGGAGACGGCGCACGTACGAGTTCTGTGGTGCCAGCTCGACGTCCGACGTCGTCTGCCGCGCCCGCTCGACCGCCTCGAGCGCCTCTTCGAGCGCGGTCTCCGTGGGGTCGACCTCCTCCACACCGTACACCCGCGCCAGTGCGCCCTTGATCTGGGCCACGGTGTTGCTGCGCAGCACCTGGATGGGGATGCCCGTGGCCTCAGCGGACCGTACCGGCGAATCCTTGCGGCGGTAGTAGTTCTTGAGCGTCAGCACCATGTCGGCGTCGTCGACGTTGTGCTGGATGCGCACCGGCACCTGGAGCTCACGCACCGACTGCTCGAGGTACGTGCGCGAGACGCCGTAAGGAAAGACGGCGAGTGGCTGCAACGCGCGACCGCCGGCGTGGGGCATACCGGCTCCCTCCCATGAGGTCTCGCGCGCACGCTGCTGCATGTACTCCTCGACGTCGAAGCCGCGGCGGCGGCGCTCGCGGCTACGACGCCGGCCACCGCCGGCCAACGGACTGGGCTCGAACGCGGCCGGGGGCGGAGCGCTGGTGTCGATGCGGCTGACGATCTGACCGTCCTCGCCGCGAAGCCGAAGCTGCGGCGGCTTCATCCGTCCGCGCAGCGCCTCGTCGACGGTTTCGTCGAGCGGCATGTGCACGACGACGCGGTCGCGCTCCTGGATCTCGATGAGCACATCGAAGGTGGGCGGCGCCTTGCGTTCGAGCACGCTCTTCTGGGTGCCACGCCGGCGTGCCTCCTCATCGCTCAGAGTCACGGTCTGGATGCCGCCGAGCAGGTCGTTCAGGGTGGGGTTGACCAGCAGGTTGTCGAGGTTGGAGCCGTGCGCTGTTCCGACGAGCTGCACGCCGCGTTCGGCAATGGTGCGCGCCGCCATCGCCTCCAGCGCGGTGCCGATCTCGTCGATGACGATCACCTGGGGCATGTGGTTCTCGACCGCCTCGATCATCACTGCGTGTTGCTCCGGAGGGGTGCGCACCTGCATCCTGCGCGACCGCCCGATGCCGGCGTGAGGGATGTCCCCGTCCCCGCCGATCTCGTTGCTGGTGTCGACGATGACCACGCGCTTGTTGCACTCGTCGCTGAGCACGCGTGCGCATTCGCGAAGCATGGTGGTCTTGCCGATTCCCGGCGGCCCCAGCAGGAGGATTGACTGGCCGTTGACGACGATGTCCTTGATGATGTCGATGGTGCCGGTCACCGCACGGCCCACCCGGCAGGTGAGGCCGACGACGTTGCCAGCGCGGTTGCGGATGGCGCTGATGCGGTGCAGGGTGCGCTCGATGCCGGCGCGGTTGTCGTCGCCAAAGTCGCCGACGCGCTCGGTGACGTACTCGAGGTCGTGGTGGGTCACCTGGACGGCGTCGAGGATGACCTCGCCGTCGGTGAACCGGGCCTCGGGCTCACGTCCCAGGTCGAGCACGATCTCAAGGAGATCGCCGCGCTCCTGCGAGCGCAGCCCCACGGCGACGGCGACGCGTGGCGGAAGCGCTTCAATGAGGAGGTTGAGCTCCTCCTGCCATGACGAACCGTAGGGCATCATCTCGGCGACTATCTCGCTCTCCTCTCTGGTGGGCGCAACACTGTCAGCGACGGCGCGGAGACGTGGGAGCTGGCCACTCCGGCATGGGCGAGCATCTGCTTGCTCTGCTTGGCGACGGCACGGATGCGCACCTTGATGCCGAGGTCGCGGACCAGCAGCAGCTGGGTGCCGTAGACAGCGAAGCCGCGGTTCTGTAACGCACGGATCAGCTCGGAGTCGTAGTGGCGAAGCACGCACGACACCGGTTGTGGCGGAAGCTCGGCGAGGATGGCGTCAAGAAAGCCTTCGCGGATGGCCGGGTCGTGCGCCTCGCACATGATCGAGAGGATGCTCGGGCGCCCAGCGCCGGCGGGTCTGATCGCCGCCCAACCGACCACTCCGGGATGCTCGGCGACGAAGTGCTTCACCTCGTCACGGCCGATGCGGGCCACGCTGCCCTGCGCGAACGAGGCTTGCCATGTTTTCAGCGACGGCGCTTCGAAGCCGGCGATGTGGCTTGGCGTGACCCGGCGGTAGAGCAGATGGATGGCCGCTGCGTCCTCGCGCCGCGCGGGGCGGATGGGCAGGGGCTGCGCGTCGTCCTGCGTGATCTGTTCGGGGTTGTCGTGGAAGAGGATCTGCTCGGTGGCGAACTGGGTGAAGCCGTGCTCGAGAAAGACGCCGACCAGCGCGTGGCCGAGCGGCAGACGCACGTGGAAGCGGTGCACACCCTGCTCGATGCCGTGGTTACACAGGTGGGTGAGCAGCCGCTCGCGCGCGAAGTGGCCGGCGGCGCTCTGAGCCACGCAGAGGTTGACAATCTGCCAGACGGAAGGCCGCGTCGATGTGCTCTGCGCCTGGATGAAGCCGACCACACCCTCGGCGTCGCCCTCGGCGACGAAGAGCACTCCGCCTGGGTCGCTGAGCGGCACCAATGAGGAAAGCGTCTTGCCGAGCGCGTACCAGAGGCGCAGCAGTGTCGCCTGCGGAACCGGGCTATCGGGGTGAGGCCCGGGACCGCTCTCGTCGGCGGCGAGCGCGTCGCGGTAGAGCTGCTCAACACGGGCCAGGTCGCGGAAGGATGCGGAGCGCACGTTCATGCGGCGTTCTCGTTGCGAGCGGCGTCCACCTGCTCCAGGAAGAGCCGGTGGATGCGGTCGTCGCCGGTCATCTCGGGATGGAATGTGAGGCCGATGTTCGCACCCTGGCGCACCGCAACCGGTTCCTCGCGAAGCCGGGCGAGCACCTCAACATCGGCGCCCACCTTTTCGATTCGCGGCGCACGGATGAACACGCCACGGAACAGCAGGTTACCGAGCCCTTGAAAGCGCATGTCGGCTTCGAACGAGTTCACCTGGCTGCCCCAGCCGTTGCGTCGCACCGCGATGTCGAGCGTGCCGGTGGCGACCTGGTCGGGACGGCCGTCAACGATGGAGCGGCTGAGCAGGATGAGCCCCGCGCACGTGGTCAGCGTCGGCAGCCCGTCGGCGAGGCGGCGGCGCAACGTGTCCTCGAGAGCGAAGGCGCGGAGCAGCTTTCCCATGGTCGTCGACTCTCCGCCCGGCACCGCCAGCGCGTCGACGGACTCGATCTCGGCGGCGAGTCGGACCGGCACGGCGTCAACGCCACAGCGGCGGAAGGCAGCCAGGTGTTCGCGAACGTCGCCCTGGAGGGCAAGGACACCGACAGTGGTGATCGTCAGCTTTCCCAGCGGACGTGGCAGCCCCGCTCGCCGCGAGGCCCGAACAGCGTCATGAGCACGAGATGAGTGTACCCCGTCAGCCCGCCGACCACCCCCCGGCTACCAGCCCCGGGTGGAGAGGAGGTCCTCGCG
>JALYZN010000088.1 GCA_030948845.1 Candidatus Dormiibacterota bacterium
GCGTCGACGGCAGCAGCATCGGGTTGCCACTGCCGGGGTCACCGTTCTCCGGCCTCATCGTGGTGGCTGATTCGCTCGCCGACGTTCACCAGGTGCGCGCCGAGATCACCACGCTCGGGTACGCCAACAGTGCGCCCGAGCACCTCGTGGCGTCGACGCAGCGATACCTGCGCGTCGTCGACATCGTTCTCGGCTCGATTGGAACCATCGCGCTGCTCATTGCGGTGCTCGGAATCGCCAACGCTCTGCTCGCTGCGGTCAGAGAGCGGCGGCGCGAGATCGGCATCCTCAAAGCCATCGGAGCGCGCGATGGCGACATTCTCCGCTGGTTCCTCGCCGAGGCCTTCGTCTGCGGAGGCGTGGGTGGCATCCTGGGCACGCTGTTCGGACTGGCGGCCGTGACCATCACGGCCCAGACGGTCGACGGCTACCTGGTCGGGCAGGGTCTCGCCAGCGTCTCCTTGGGGGGACTACCAGTCACCACGGCTGTGATCGGGGTGCTCGGATCCGTGCTGTTGTCGCTCCTCGCCGCAGCGTGGCCAGCCATGCGGGCCGCCCGGCTGCCGGCACGCGAAGCAGTTGGCGCGCTGTGACGAGAGGCTCGTCGGCGCTGATTCTGGCAGCCGCCATCGCTATTGCCTGCGCCGGCTGCGCCGCCGCGCCTCCTCCACTGGCGACCGGACCGGCGATCCCGGCGGCGGGCCGGCCGATCGTGTATGCCGCCCTCGGCGCCAGCGAGACCGCCGGCACGGGGCTCAACGATCTCTCGCTGCGCTCGCGCTACGCATGGCCTCAGCTCTTCTTCAATGCGGCACTGCCGCGAGCGGCGACGTACTACAACTTCGCCGTCCCCGGCATCACCACCCAGGACGCGCTGCGGGATGAGGTACCTGCTGCGCTGGCCGTGCATCCCGCAGTGGTGACGGTGTTCTTCAACATCGACGACCTGATCAACGGCGTGTCCCCGGCCGACTTCGAGGCACACCTCCAGAGCATTGTCCAGGCCGTGCGCCAGGGCGGCCGGGCTCGAGTTCTCGTCGGCAACGCGCCGACCATCGACCACCTCCCGGCGTTCATGGCCTGCGAGGGGCTCTCCTTCGAGGGGGTGAAGTGCCCTGTGCCAGCGGGGGTTGCCATCCCGTCGCAGGTCACCATTGATGCGACCGTCAACGCGTACGACATCGCGATTGCGGAGGTCGTACGGCGCGAAGGCGCGGTGTTGGTCGACGTGCGCGCCCGCAGCGACGAGCTGACCACGCATCCAGAGTACCTGGCAGCTGACGGTCTGCACCCGAGTCCATTGGGCGATCAACTCCTTGCGGAACTGTTCGTCGTGGCCAACAGGTCCGCCGGCGGCCTCTGATGCAACCGCCGATCACTCCCTACCTGGCCACTCGGCGACGGGAAGCTCAGACGCAAGGGTGCTCGGGTATCGCGCGTCGTGGCAGAGCTTTGCAGTGACCGGCCGCAGGCGCAGCCACGGCGCCACGAGTGCGACTGCCACGCTCCCGAGAGCGGGGCCGACGAAGTAGATCCAGAGGTCGCCGAGATTCCCGGTGACGAGCGCCGGGCCGAGGCTTCGTGCCGGATTCAGGCTCGTGCCGGTGTACGGTGCGCCCCTCCAGACCAGGAGCGCGACGACGATCCACACCGCCACCGGCGTCCAGGCCGCCAGTCGGCGGTGCGCCAGGAAGCCGAGGATCGTCGCAACGACGATGCCGGACAGACGGAGAACCGGGCCCCTCCGGACACTGTGTGGCGCGGGTTCGCGTGGAACCTTGCGCATGTCGAAACCACAACGGCTGCACATCGCTCGGCGCTATGCAGCGACCGCGTTGCGACCAGCGCCTTTGGCGCGGTAGAGAGCGACGTCCGCACGCGCCACTAGAGATTGCGCAATGTCATTGGCGACGGTCGTGGCAACCCCTACACTGATGGTGAGACGCACACGACCGCCGACGTCGCTCCACACGGGCGCGTCGGTGGCCGCTTCCCGGAGGCGTTCGCCGATCGCCGCCGCCGCGGTGGCCTCGGTGCCGGGGAGGAGCACCACGAATTCCTCGCCACCCCAGCGTCCACACACATCGCCGGGCCGTACACCGAGGCGAATGGCGGTCGCCAGGGATT
>JALYZN010000116.1 GCA_030948845.1 Candidatus Dormiibacterota bacterium
TGCGAGCAGACCAGCGGCTGCGCGGCCCGCGGTGGGTGAAGCGCTGCCGGGCAGTTGTGCCGTCGCCCGCTCCCCGCTGGCCGTCAATCCAGCCGAAGCAGAGGGACTCCTCCAATGCCTCGTCGTAGGTCAGCGTCGTCGGGCCCGGCTTCGCCTTCTTGGCGAGGGTGAGCCACACCCCGGGCGATGCCCTGTGGTTCTCCTTCAGCCACCGCCGCCACGCCGCTCTGTCTTTGACGGTCAGCTCGATGAGTTCGACGTCCACGCGACGATCCTAGCCAGTCGGCAGGCTCCGAGACTGCACGCGCCCCGTCGGTGGTTCTTCCCCGGCGACGTCTACATCTGACCGTGGCGAACCGGACCAGCTGGTTCGTAGGTGCCGAGGACGATCCCAAGATTGGTTGTGGTGAGGCCGACGGGCCGCATCGTCGCTGGCTTGATGCCGTTGTTGAACAAGCGACGACCGGAGCCGAGCATCACTGGATACGTCATCAGGCGGAACCTGTCGACGAGCTCGTGCTGCAGCAGCGTCTGGAGCAGTTTGCCGCTTCCCCAGATCTGCAGCTCGTCGCCGGGTTCGTCCTTCAGCGTCTGCACCGCCGTGACGATGTCGCCGGTCACGAGGCGAGCGGTGTCGGGGTGCTCGCCGCTCCATGTGGCACCGGCCTCGCCGAGTGAGTTGGACACGACGTACTTGGGCAGCGAGTTGATCGCTGTGGCAATGGCGTTGTCGGCGTCGGTCTGGTCAGGCCAGTAGCCGCGGAAGATGTCGAACGTTCTGCGACCGAATAGGAACGCGCTGGCATGACCGTTGAGCTCGGTGACGAACTCGCCGACGGCCGGATCGGGAAACGGGGCCTGCCAGCCGCCCTGGGTGAAGTTGTCGCTGGGATCTTCCTCAGGTCCCCCGGGGGCCTGCATCACGCCGTCCAAGGTCAGGAACGTCTGGACGGTGAGCTTCATATCAGCCGGATTATGGCCCTCCGCCGCATGAGTCACATCGCACCCAAGCGGTTAACTCTGGATCAGCCAATCAGAGGGTCGAATCCTCTCCCCAGCCAATCTCCCTCCGATTAAGGCAGGGATTTACATCGCCACGGCAGCGGCGGCGCTGCGGATTGCGTCCACTGATCGCTCGACATCCGCCTCGTCCGTCGACCAGTTACTCACCGACACACGCAGCACATCGTGGTCGTGCCATCGCGAACCCGACATCCACACGGTGCCGCCGGCGATGAGACGAGCTACCACGTCTCGGGTGCGTTCATCATCGCCAAAGCTAACGCAGACCTGCGTGTAGTCGACGTCGTTGAGCACGCGCGCGCCTTCGATGGTCGCGATGCCCGCCGCCAGGGCTTGAGCGTGCCGCACGAGTCGCTCCACGAGGTCGGCAACGCCGGCGCGTCCCAATGACCGCAGCGTCGCCCAGACCGGGACCCCTCGCGCGCGACGCGAGAACTCCGGCACCTTCTCCAGCGGGTCGCCGGGGCCAGAATCGTCGGTTACCAAGTAGCTGGCATGCGCTCCAAGCGCAGCGCGCAGCGCGACCCGGTCGGGGACGATCGCGATGCCGCAGTCGTACGGGACGTTGAGCGTCTTGTGTGCATCGGTGCCCCACGAGTCGGCGGCCGCGATCCCGTCGACGAGATGGCGCAGCTTGGGTGACGCTGCCGCCCAGAGGCCGAAGGCGCCGTCCACGTGCACCCAGGCACCGTACCGGTGCGCGACGTCAATCGCATCCACCATCGGATCGAAGGCCCCAGAGTGCACGTTGCCGGCCTGCAGGCAAACGATCAACGGGGCGCCGGGATCGGCAGTGTGGAGCGCCTCCTCGAGAGAGTCAGTTCGGATGCGGCCCTGGTCATCCACGGCGACGGTCTGAGGCTCGCCCAGTCCCAGGTAGCGGAGCGCCAGGTCGATCGTTTCGTGCCGTTCTGCGCCGGCAAGGGTGCGGATGCGAGGTGCACCGGCGAGTCCGTCGCGCTGCAGGTTCCACCCGACCCGAGCTAACACTTTCGAGCGCGCAGCGGCGAGACACGCGAAGTTGGCCATCGTGGCACCGGTGACGAAACCGACGTCGGCCGGCGGGCAGCCCGAGCAGATCCAGCAGCCACGCACCCGCGATCTCTTCGAGCGCGGCCGTGGCCGGTGTGGCGTATCGCAGGCCGGTGTTCTGGTCCCAAGCACTCACCAGCCAGTCGGCCGCCAGGGCGACCGGCAACGTGCCGCCGATCACCCAGCCATAGAATCGGCCGGACTGCATCGCCATGAGGCCGGGCTCGGCGTGGGCACCGAGAAGATCGACGACGTCCTCCGGCGGAGTCGGTCCTTCGGGCAGCCCGCCTCCAAATGAGGACACCAGCGCGTCCGCCCCGGCACTCGGCCCCACTCGCCGCTCGCCGACTGTCGCGAGCCATGCCTCGGCGTGCTTCCTGGCGTGGGCCAGCACCGAGCTGTACGCCTCACCTCGAAACGACATGTCCCACCTCCAACTGGGTGTCCTGCCTCAGCGACGGGCAGCCATCGCGCCCGCCCATTGTGCGTGGATCGTGGTCGCGTCGAATTGCCCCGCTAGGCGTCGCACTCGCTTTGGCACGATCGGTGTATCGGGCCCGAACGGCAGGCACTGCAGAAAGCTCGTTTGGGTCTCGTGCTCCTAATAGTCGAGGCGAACAAGCATCCGGAGGCTGGGTACGCTGGACAGGACGCATGGAGGGGCAAGCGTTCGCCAATGAGCCTTGATGCAACGCGGAATT
This sequence comes from Candidatus Dormiibacterota bacterium, assembly GCA_030948845.1. Lineage (GTDB taxonomy): Bacteria > Chloroflexota > Dormibacteria > Aeolococcales > Aeolococcaceae > Aeolococcus. The sequence continues at coordinate 2,757 of JALYZN010000116.1, forward strand.
ACCAGCCAGTTCATGTCCGGGAGAAGTATTGAAACCGACGAGGCAAGACCCGTTCGCGTCAGGGGTGTTCGCCCGCTACCCTCAGCCAACCACATATGCCCGGACCGGGAAGGTCGCGCCGCCCACCCAAGCGATCGGGACCGCATGAAGGCGCCCACCCGGGTTGAGCGAAGCAAGGTTGGTTCATGTGCTCACAAATCGGGATGCCTGCCCGGAGCACGGTCGTGTGTAACGGGTCGAGCCGGGTCGGCGATGTCGTCGATATTGAGTGAGTCGATCCCGACGAAGGCCACGCCGGCGGCGACCAGCCGCTTGCAGGCATCGTCGGTCAAGAAGGGGTTGGCGACGAAGTACGCGTCAGAGCCCCAGGGACGCGAGAATCCGTGCGGACAAGGAGCAGACTGGGCGCGGCTGTACTCCTGGCTCATCCAAGCCTGAACTGTCGATTCCCGCCCGCGCAGCCTCCGGACGCCGGCGGTCTAGGTGAGGAAGAGCTGGCCCCACCAGAAACACGTTGCCAAGCTTATTCGAGAGCCCGACGACTATCGTCGGGTGCCGGACGGCCTATGGCGAGGGACTGATCCGACAGGTGGTTGCCATGTACGAGCCGACGGCAGCGCTCGCATCCTTTACCCCCGGCGTGTCGACCGACCCGAACATAGATGCGGCTTGCTGCACGGAGCTGGCACTCTGCACTCGCGCGGCCAGTTGGTCGTAGGCGGCGCGCAGGGTATGGAACGAGGACGAAATTGCGCTGGGAGCTGAACCGTCGAGCGCATCGGCGGCCGCGGCGACCGTGGCGATGAGCTGCTGAAATGCAGCCACACTTGGGGTCGCGCCAGGACTGACGGTGTAGAAGCTTCTGCCGAGGTGCGAGAACTGTGCCTGGAGGCTGGCGACCTGGGTGCAGAACGGCGAGCCGGCCGGAACGGAGATGGCCGGAGCAGTCGTCGGGGACGCGGCAGCAACTGCGGAGGATGATGATGGCGACGAGGTGGAGCCGCCGCAGCCACTGACAGCCAGCCCGGCAAGGATCGCAAGACCAGCACCGGCAGGGATAGGAGACTTCATCCGGCTGTCGTGCTCATAACACCACCTCCATTAGGGCCAGCAGCTCCGACCTTGGGAACGGAAGCATAGGACTCTCAGTGGCGTGTGACTGACGCGTTCGGGCGTTTCACCCGAGTCCGGCGGCCTGTCACTCCGAGTGCCGCCTTCAGGCTGTCGAGAACAAACCGACCGGAACCAGCTGCACGAAGATCAGCGCTCAGGGCGCAACCGGCAGCTTGCGAAGCCGCGACACCCCAAAAAGCCCGCCATCGGAGCGTAAAGTCACGAACCTGCAGGTCCGCTGGGACTTGGTCGGTGGTGGAGGTCGAGCCAATGTACGCACGAGTTCTTCGTGTCACCGGAGATCCCGCGAAGGTCGACGACGGGATCGAGAGCTACACGTCACGGGTGGCCCCAGCGCTGAAAGAACAGGATGGCTACGCCGGCGCCCGCCTGCTCACGAACCGCGAGACCGGCGCCGGGATGAGCATCACGTTCTGGCAGGATGAGCAGACGTTGCGGGCCAGCGAGTCGGCACTCGCCGCCATCCGCGGAGAGACGATGACACGCTTCGGCGCCGACAATCCGGCCCCTGAGAACTACGAGGTGGTCGTTCAGCATCGGCCCCAGCCGACTGAGGCGGGCAACTTTGTGCGCATCAGCACCCTGGATGGCGATCCCGCCAAGGTAGATTCGGCGATCCGCCACTTCGAGTCAGAGGTGGTCCCCGCAGTGTCCCGCCTGTCCGGCGCCCGGGCCGCCGTGCTCCTCGTCGACCGCGCGAGCGGCAAGGCACTCGTCGCCACTGTCTGGGGCACCAAGGAGGACGTCGAGGCCAGCGCCGACGAGGCCAAGTCGATCGCGGCCAAGGCCATGGAGGTCTCAGGCGCGAGCAACCGCCAGGTGGACTCGTACGAGGTCGTCTTCGCCGAGCTTCTGGCGCCGGTCGGTCGCTAGCTCCGGCTCACCGGGCGCGCCTCTGGAGTCGCGCGACGTGACGGTTGTTGCCGCCATGGGTGTGGAGGCGCGCCCGATCGGCCATCAGCCGATTAGACATTTCGCAGCCGTGGTTGTCGACTAGCGCTGGGGGTCCGGCGTTGCACAGAAGCGCGGATGCAGGTGGGATTGCTATCCGTCGCCTCGCCTCGCGCTTGGCGTGATCCGGCAGAGTGTCGCGTCTCGATCGGTGTTTACGTGGGATGAAGTCCTGAGCGCGGTATAAACGGGCCGGCTGTGCACGCTCTGCAGTTGGTACGCGATCTCGCTACGCCGGTGGCATTCGTCACGCTTTATGCCCTGGCTAGCGCGCGACGAGTGCCTCCTGCGAGTCGAAGATTTGAGTGACCGGAGGCACAGGTTCGTTGAAGTCGATTTCCGGCGGGAAGATCTCCTTGCACTGATCCTTGAACCAGGTGTCGTACTCGCTCTTGGACTCGGCGAACCGCCGGTTGGCTTGGACCGGGTCGTCACCCTCCAAATACACGCAGAGGATGTCGCCATGCGGTGTGTGGTTGAGCACAACTGTTTCCTGGTTGAGCCCGAGGGCACGCCGGGATGCACCGTGCTCGTCCCGCCTCGTCTCGAAGGCTTCTTTGGAGAAGGCACGCCCCTTCTCCGTCGCATCAGGGCGAATCGGCGCACAGAACGCAAAGCCTCGCTTCCGTTGAGTGATTGCGTCGTCTCGCCAGTCGCCGAGGACCTCGGGCGGCTCGCCGGCCGGCCCCGACAGATCGAGCCCGTGGACGTCCTTGAGCCCGCCCAGGAACTCGCGGTCGATGGGAAGATCCGACGCCGCCATGCTGCCGAGAGTCGCGCCGAAGTCGTCCGTCGATTCGACGTACGCCACGGCGAACGTTCCCATCGGAGTTGACTGCTCGTATACGCGCTCCATCGTGACGCCGTGCTTGCTGCGCGACTCAGCGTAGTCGTCCGACCGGCCACTGAAGATCGCCGGAATCGACTTCGCGTCCTTGCCGGGTAGGACGGGCACAGCAAACGCTGTCTTGCTCATAACACCACCTCCATTAGGGCCAGCAGCCCCAGCCGTTGGTACGGAAGCAAAGGACTCTCAGTGGCGTGTGACTGACGCGTTCGGGCATTTCAGCTAGGTCCGTCCGGCGGACCGGGGACCCAAGGTCGGCGATATGGTGCTCGCTCCGCTGGAGCGGAGACCGTCTGGCACCTCAGGACGGTCCTGCGCCACGCCACCCCACACCCGCCTCGCAAAGACGGGGCACGCGCAGCGCATACTCACGGCCAGCGCGATCAGGACTTGGTGGCGCCGGGCCGTTTGGCATCAAGGGAGGGCAGAGCAGTGTTCGACAAGCGAATCGTGCGGCGGTTGGGCCAGGCGGGGCTGGTCGTCGGGGTTGTCTCGTCTGCCGGTGGCGCGACGGGCTATGCGGCGACCACAGCGGCCCCGACGGTCTCTGTAGTCGCACAGGGGCTGAACAACCCGCGCGGCCTGGCCTGGGGATCGGATGGCCACCTCTATGTGGCTGAGGCCGGCAAGGGCGGCGCCGCGTGCGTTCCGGGCGGTCCGGGTGGTCCAGGCAGCTCTTCCTGCTTCGGACTGAGCGGATCGATCACCCGCTTGGCCGGTGGCAAGGTGCACCGTGTCGTCACCGGCCTCTTCTCCGTAGCTGGCCCTGATGGGGTGGCCGCGACCGGTCCGGACGGCCTCTCCAAACGAGACGACGGCGGCCTGTTCACCATCATCACCGCGGCACCCCAGATGTTGCCGCCGGGGTTGGCGCCTGAGCTCACCGAAGCGCTTCACGCGCAGGCGGGCCAGCTCCTCAGCGTCAACCCGGCTGATGGCAGCTACGACGCTGTAGCCGGGGTCGGTGCCTACGACTTCGCCTGGGCGTCGCGGCACATGAGTCTCAGCCCCGACTTCCCCGACGCCAATCCGTACGGTGTGCTCGCCTTGGAGCACGCCACCTACGTGGTCGACGCTGGCTCCAACACTCTCGACCGCGTCGACTCCAACGGGAGGGTCAGGGTGCTGGCGTCCTTCCCGAATCCCCCGGTCAGTGACGCGGTGCCCACCTGCCTCGCCCAGCGGGACGGCGCCCTCTACGTCGGTGAGCTCACCGGCGGCGGCAACGCGCCCGGGGCTGCAGTGGTCTGGCGGGTCGTGCCCGGGCACCAGCCGGTGGCATGGCAGACCGGCTTCTCGGCGATCACGGGATGCGGCTTCGGTTCCAACGGTGCGTTCTATGTGACCGAGTTCCAGACCGGGGGCTTGGGCGCACCCAGTCCCGCCGGTGACGTGATCCGCATCGCACGCGACGGCACCCGCACAACTCTCGGCGCCGGGCAGCTGTTTGTCCCGAATGGGTTCCTGGCGGGGAGGGACGGATCCATCTACGTGTCGAACTGGTCGATCATGCCTGGCACATCCACCGGCGGCAGTCCCACCGGTCAGGTGGTCCGTATCTCCGGATAGGAGTTGATGCGCCGGAGCGGGCTCCCAAGTGGAGCCTCGCTCCGGCAGGGTCATCGGCACACGGTCAGTGACGAGTGATGTCAGCAGGCTGACCTCACTCCCCGGGCACAAGCCGCTCCATCTGCAACGAGGTGGATGACGAACAGCGCGAGAACGCTTGCAGCGATTCCCAGGGCCAGCGCCTCCAATCCCGTTAGGCGAAGGGTAACGACCAGCCGACGCGATCCCTCCTCCCTGTCAGCCACGATCCGCAGTCGCGCCACGACGATGATCCCGAGCGCCAACACGGCGCTGCACGTACTGGCTGTCAGCACCCAGACCCATGGAGGCCCCGGCGCGCTCATTAGGCGGTCAAGGCTGTACCACCCGGTAAGCAACCCAATTCCCTGAGCCGCGATCACCAAGAGGATCGGCACTGCGAGCGTCACTGCGACCAGGCCGAAGCGCCGCGCTGATACGGCGCCACGCCCCCTACTCACGTCCAGATGGAGGGTGGCATGTCCGCCCCCCGCCGACATCTCAAGCCTCGCGACCATGTACGAGGCAACGTTGCGGAGGTCGATATGGCTACAGACGTCGGGGTCCGATCGCGGGTCGACTTGCGTGGCTTGCCGATCCGCTGTTCGAGACCGCGACTCGAGAGCGGAGCGTGCGCGTACGCCTCACGGAGATGGTGCGGGGCAACGAGCTGGGTCTCTGGACCAGCGACATACCATCCGCCGAGCCGGCAGTCGATCCCCCGCAGCTGGCGGCGACCGTGCGCGTGCCAACCCTGACCGCGGTGGGCAGGTTGGATCTTCCTGGCTTCGTGGACGTTTCATCGTGGCTGGCGGCGAATATGGCGGGCGCAACCCAATCGTCAGCTGTGCTGGTCGGGGGTTCCGGTCACATGCTGCCAATGGAGGCGCCTGTCGCGTTCAACGGCATCCTCGGACGCTTCCTTGCAGAGAACACCACGCGACCAGACGCAGGTCCCGGTTGGGCGCCATGGCATTGGCCAGCGCGAGCTGCGCTCCCGCGACTCAACTCGTACAGGAGGCCAGCCTCGAGAGGATCCGAACCACTTGACTGACCCTGGTCAGCAGCAGGCTGGTAGCTCACCTGTCACGATGCCGCCGGTGAAAACGCGGTTCACGGCGCTCATCGGGTGTCGACTCCCCTTACAACTCGCCGTTTTGGGCGGGGTGGGCACTCTTGATTTGGCGATGGCAGTCGAGCGGGCGGGCGGTCTGGGGATGGTTCCGCGCCTCGTAAGCGTGCCCGAGCCGAGGTCGGGAGCCTTCGGCAAGGGGTTCCTGATCCCCTACCTTCCGCCGCTCGAAGCAGTGGCCGACGACGTCCGCGGCCTACGCGTTGCGGAGTTCTTCTGGGGCGAACCGCAGGAGGCGATTGTGGTCGTCGCACACTCTGCGGGGACCCTGGTCTCTTGGCAGGTCGGCTCGGTCGAGGAAGCGCGGAAGGCGGAGGCCGCGGGTTGCGATCTGGTGGTCGCTCAGGGCGTGGAGGCGGGTGGCCACGTTCGCGGCACGCAGCCGCTGGATCTTCTGCTGGGGGACGTGTTGGCCGCGGTCTCATTGCCTGTGGTGGCCGCGGGAGGTATCGGCTCCGCCGAGCGTGTGGCGCAGCTGATAGCGGCCGGCGCGGACGCGGTGCGTGTGGGCACGCGCTTCCTTGCCTGTCCCGAGTGCAACACCCACCCGGCGTATGTCCAAGCGTTGATCGCGGCCGGCGCCGACGGCACCGTGCTGACCGACCACTTCGACGGCGATGGGCAGTGGCCCGCTCCGGTGCGCGTCCTCCGCGTGTCGCTGGAAGGAGCAATCAGCCAGGGGAACCGCAGTACGTCTCCTCCCACCCCCACCGCCGAGGACCCGTTAGCGATGGCGTGTTACGCCGGCCTCTCGGTCGGCCATGTCCGCGAGATCAAGCCGGCCGGCGATGTCGTACGCGAGCTGACGAGCCTGCTGGACTGAGCGCGCGTCGAGATTGGGTCGTCACAGGGTGGCGTGGCAGTTATGAGCGCATAGATGATTTCAGCCCCGATGGCTGGTCAGGCCGCCTGGCCGTTCCAGGGTGCGCCGGCCCTTCGCTGTGATCACAGCCTCCCAGGCGCGGCGATCCCTAACATGATCGCCCGACCAATCCAACCTTGAGGAACAGACACCATGAGCCCAAAGAAGGCCGCGCAGACGGCAGTCCGCCGCACTCGAACAGCCCCCGAGTTGTTGACGGCCGAGGAACGAGCGGCGATGCGGGAGACTCTCAAGGAGCGGAAGCGCGCTCGCTCGGGCGAGGCGGATGGGGAAAGGGACGTCCTCGAGAAGATCGCCGAGATGCCCGAAACGGATCGAGTCATGGCCGAGCGGCTCCATGCCATCATCAAAGCGAGCGCGCCGACTCTGACTCCGAGAACCTGGTACGGGATGCCCGCTTACGCCAAGGACGGCACGGTTGTTTGCTTCTTCCAAAGCGCGCAAAAGTTCAAGTCGAGATACGCGACGTTCGGTTTCGGCCAGGCTGCAAACCTCGACGAGGGTGACATCTGGCCAACCTCTTTTGCACTGAAGAGATTCACCGCCGCCGTTGAGGAAAGGGTCGGCAAGCTTGTCAAGACAGCGGTGCGCTGAGAAGTACGCTCTTGTCCAAGCTGGACGGACATAGCCGAGTCCCAGCGCGCGCGTATGGACGAGGAGGATTCCATGGGCTGTGTCTTGCGTGAGGTCAACATCGACTGTGCTGACCCCAAGCGTGTGGCGACCTTCTGGTCGCAGGTGCTGGACTGGCCGCTCAGCGAGGCGCCAACCGGGGAGTTCTGGATCTCATCGACCGGCGAACCCTGGGCGCCCCCACCGCTTCTGGTGTTCGCGCGCGTGCCTGAGAGCAAAACGGTGAAGAACCGTGTCCACATCGACGTCAATCCCAGCGGTGCTGACCAGGCCGAGGAACTGCAGCGCCTGCTGTCCCTCGGCGCGCGCCACGTCGACATCGGCCAGGGCGACGTGCCCTGGGTGGTGCTGGCCGACGTCGAGGGCAACGAGTTCTGCCTCCTGGCTCGACGCGTAGATCCCGGAACGCTGGGGGCCCACGCCTAAGACCGGGACGCGGCGACGGCAAGCCGAGTTCGGCGCCGAGTTCTCTTGACGGCAACGGTCGCCGAGTCGATCGTGATGGTGACGTACGGTGCATCGGCCTGTTGTCCCACCTGCCCGTTCACCGCGATCGGCTGGCCGTTGAATCCGGGACGAAACAGGAGACGGTGAGGCTGGTGAGTGGACTTCGCTATTGCTCGAAGCCCTCTCACGTACAGCACGGTGAGGAAGGTCGAATTTAAGACGTCCGAAAGTCAAGGGACATCCCGCCTCCAGCCGGGGGGGTGATGTGAGATCCAGCCGTTTGGAAGAAGCCGCCCCGTGGCGCCTTCCTACACTCCTGGGTCGTTCCTCTACAGATCACGCCGAGAGGGGACCTGGCATGAAACGAAGAAGTCCGCCAAGAACACCGCCGCTGCTATCGGCAAGGCGTCCAAGGGTGAAGCGAGCCGTGGCTGAGCCTGAGCTCGCTTGACGAGCTGAAGTCGATCGAGCAGGAGACATTGTGTGATCACCGGACGTGTGCGACTTGTCCTGTACAGCGCGTTGATGCTCTTCACCGAGCTGGCGCTGATTCGCTGGCTCGGCTCAAACGTGTTCTACCTCGCCTTCTTCTCGAATTTCGTGCTGCTGGGCAGCTTCCTCGGCATCGGCACGGGGTTCCTGCGCTCGCGCTCGCGGCGCGATCTCTCGCGGCTCGCCCCTGTCGCGCTCGGTGCGCTCGTGGTCCTGGTCAACGTCTTCCCGGTGACGGTGCAGCGGTCGGCCGACCAGCTCATCTTCTTCGGGGGTGGCAGTGCGACCTCGGGCGCTCCCGCCTGGCTCGTCCTGCCGGTCATCTTCCTGGCCACGGCGGCGGTGATGGCCTGTATCGGCGAGGGCGTGGGTCGTTCGTTCCAGTTGTACGAACCGCTCGAGGCCTATCGCCTCGACGTCCTCGGCAGCCTCGCCGGCATCGTCGCCTTCTCGGCGCTGTCGTTCGCCTGGGCACCACCACTCGCCTGGGGCGCTGTCGTCACCCTTCTCCTCGCCCTGTTGCAGGTCAACCGGCGCTGGTTGCTGCAGGGTGCCGCCCTGGTCGCCATGCTGGCCTTCCTGGGAGCGGAGACTTTCACCCCGCGTTTCAGCTGGTCGCCGTACTACAAGATCACCCAGGTCCGGACGTCGGCCACCAACATCACCATCTACGTCAACGGGATCCCCCACCAGGGGACCGGCGACATGCTGCATGACCAGAACCAGGTGCACGGCGCACGTCAGTGGCCCTACCAGGACGCAGGTTCGCACAACCCGCTCGACGACGTGCTCATCGTCGGTGCCGGCAATGGAAACGACGTCGCCGTCGCCCTCGCTCACGGCGCCAAGCATGTCGACGCCGTGGAGATCGATCCGCGGCTGCATCAGATCGGCGTCCAGCACCATCCCAACCAGCCGTACCAGGATCCACGAGTCACTGCACACATCACCGATGGCCGCGAGTTCCTCGAGCACACCGCGGCGACGTACGACCTCATCATCTTCGCTCTCCCCGACAGCCTGACGCTTGTCTCCGGGCAGGCCTCACTGCGGCTGGAGAGCTACCTCTTCACCGCCGAGGCGATGCAGACAGCCAGGCAACATCTCCGTGCCGGCGGCTCGTTCTCGATGTACAACACGTATCGCGAGGCTTGGCTGGTGGACCGCCTGGCCGGCACGCTGCAGCAGGTCTACGGGACCACACCGTGCCTGCGCCACTACGGCCTCACCTCTGTGGTGATGACCGACACCGCCACCCCGGGAACGCTGACCTGCCAGGCGACATGGAGCCCAGCGCCCGGCGCCTTCATTCCTGCCGCGGCGACCGACGACTACCCGTTCCTGTACCTCGAAACCCCCAGCGTGCCCTCGCTCTACCTATGGACGCTCCTGCTCATCGCTGCCGCCGCTGTCGTCTTCGTTCGCCTCAGCGGAGGGCCGCTGCGGCCGATGGGTCAGTTCGTCGACCTGTTCTTCATGGGCGCCGCGTTCCTCCTCCTCGAGACCAAGAGCGTTGTGCAGTTCGCGCTGCTGTTCGGCACCACCTGGTTCGTCAACGCGCTCGTGTTCATTGGCGTGCTCGTGGCGGTGCTCGTGGCGATCGAGATAACCCGGCGCTGGAGGTTGCGCCGGCCATTGCTGCCGTATGCGGCCCTCCTCCTCTGCCTCGCGATTGCCTGGCTGGTGCCGCCGGACAGCCTGCTCCGCCTCGACCTCGTTCCCCGCTTCGCCTGCGCCGTGCTCCTGGCGTTCGCTCCGATCCTGATCGCCAACCTGGTCTTCGCCCAGCGGTTCAAAGATGTGGCGGCGTCTGTCACCGCCTTCGGGGCCAATCTCTTGGGCGCTATGGTCGGCGGCGTTCTCGAGTACGCCTCGCTGCTCACCGGCTACCGCGCTCTGCTCGTCATCGTTGCCGCGCTCTACGGCCTCTCGCTGCTGACGAGCCCGGGGCTGCTTCGCCGCCACGCGTGACGTCTATCCAGCGCCCCCCGCCGCCAACCCGGCTCGGCGCCCCCGGTTGACAAGGGTGGTTGTGAACATTCAGGACTCGCGTACCGGAGAACATGCGCGCCAGTGCGAGGGGACTGAAGCTCGGCGTCCCGGGCTTCGCGCCGCTCTATCGGACCAACAGAGAGGCTGCCGCCGACGTTTCCAACGCGATGGTTCACGGCGTGCTGCACCTGGCCTGGGTGCCCCAGGGCAACGGCCGCTACCGTGGGCAGATGGCTGTGTACGTCAAGCCTCGAGGCAGGTTCGGCGACGTGTACATGGCGCTGATCGGTCCCTTCCGCCACATCATCGTCTACCCGGCGCTGATGCGCCAGATCGAACGGGCGTGGCAAGCTCGCCCCGCCCCGTCTCCGACCTCACGAGTCGAATCCCAAACCGACTGAGGCCAGCGCGCGCAGCCACAGGTTGCGCCGCCCGGCGTTGCGGTCGGCCTGGGCCAGAGACCAGCGTGTCGCCTGGATTCCCAGGAATGCGAGCGGTTCCGGTGGGAACGGCAGAGGCTTCTTTCGGACCATGCGCAGCCGGGTTCGTTCCGTCTCCTCGGCCGCCACGAGATCGAGCATGACGTTGGCGGCGAACCTGCTCGCTCCGACTCCGAGCCCCGTGTAGCCGAGGGCATAGGTGGCGCGGCCATCGAGTGCAGTGCCGTAGAAGGCGAAGAAACGCGTGCACGTATCGATGGCGCCGCCCCAGCGATGGGTAAAGCGGATCCCCTCGAGTTGGGGGAACGTCTGGAAGAACTGGCGCGCGAGCGTGCGGAAGGTGGCCGGACGCTGGTCGTACACCGGCCTCACCTTGCGCCCGAGGTGATAGATGGCGTCGTACCCGCCCCAGAGGATGCGGCGGTCGGCGGTCATCCGGTAGTAGTGGAATTGGTTGGTGACGTCGTTGAGACCGGCGCCGTTATGCCAGCCGATCGCCGCCGACTGTTCGGCCGACAGCGGCTCGGTCACGAGAACGTAGTCGTACACGGGCACAGTGAACAGCCGGAGTCGCCGGATCAGGCTGGGAAATGCATTGGTCGCCAGCACAACCCTGGCGGCGCGAACCACGCCGCGCTGTGTCTCCAGAGACACACCCGGTCCTGCGCGTTTGACGGCCAACACCGGTGTGTGCTCGGCGATGCGGACGCCGGCCTTCACGGCCGCGGCGGCCAGCCCCCAGGCAAGTGCAGCAGGGTCCACCAGCGCAGTGTCACGCTCCCACGACCCCGCGAGGTAGGTCGGCGAGTTGACCTCAGCACGCATCGCCGATTGGTCGAGGAACTCCCCTGGCTCGTCGCGCAGCCAGTCGACCTGGTGCGGTTCGGTCGCGACAGAGATGCTGCCGCTGCGCCGGTAGTCGCAGTCGATCCGGTAGCCGCGGATCGACGTCTCGATCTCGTCTAGATTCTGACGTCCAAGTCGCTCCAAGGTCTCGAACTCGTCGGGGAAGCGACGTCGCCCGTTCTCCGCACCATGCGTGAGGCTCGCCGAGCAGAAGCCGCCATTGCGCCCGGTGGCCGCCCAACCGATCCGTTCCCCCTCCAGGAGAAGGACAGCGCGATGGGGATCGCGTTCCTTGGCGAGCAGCGCGGTCCACAACCCGGAATATCCACCGCCGACCACAGCGAGGTCGGTGGACGTGTCCCTCGTCAGGGGCGGGTGTGACGCGGGACGCCGGTCGGTGTCGAGCCAGAAAACCCGTGGCTTCGATGCGGCCAGGGACCGGTCGACGCCGGCTGCCGAGGTCACCTCATGACGCGCCGTGCTTAGGCGTTCACGACCCCGCGCGCAGCGTCCGGCGACCAGACGTCGCTGCTGGCAACCGTGGGCACCGGGTACGACGGCGGCGCTGCGTCGCTCTCATCTGCGCCGATCAGGCGTTCCAGCATCGCGAACGCGCTGTCGCGCATCCCCTCGATCGTCCGTGCCAGCGGTGTTGGGAAGTGCTCGCTACCGGCATCCTCGACCTCGGCCACGGACCAGGCGGCCGCGCGGGCGACGACGCGGGCGCTCTCCCAGCGCCGGCGGGCGCGGGAACCGGTGGCTTCGTCGGCAGCATCGCGTCCCGCCAGGCAGGCCCCCGAGACTCCGGAGGCGTCGAGGGCTTCGCTGACCATCGAGCTGATGCGATGGTCGTCGACGCGCCGGACCGGCGCATGTCCGTGCGCGTCGAGCGCCACGATTACGGATTCGAGCGCGGCCGCTCGATGGCTGACGATCGCGGCGGCAAGGTCCGCGCGTTGCGCTGCGGTCAGCCAGGCTGGAACCGCCTCGCTGATCATCCAGCCCCAGAGCACCTGGCAGCGTTCCGCCTCCTGCGAGCGCGTGCCGCGGGTACCGATCATGCGCGCGGTCAGCGCGCCCAATCGCTGGCGCTGATCAGCGTCCAGGGCATCATTGAACGACCGGGTGAACGCGGCAAGGACTGGCGAGACCGACAGGGGATGATCAGTGTGCCTCTCCCCGGACATCCACGCCACCAGCTCCATCGCACACACCCCGTCGTCCGGCCGCCGGTGGCGGCCCTTCTGGAGCTGGACGATCTCTGCGAGCTCGCGAATGGGCGTCTTGGCCATCTGCTGTCCTCGTTTGCGGGGGATCTGCCGTGCTAAGGGTACCTTCCGGGAACGCCTGCGCACCACCAACCCCCCAGGCGAGGACAACCACCCTCGCCAGGCTGGAGATGAGCGGCGGAGGCAGGTAGGCAGGACCGACCGCACTGTCTATGCTGCAGAGCAAGCGGCCGAGGCGTCACCGCCCGGACGATGGAGAGGGCTGATCAGATGACCGACCTGGCCGAACCGTTGACCCGCGCCGGATTCCATGCGATGACCGAAGGCACCGCCGAGGACTGGCAGACAATCGCTGCTCACTTCCTCGACCATGGCTCGCGCCTGGCCGACCGCGTCGTCGATCACCTTCGACTCCTCAGCGACGACCACGGCGGCTTCGCGGTCAGCCGGCTCGAGCATTCCCTGCAGACGGCGACCCGCGCGGCGCGAGCCAGTCGCGACGACGAGTACGTCGCCTGTGCGCTGTTGCACGACATCGGTGACACGCTCTGCAGCTACAACCATCCTGATGCCGCGGTCGCCATCCTTCGCCCCTTCGTCTCCGCGGAGAACCTCTGGATGGTGGAGAAGCACGGCATCTTCCAGGGCTATCACTACTTCCAGTACATCGGCCTCAATCGCGACGCGCGCGACGCCTACAGCGACCATCCCTGCTACGAGCGGACCATCGAGTTCTGCGCGGAGTTCGACCAGAACTCGTTCGACCCGTCCTACCCGAGCATGGCGCTGGAGGACTTCCGGCCACTGCTGCAGACTTTGTTCGCCACCCCCAAGAACAGCTACCTGCAGGAGGCGGTTCCGTCGGGGTAGCCGTTCGTCCGCTGCGGGCATGCCCCCCGCATGGCCGCGCGCCGGTAGCATCGTCAGCACTGTGATCCGTGTTCGCCTCGACGGCCACCTCCTCGACGAGGTGCGCACGGTCGCCGACCTGGCGGGCGTCCACACTCGTCCGGGGCAGGTGCTCTGGGTTCACTGCGACGTACCCGACGACGACGAGGTCGAGGCGCTCGCCGCGCGATTCCACATCCATCCGCTGGCCGTCGAGGACCTGCGCAACAGCAACCAGCGCCCCAAGCTCGACGATTACGGTGAGCAGCTGTTCGTGGTGCTGTTCGGAGCGCTCGTTCTCTCCGATGGCAGCATCGCGCTTGCGGAGGTCCACTTCCTGATCGGCGAGGGGTACTTGGTGACCGTGACCTCCGATCGCATGCCGGCCATCGATGCGCTCGACAAGCAGCTCGACAAACGGCCCGAGCTGTGTGGCGATACCCCGGACATGATGTTCTATCGCATCTGCGACAGCCTGGTCGATTCCGTGTTCCCGCTGCTCGACCACATCGGCGCCAAGATCGATGCCGTTGAGGACGCGGTCCTCGAGAACCCCGACCGCGAAACGCTGCGCACCATCTTCGGCCTCAAGCGCGACCTGATGACCCTGCGCCGCGTCACCGGTCCCCAGCGCGACCTGTTGCAGTCGATCACCTCGCCGCGCACGCCGCGGATCGGGACCGAGACGCAGCTGTTCCTCCGCGACGTCTACGACCACACCGTGCGCATCGCCGAGCAGGTGGACTCCTTCCGCGACCTGGTCAGCAGTAGCCTCGACGCCTACCTCACCTCGGTCTCCAACCGGCTCGGCGAGCAGACCCGCCGGCTGACCGTGGTCGCCACCATCTTCCTCCCGCTCACCTTCCTCACCGGGTTCTTCGGGATGAACTTCGCCTTTCTCGTCGGTCACATCGACTCGGCGCAGGCGTTCTTCATCGGGCTCGGGGTAATGGCGGTGTCGGTTCCGACGCTGGTCACGATTGTCACTCGCCTCAACCGCCGCGCCGCTCCGCTGCCCGCGGATCCTCGCGCCACGCGGGGGCTGCGCATGATGGCCCGGTCCGCGACGCGACCGCCTGCAGATGCCACGCCCCCGGCGCAGTCGCCCACCACGACGCCCTGACTCGACGCGCCGCGCTTCGCAGCCGGGCGTGCTGCGCTGCCGCGGCCTAGGGATGTGACGGTGCCGGTGGCGCATCCTCCAGCTCGAACACAAGGTCGTCCGGGTAGCAGTAGAACCAGTCCTCTCCCGCCTCGAACGACCGGACCACGGGGTGCCCGACCGCCCGGTGGTGTGCGGTGGCGTGCTTGCCCGGCGAGGAATCGCAGCGGCCTACATGGCCGCACTCCTGGCACACGCGTAGGTGCATCCAGTCGTGCCGCCCGGCGCCGAGGCATTCGACGCAGCCCGTTCCAGAGGGGGTGACGTCCTTGATCTGTTCGAGGTGGTGACACTCGTCCGCCATGTGGGGTCCTCCCAGAGTGGTCGCTAGGGTTGGGTCGAGGAAGGCGCCTGGACCCTGGTCAGGGTGTCGTCCCACGCGAGCAGGCGGTCAAGCCCAGCATAGGTCAAGCTGAGAAACTCTCGGACCGCCTGGCGCGGATCGCCCGACGACCGAACCACGTCGTAGGGGAGGATGAACTCACCGGACGGGTGCCACCTGGCGCCAGCCGGCTGGATGGGGATGCGGTCGACACCGTCCGGCGGCGGATACGCGTACGCAAAGAACGCCCCTGCGGGACCTCTCGTCGCCGGACCACCAGCCGGCGCAGATCTGCTCGGCGTCCTGGCCACCGCGCGCGATGACTCCAGCGCCCGGCGCCGGTTCGGCCGGCCGCCCCGAGTAACGGGTGAGCGCGAGGTCGAACGACCCCAAGAAGAAGTGCACCGGCGTCGACCGGCCCCGGAACGCCGCGTGGTGCTCCTTCATCACGACGTCAACCATCGACCACCGCGAAGAAGCGCGCCGCATGCTCGGTGACATACGTGTCGTAAGTGCGGTCCTCGGCAAAGGGGATGGGGTCGTTGACCTCGGAGGGGACGGCATGCATGGCGACCTCGATGCCCATACGGTGCAACGCGGCCGGGGATTATCGACCACACTGGCGCAGTGCCGGACGCCCTGGAGCAGCTGCGGGAGAGCTACAGCCGCATCGCGCGCGAGTACGCGGACCACTTCGGCGACGAGCTGAGCCACAAGCCGCTGGACCGCGCACTGCTCGACACCGTTCTCGGCGAGCGCCCATCGGGAAGCACGGTCGCGGACGTCGGCTGCGGCCCGGGTCACGTGACGCGCTACCTGCACGACCGCGGCGCCCCGTGCGTAGGCGTCGACGTGTCGCCAGGGATGATTGAGGTCGCCCGCGAGAACAACCCGGGGATCGACTTTGTCGAGGGGTCGTTGACCGACCTTCCCGTCGCGGACGGCTCCTGGGGAGCGATTGTCGCCCTGTACTCCATCATCCACCTGCCGCCCAACGCTCGCGGAATCGCTTTCTCGGAGCTGGCCCGTGCCCTGGCGCCTGGCGGCCTGCTGTTCGTCTCGTTCCACGTCGGCGACGCCGTGATCCATCGTGAGGAGCTGCTCGGCCGCCCGGTGACGCTCGACTTCCACATGCTCAACACCGCCGACGTCGTCGCGCTGTGTGAGCGGGCGGGCCTCACCGTGCAGGTGACCCTCGAACGCCGCCCTCATCTGGCCATCGAGGCGCCGACCACGCGCGGATACGTCCTGGCCGGCAAGGAGTCCACCATCGTGACAACCATGGCGCCAGAATGAGTGCGACGCGACAGCCCGGGGTAGTGAAGAAGGAGTGAGATGCCTGTCAAGGCATGGTCATCCAAGCGTGAGCGCCAGTACGAGCACATCAAGGAGGGTCTCGAGAAGCGCGGCACGCCGGACGAGAAGGCCGAGGAGATCGCTGCTCGCACCGTCAACAAGGAGCGCGCGCGCGCTGGCGAGGCGAAGGAGGCAAGTCGCACCTCGATCGAGGACATCTCGTCGGGCCGCCGCGGTGGCCTGCGCTCGCACCACGGCCCCGGCGGCAGGACATACGCGCAGCTCCGCAACGAGGCCGCGGATCGCGGCATCAAGGGTCGTTCGTCGATGAACAAAGCACAGCTGGAGCGGGCGCTGCAGAGGTAGCCGCCGTGGGCGAGGATCAGCCGGCGGCAGCCGACCAGCGCGGGTCGCGGCCGAACCAGCCGGCGAGGCGCTCATACACGGGCGCCGTGTCCGGCACCGGCACCTCCGCGCCAAACGCCTTGCCCTCATCCTCGGGGCCGCGGAACTGCCGATTGAGGTTCTGGGTGGCCCAACGCAGCCCGTGCTCCGCCACCTTGGGGTCGAGGTCCTCGCTCTGTCCCGTCGCCCGGGCCAAGTCCCACGCGTGCACTGCGAATTCGGCGATCTGCTGGTCGGCACGAGACAGCAGCGCTGCCTCACCGCCCATGCTCGGAACGAGCGACTGGAGGTCGGCGCTCTCCCAGGCGGTATCGAGCTGGTGCCGTGCCGACGCAAATGACCCTGCCCAGTCATGACCGAGCTCGCCGGTCGGAGCTTCCCAGGTGGCCTTCTCGCCGCGCACCGCGGCAGCGAAGTTGCCGAGGTCGTTGACGAGGTGCTGGATGAGGTGACGCACCGTCCACGATCGGCACGGCGTGGGCAGCGCCGCCTGCTCGGGCCTGGTGGCGGTGATCAGTCCAGCCGCCTGGTCGAGGGCGCGCGAGAGAAGTAGCAGCGGCTCTGCTTGGTCTGCCATCTGAGCTCCGGCCTGGGGATGCGGTCGAGTGTGGCGTATTGTCGGCGTTGCCTGGGGGCCACGCAGGGGGAGGCGGATGACCACGGAGATCCACCCGACGGCGGCGGCCGCGCCGCGCCGCGACTGGCGTGCCGGTGTCGACGCCGATCTCGCCGTGCTCGCACAGCACAGGGACCACTGGGCGCGGCTGCCGATCCCGGCCAAGGTCGAGTTCCTCCGCGGGCTCGCCCGCAAGACGAGTGTGCAGGCGCAACGATGGGTGCGTGCGGCGTGTCGCGCCAAGGGCCTCGACCCGGAGTCGCCGTTGGCCGGCGAGGAATGGAGCTCAGGCCCGTGGGCGCTCCTCTTCGGGGTCAACCGCCTCGCCGAGAGCTTGACCGACATCGCGGAGTCGGGCACACCTCGGTTGCGCAGCGGCAGCGTGCACACGCGCCCGGACGGCCAGATTGTCGTCGACGTGTTTCCGCAGAGCGGGTGGGACAGGCTGCTGCTCAGCGGCGTCAGCGCGCAGGTGTGGATGCAGCGCGGGGTGACCGAGGCGAACCTCGCCGACACCATGGCCGTCTTTTACCGGCAGAGCGATCCGGCCGGGGCGGTCGCTCTGGTGCTCGGTGCCGGCAACATCGCCAGCATCCCGCCGCTCGACGTGCTCTACAAGCTGTTCGCGGAAGGCCGCGTGTGCCTGCTCAAGCTGAACCCGGTCAACGACTACCTCGGGCCGGTGTTCGAGGAGATCTTCGCCGACCTGGTGCGCGCGGGGTTAGTCCGTTTCACCTACGGCGGTGCCGAGGTTGGGGAGTATCTGACCACTCACCGAGACGTTGACGAGATCCACATCACCGGCAGCAGCCGCACCCACGACGCGATCGTCTTTGGCCGCGGCGAGGAGGGCAGGGCGCGCAAGGCGTCCGGGCAACCGGTGAGCACCAAGAGGATGACCAGTGAGCTCGGCAACGTGAGCCCGACAGTGGTCGTGCCCGGTCCATGGTCGGAGCGCGACCTCACCTTCCAGGCCGAGCACATCGCCACCCAGAAGCTGCACAACTCCGGTTTCAACTGCATCGCCTCGCAGGTGTTGATCACCCACGACGGATGGGACCAGGGGGAAGTTCTACTGCACCGCGTCGCCACGGTCATGTCGACGGCAACCAGGCGGCCGGCGTACTACCCCGGTGCCGACCAGCGCCAGCGGGCCCTGGCCACGTCCCACCAACGCGCCACCACTCTCGGTGGCGACGCGGCGGCACCGACCACGCTGATCACCGGCCTGGACAGCGCCGACGTGTCGGAGAGCGGCTTTCGCGACGAGGCCTTCGGGCCTGTGCTCACCGCCACCACCCTCGGCGGCGCCAACGTTGACGACTTCCTCGAGCGCGCCGTGGATTTCTGCAACGACCGGCTCTGGGGCACGCTCGGCGCCAACATCATCATCCACCCCAGCACCGCACGCCGGCATGCCGCGGCCCTGGACCGCGCCGTCGCTCGGTTGCGCTACGGGTGCATCGGTGTCAACGCCTGGACGGGCGTCGGCTTCCTGCTCGCTCAGGTGAGCTGGGGTGCGTTCCCCGGACACACCCTCGACGACATCCAGAGCGGCATCGGCGTCGTGCACAACAGCCTGCTTTTCGACCGGCCGGAGAAGAGCGTGGTGCGTGCACCGTTCCATCCGTATCCGCGCAGCGTCGTCCACGGCCATCCCACCCTGCTGCCCAAGCCGCCATGGTTCGTGTCGCACCGTCAGGCCCATCGTGTCGTCGAGCGGCTCACCCAGTTTCAAGCGGATCCCTCGGCGAGGCACGTCCCCGGAATCTTCCTGGCCGCGTTGCGAGGGTGACCGGGCGTCGACACCATCGCGCAGATGCGATGCTCGGCTCGATGACCGACGGGATCAGCCCGGGCGAGCGCTTTGCCGACCCGCGCGCGTGGGAGGCCGGCGCGGTTGACGGCCCGCATATCTGGCGTACGCTGGGCTACCGGCGCACGGACTGGCGCCCGGGTTCGACGTCGATCGAGTGGACTGCCACTGCGGAATACTGCTTTCCCACCGCCGAGGGTGCGGTCGTGCAGGGTGGCCTGGTGACCGCTCTGCTGGACGCCGCCATGGGCGGCGCATGCTGGACGGTACTCGACCACGACCAGGTGTTCCTCACCGCCGACCTGCGCGTCGAGTTCCTGCGGGTTTCGCGCCCCGGTCTGCTCAACGCCACGGGGACGGTGGTTCGACGAACCCGGCGAGTGGTTTTCTGCGCGGCGGAGATGCACGACGCCGCCGGTGCCCTGCTCGCATCGAGCCGTTGCACCCAGGTGGTCCTGCCCAATGCCGGACCGTTCGGGCGTCATGGCGTCGCCGACGACAGCGGCGCGCCGCCGCAGGACGCCCGTGGCTGAGTCGCTCAATCTCGCTCAGCTCGCCGAGGATTCGCTGGCGCGCATCGGCGACCACGACGCGCTCATCTTCGAGGGCGAGACGCTGCGGTCGGCGGCCTTGCACGAGCGGGCTCGCCGCGTCGCCACGGGGCTTGCCGGCCTGGGGGTGCAGCCCGGCGACCGCGTGGTGGTGCTCATGGCCAACTGCCCGGAGGTGTTGATCACCTACCACGCGATCTGGCGCGCCGGCGCCGTGGTGACGCCCGTGGTGTTCCTGGTGACGGCGGTGGAGCTCGGTCACATCCTCGTCGACTCAGGTGCGGTCGCTGTGGTCACCACGCCGGAGCTGCTGCCCGTCGTGCGCGACGCGGTGGCAACCGCGCCCACCGTGCGTCACATCATCGTCACCGCCGGGGGCGACGCCCACGCAGACGGCGCCGGTGCACGACGAGTCGACTTCGGCGAGCTGGCGGCGGCCCAGCCCGGCCGGCTTGTCCGCCGGGGCGACGAGGATCTGGCCGCGCTGATGTACACCGGCGGAACCACCGGGCGCGCCAAGGGTGTGCCGCTCAGCCACCGCAACCTGTGGCGCACCGGCAAGAGCGCGTGGCAGACCTCCAACGTTCCCGGTCTCACCCGGGTGATCACCCCACTGCCCCTGTCACACGCCTTCGGGATGATCGTCACGATCGTCGGCATGCACGCGGATGAGCCGAGCCTTGCCGTCATCCAGCGCTGGTTCAACGCCGCCGAATGGCTGACGCTGTGCGAGCAACACAGCTGCCAGCGGTCCGCGCTCGTCCCCGCCATGGTGAAGATGCTCCTGGCACAGCCGCTCGAGGAGGCTCACCTGGAGTCGCTCCGCTACGTCACCAGCGGCGCCGCGCCGCTGGCGCTCGACGTTTTGCGCGAGTTCGAGCGCAGGGTTCCGTCCGCCGAGATCCTCGAGGGCTACGGCTGCACCGAGACGTCCGCGGTGATCTCGTCGAGCCCCCCGGGCAGCCGTCGCGTCGGCAGCGTCGGGGTGCCGATCAGGGACTGCGAGGTGTGCATCCTCGACGACGACGACCGCCCGCTCGGGGTCGGCGAGGATGGCGAGATCTGCGTGCGCAGCCCGGGAGTGATGAGCGGGTACTGGAACGCCCCCGCGGAGACCGCGGAGGCCCTGCGCGACGGCTGGCTGCACACCGGCGACGTCGGCCGTCGCGACTCCGACGGGTACCTCTACGTGGTGGACCGCAAGAAGGACCTCATCCTGCGCGGTGGGTTCAACGTCTTCCCGCGCGACATCGAGGATGTGCTTCTCGCCCATGCGGACGTGACCACGGCCGGCGTCGTGGGTCGCCCGGACCCGCGGCTCGGGGAGGAGGTTGTCGCTTTCGTGACCATCCGTCCCGGCGCGAGCGTCACCACCGACGAGCTCATCGCCCACGCCCGCTCGCGCCTGTCACCCACCAAGTCCCCACGCGAGGTCCGGCTGGTCGAGACCATGCCGCTGACCAGCGTCGGCAAGCTCGACCGCAAGGCGCTGCGCGCACTGCTCGCCGACCGCGCGCCGGTGCGGTAGGCTCCGCCCACCGTGGACCTCAGCCTCACGCCGTCGGAACTGCAATTCCGCGATGAGGTGCGCGCCTGGCTGGCCGAGCACCCGGCTGGCCCTGAGCCCGCGGGCTCAGAGGACGTCATCGACTTCCGCCTGCGCTGGCAGCGTACCCTCTTCGACGCCGGCTACGTGGGAATCTCCTGGCCACGCGAGCACGGTGGCCGCGGCGCCACCCTCATGGAGCAGGCCATCTTCAACGAGGAGATGGTGCGCGCCAAGGCGCCGCCGCCCGCCAACGTGCTCGGGTTGATCATGGGCGGCCCGCTGATCATCACCCACGGCACCGATGAGCAGCGCGCCCGTTTTCTTGCACCGATCCTCAACGGTGAGGAGGTGTGGTGCC
Source organism: Candidatus Dormiibacterota bacterium (assembly GCA_030948845.1). Classification (GTDB taxonomy): domain Bacteria; phylum Chloroflexota; class Dormibacteria; order Aeolococcales; family Aeolococcaceae; genus Aeolococcus. Next base: position 24,333 of record JALYZN010000116.1, read on the forward strand.
AGGGGTTCAGCGAGCCGAACGCCGGCAGCGACCTGGCCGCGCTCACCACCGCGGCGGTGCACAGGGACGGCGGTTGGACGGTCAATGGCCAGAAGGTGTGGACGTCGCTGGCGCACCGCGCCAAGTGGTGCATGCTGGTTGCCAAGACCAGCGACGACCGCCCCCACCACAACCTGACCTATTTCATCTGCGACATGAAGCAGCCGGGTGTCGAGGTTCGTCCGCTGCGCCAGGCCACGGGTGAGTCCGAGTTCAACGAGATCTTCTTCAACGACGCGTTCGTTCCCGACGACAACGTCGTCGGCGAGGTCGGCGACGGCTGGCGGGTGGCCATCACCACACTGATGTTCGAGCGCGCTGGCCTCAGCGCCGGAAGTGCGCTGGCCATCAAGACGCAGCTCGATGAGCTCGCCGCGCTGATCCGCCAACGCGGCCTGCAGAACGACGGGATGATTCGCCGCCGCCTCAGCGAGCTCGTGGTCGCCACCGAGACGATGCGCCTCAACGGCTTCCGCGGCCTGTCGCGCGTCATCGAGCACGGCGTTCCCGGGCCGGAGGGATCGATGGCCAAGGTCCAATGGGCCGACATCAACCAGCGCCTCGGCGAGCTCGCCCTCGACGTGCTCGGCGCCGAGGGGCTCGCCGTCGACCCGGTGTGGACGCGGCGGATGCTGCGCGCCCGCGCCAACTCCATCGAGGGCGGCACCAGCGAGATCCAGCGCAACATCCTCGCCGAGCGTGTCCTCGCCCTACCCCGGATGCGCTGAGAGGCACGAGTGCGCTTCGACCTCACCGGCGATCAGCGCGCCGTGCGCGATGCCATCGACGAGCTCTGCCGCTCCCGCTGGGACTCGGCGACGATGCGCCGTTACCTTGGCGGGGAGGACGACGGTTCGGGCCTGTGGCGCGAGCTGGCCAGCGCCGGATGGACGGCCGCGGCGATCGACGAGCAGTACGGCGGCCAGGGCCTCGGTACGGTCGAGCTGTCACTGGTCAACGAGGGTCTGGGTCGCGCCCTGGCACCATCGAGCTTCTTCGGCAACATGGCCGCGGGTCTGCTCATCGAGATGGCCGGCAGCCAGGAGCAGAAGGAGCGGTGGCTGCCGGGCTTCGCCACCGGCGAGTCGCGCGGCGCCATCGGCATGCTCCAACCGGATGGAACCGCTCTCGCGTTCGACGCCGAGGGCGCGGCGGCGGTCGTGATGGTGGGTGACGGCACGGCGATGATCGCGAGCAGTGCCGATTGTCGCTCCGAGTCGATCGACGGCATCGACCTCACCCGACGCCTGTCACGCCTGCGCGTCAGCGACTCCGATGAGCTGGGTGGCGACGTCACCGCCGCTGTTGACCGCCTCGAGGTGGCGCTGAGCGCCGAGTTGGTCGGCGTCGCCGACCGCGCCATGGACCTGGCGGTCGACTACGCGCGCGCTCGCCAGCAGTTCGGACGCCCCATCGGCGCCTACCAGGCTGTGTCCCATCGCTGCGCCGACATGCTCATCGACGTCGAGAGCGCGCGTAGCGCGGTGCTCGGCGCCGCCTGGACTGCCGACCACGACCCCCAGACGCTGCCGTTCGCAGCCTCCGTCGCAAAGGTCGCGGCAGCGCAGGGCGCCTGGCGGGTGACGGCGTCATCCCTGCAGGTGCATGGTGGCATCGGCTTCACGTGGGAGCACGACTGCCACCTTCTACTCCGCCGCGCCGCCGCGTCGAGCCGCCTGCTCGGCAGTGTCGACTTCCACCTCGACCGGCTGTCCGATCTGCATGGCCTGCGAACGGTGGGGGAGGCGATCAGCGCTTAGGCAGGCGGACGGGATCAGCGCTGCTGTTGCTGCTGCTGCTGCCAATGCACCGCCGCGCCGCGCTGCACGGTTTCCACCTGCTGCTGCGAGATCCGTGTGATGCGCACCAGCACCTCGGGAATGCTGCCCTCTGCCGTCCCATAGAAGAGCCCGCGATGTGGGGCGACGTCGCTGTAGTCGCGTCCGGCGGCAAGGCGCAGGTGGTTGGCGCCGGTGTAGCCACCGTGGGTGGGGTCCAATCCCACCCAGCGGCCGTCGGCACCGCACACTTCCGCCCACGCGTGTGACTGGCCTTCGATGAACATCTGGTCGCCGGCGGGACCGAGATAGCCGCTGACATACCGCGCCGGCCAGCCCGCGCCGCGGACCATGGCCAGGAAGAGGTGGCTGAAGTCCTGGCAGACGCCGGCCCCCCCTTCGAGCAGGTCGTCGATGCTCGATTCGACAGTGGTGGCACCGGTGACGTAGCGCAGCTGCTTGGGGATACGCTCCGCCGTGGCCAGCACGGCGTCGAAGCTGCGGTCCTCGCCGTTCCACTCCTGCCACAGCCTCCTCGTCGCCTCGGCGAGCGGCACGCGCGGGCTGGGCAGCACGTACTCAAGGCGCGGATCCCCGGCCAGCACGTTCTCCGACCATTCCGGCAGACGTCGGCGGCGTGGCTCGCTATTCTCCACCACCGCGTCCACGATGAACTCGAGCACATCGTGCGGCGAGGTCACGTCGACCCGGTGCACGTAGTTGCCGAAGTAGTCGATCCGACTGCGCGGCACCGCTGCGGGGTTGCTCAGCAGCGAGAACGCCAGCGTGCGCTGCGAGCCGCGGTCGCGTGGACGCATCCGCACCTCGTTGAACGAAAGCGAGACGGGATCCGTGTAGCGCAGCGTGGTGTGGTGCCACACCGCGTAGGTCAGCGACTCAGCACCCATGTGTCTTTGCTCCCTCCACCCTGCGAGGAGTTGACCACCAGAGTTTGCGAGTCCGGTGCCACGCGGGTCAGCCCGCCGGGCGTGATCCACGGGCGTTCGTCGAGAAGCACGAAGGGGCGCAGATCTACGGCGCGAGGCTCGAGGCCGCCATCGGAACGCAGGCAGATCGCCCGGCTCAGCTCGACCTCCTCCTGCGCCAACCACTGTCGCGGGGCGGCCTCGACCCTGGCGATCAGCTCAGCGCGCTCCGCGGACCCGACGAGGCGGCCGAAGTGGATGTCGTAGCCGCCGCTGGCATCGACCGGCTTGAGAACGATCCTGTCGAAGTGGGTGATGACGTGCTGTCGCTGCCCCCGGTCGGCAAGGTCGAAGGTGGGCACGTTGTCCATCAGGGGCTCCTCGCCGAGGTAGTAGCGGATCATCGCCGGCACGTATGGATAGATCGCCTTGTCGTCGGCAACGCCGGTGCCAGGTGCGTTGGCGATGGCCACGTTGCCGCGGCGCCACGCCTCGATGATTCCCGGAGCCCCGAGCATCGACTCGCTGCGGAACACCAGCGGGTCGAGCCATTCACCATTGACGCGCGAGTAGATGACGTCGACGCGCTGGATGCCGCCATCGTCGTCGCGCCGGTACACCTCGTCCTCGGAGACGATCAGGTCATGGCCCTCGACCAGGGTCGCACCCATCTCCTCGGCGAGCAGCTTGTGCTCGTAGTACGCCGCGTTGTACGGCCCCGGAGTCAGCACTGCGATGGCCGCGTCCCACGGTCGCGGAGCGATACGCTGCAGGATGCGGCACAGCCGCTTGGTGTATTCGTCGATGCGCCGCACCGCGTTGGTTGCGAACCATTCCGGCGCCACCTTCTCCATGGCGCGCCGCGCCTCGAGCGCGTACGCCACCCCGCTGGGCACCCTGACGTTGTCCTCGAGGACGCAGAAGGTCCCATGCACGCGAACCACGTCGATGCCCGCCACATGGCACCAGGTCGCGCGCGGCGGTCGGGTCCCCACGAGGTCCCTGAGGTAGCCGGTGCTGCTGTACACCAGGCGGCCCGGCACCACGCCGTGGCGCAGCGCGCGCTGGGCGCCGTAGCAGTCGGAGACAAAATGGTCGAGCGCCATCGCCCGTTGTGAGAGCGCGCGGTGTACGGTGCGCCACTCCGAGGCGCCGATGACCCGCGGGATGGGGTCGAAGGGAAATATCGGAGCCGTCCCGTCGGCGGGGACACCGAAGGTGACGTCGCGGTCGGCGAACCACTGCTGCGCCCCGCTCCGGATCCTGGGGAGATCACCCGGGGAACGGACCACGGCGCCTAGCAGCTGGATGTAGGGTCCCCGGACGTTTCCGTCCGGCGTCACGCATTCGTCGGCGCCGGCCGGAAGGGTCGCAGGCGACTGCATCTGCGCCATTGTCGTTGGAGACTACTCTCTGACGGTAGACTGCCAGCGTGCCGGAGGACTCTCGCCGTCAGGTGCGTGTCGGGTGTGAGTTCGTCCACGACCTCAGCTGGCCGGTGACGCTCGTTCTCCAGGTGGAGCCGCGTCCAGACGCCGTGCTCGCTGTGACGCGGCCGCAACTGCAGACCGAACCCGCGGTGCCGACGCAGACTTATGCCGACATCTACGGAAATGTCTGCAGACGCCTGACTCTCGGTCCCGGGCGCACGCACATCCGCTACGAGGCCGAGGTGGAGGTGGATGTCGGGGTCGATGAGTCCGACCCCTCTGCTGTCCTCACCGCTGTCGCAGACCTTCCCGCCGAGGTCCTGCACTACACGCTGGCCAGCCGCTACTGCGAGTCCGACCGGCTCTCCAACACGGCCTGGGCGCTGTTCGGTGCCGTCCCTGAGGGATGGGCGCGCGTCCAGGCCGTTGTGGACTGGGTGCACAACAACATCACGTTTGCGATGGGCACCAGTGACACAAGCACCGGCGCCACCCAGATCTACGTGCAGCGCCGCGGCGTCTGTCGCGACTTCACCCACCTCGCGGTTGCGTTTCTGCGCTCCTTAAATGTCCCCACGCGCTATTGCTTCGGGTATCTTCCTGACATCGACGTCATCCCCGTCCCCGAGCCCATGGACTTCGCCGCGTGGCTGGAGACGTACATCGGCGACCGCTGGTACACCTTCGACCCGCGCAACAACGAGCGCAGGACCGGTCGGGTGGTGATTGGCCGCGGCCGTGACGCGGCGGACGTGGCCATGCTGACCAGCTATGGACGTGCTCCGCTGGCGGCGATGCGGGTTGCCGCGGAACCCGCCGGCGCGGCACCGTGGTCGAGCGCCGTTCCGCCCGTGCGCGGCGTGTTCGAGGATCAGTCGTGAAACTGCCGCTTGGCGACGAGTTCGACAGCCTCGACGATCCGGTGGACATGGCCGGCGTCGACACGTCGGCCGTCGACTGGGCCCGCGTGCGGCGCAGCGCCTACGTCATCCAGCAGAGAATCACGTACCAGTACGACGGCCCCGTTCACCGCCTCCGTCAGCGGCTGGTGGTGCAGCCCCGCGAGCATCACGGTGACCAACGCCGTGTGTCGCGTCGCGTCGAGGTGGTCGACGCCACGCCCAAGCGGGTGCGGGCCGCGCCGGACGCCTTCGGCAACCACGTCGTCGACATCGAGGTCCCCTACGTCGCCGAGCAGGTGACATTCCTCTCTACGAGCGTGGTGGAGCGCAGGTCAGCCCAGCAGCACCTCGCTGCGGGAAGCCTGCTTCACGACCGCCGGCTTCTCGACACCACGCCCCTGACCACCGCCGACGGTGACCTCGACGCCCTGATCAACGACCTGCGCGGCACCCGCCTTCAGGGAGGTGAGCTCGCGCTCGCCGCGTGCCAGCGTGTCTACGAGCTGATGATGTACGCCCACGACGTCACCACCGTCCGCACGACCGCCGCAGAGGCGTTCGCCAAACGCACCGGTGTCTGCCAGGATTTCGCCCACGTGCTGCTGGCCGTCACCCGCGGCCTCGGGCTGCCGTCCCGCTACGTCTCCGGTCAACTGCTCGGGGCGGGCGGCTCGCACGCGTGGGTTGAGGTGCTGGTCCCGGACGGCTCCGGCCACGCGCGGGTGATGGCGCTCGACCCCACCCACGGCTGCAGCGTCGGAATGACCTACCTGACCGTCGCCGTGGGCCGTGATTACGCGGACGTCGCGCCCGTGTCGGGCTCGTACGTGGCCCCACACGCGGGCACGCTGACCATCCGCAAGCGTGTCTCGCTGATGCGCATCGACAACGATGAGGGCGAGCTCGCCGTTTGAGCTGACACCGCCGACTGGGAATGTCCCACGATGGACAGAGTTCCCCCTTTGCTATCCCAGCAGGTCGCGGGCCACGGCTCCGTACAGCTCGACGGTGAGGCGCAGCGACTCCTGGTCGACGCGCTCGTCGTTGGCGTGGAACATTTCGCTGAACTGCTGCAGCGACATCGCCCGGCTGTAGAGAGCCATGCCGTAGGCCGGCACGCCCATGGCGCGAAAGAAGCGCGCGTCGGTCCCACCGGGCGTCAAGGTGGGGATGCAGCGTGCCTCCGGGTACACCGCGGTGGCGGCGCGATTGATGGCGTCCCACAGCGGCGTGTCCACCGGCGACTCGGAGGGATCGTCGCGCTGCATCACCTCGATTTCGACGGCGCTGCGCAGCGGACCGAGTGCGGTGTCGAAGAACTCGAGCACGTCCTCATCCGTCTGCCCGGGGACCTTGCGGATGTCCACCTCGATGTCGACACGCCCAGGGATGACATTGGTCTTGTCACCGCCGCGGATGACGTTGGGGCTGGCGGTGAGGTGGGTGAGCGCGTGGGCCATCCCGGCGAGTCCGTGCGGCAATTGGTCCAGCGCCTCCCAGATGCGAGCTGGGTCGACGAGTGCCTCGGCGATCGCGGCCTCGAAGCCCATGCCGGCGACCCAGCGCCTCCAGGCCTCGGTGATGTGCGCCGCCGTTGGGTACGCGGAGAGTCGGGTCACCACCTCGGCGGCTTTGACGAGCGCGCTGTCGGCGTGCAGCGGCCGCGAGCCGTGCCCGGGCGTGCCGTGGACCGTCACCCGGCACCAGCAGATGCCCTTCTCGCCGACAGTGACGCCGATGCGCTCTCCCCCCGCGGTGTGCTGCAGCACGCCGCCGTTCTCGGTGATCACAAAATCGGCGCGGATCGCCTCGCGCTCGTGCTCGGCGAGCCACCCGGCACCGAGCGCGCCGCCGGCCTCCTCGTCGGCGACTGCCAGGAACAGCAAGGTGCCGCGGGGACGCTGCCCGGATGTCGCCAGGCGTCGGGTCGCCACCGCCATCGATGCCGTCAGGTTGAGCATGTCGATTGCGCCGCGTCCCCACACCACGCCGTCGACGAGCTCGCCGCCGAGCGGGTCGCGACGCCATCCCTCAGGATCCACCGGCACCACGTCGGTGTGACCCATCAGCATCAGGGTCGGAGCAGCAGGGTCGGTTCCCTCGAGGCGGCCCAGCAGCGACGCGCGCCCGGGCAGTGACTCAAAGGTGGTCATCTCGACACCGGACCCGTGGAGGTGATCAGCGAGGAGCTCGGTGCTGCGGATCTCCTGCCCGGAGTCCGGGGTCCCGTCGTTGATGCAGCCGTTGCGGATCAGCCGCTGCAGCAGGTCGGTGACCTCGGAGGCGATCTCACTCATCCGCGCTCGATGCTAGTGCCTTGATGCCGGCAGGGGCCACGGCCGACCTTCACGGCAGCGAGGAGAACTGGGCGCGGGTCCTGGCCCTGGGGTCGACTCCGCGCCGCCCGTGAGCCAGGACACTAAACGCCTCGCGTCGGCGACGATAGAACCATGCCGACCGTGCTCGAATCCATGCCCCGCCGCGCGGACCTGCGCAACGTCGCCATCGTCGCGCACGTCGACCACGGCAAGACGACGCTCGTCGATGCTCTCCTCAAGCAGGCACGCGTCTTCGCCGCCCACGAGCAGGTTGGCGAGCTGATCATGGACAGCAGCGACCTCGAGCGCGAGAAGGGGATCACCATCCTCGCCAAGACAACCTCGATCCGCTATCGCGGCGTCAAGCTCAACATCATCGACACCCCGGGCCACGCCGACTTCGGCGGCGAGGTGGAGCGCGTGCTCGGCATGGCCGACGGCTGCCTGTTGCTCGTCGACGCCGCCGAAGGTCCGATGCCGCAGACCCGCGTGGTGCTGCGCCAGGCGCTGGCGCTGGGGCTGCGCCCGATCATCGTGGTCAACAAGATCGACAGGGCCAACGCACAACCGGCGGAGACGGTCGAGGCAACCCACGACCTGCTGCTCGAGCTGGCCACGGACGCCGCCCAGCTCGACGCGCCGGTTGTGTACACGAACGGGCGCGCCGGCACGGCGACGCTCGACCTCAACCGCGACGGCAGCACGCTCGAACCGCTGCTCGACACCATCCTCGAGCACGTGCCGCCACCACCGGCTGATCCCGACGCACCGTTCCAGATGCTGGTCAGCAACCTCGACCACGACAACTACAGCGGCCGCCTCGCGCTCGGCCGCATCAACAAGGGCGTCCTCAGGGTAGGCGCCGCCGTGGTTTGCTGCACGGAGGACGGCATCGGCCCGCGCCAGCGCATCGGCACGGTGATGACCGTGGAGGCACTGCAGCGCATTCCCGTCGAGGAGGTCGCGGCGGGGGAGATCGTCTACATCACCGGGCTCGCCGACGTCGCCATCGGTGACACGGTGGCCGACGCCGACAACGCGGTGCCCCTGCCCCGCCCCGAGGTGGGGGAGCCGACCCTGCGCATGCAGTTCTCCGTCAACCAGTCACCGCTGGCGGGCCGTGAGGCGACGCTGAGCAGCACTTCGCGGCAGCTGCGCGCGCGCCTCGAACGCGAGCTGCTCACCAACGTGGCGCTGCGTGTCGCCGACGGGCCGACCGCCGACATCTTCGAGGTCAGCGGCCGTGGCGAGCTGCACCTCGCCATCCTCATCGAGACGATGCGCCGCGAGGGCTACGAGTTCGAGGTGTCGCGCCCGGCGGTGATCACACGCGACATCGACGGCCACCGTCATGAGCCGGTCGAGGAGTGCACCATCGACTGTGACGCTGACGCGGTGGGAGCTATCGCCGAGACGCTGGGATCGCGTGGCGGGCAGCTGCAGTCGATGCGCACCGACGCGGCCGGCAGGGCGCGACTTGTGCACCACGCGCCGACGCGGGCGCTCATCGGATTGCGCAGCCAGATCCTTACCCTGACGCGCGGTACCGGGGTGATGTCGACACGCCTGCTCGGCTGGGAGCGCTGGCGCAGCCTGCCGCCGACGACGCGCAACGGCGTGCTCACCGCCAGCCAGCCGGGCAGCGCGGTGGCCTACGGTCTGCTCGGCCTCCAGGAGCGCGGCCAGCCCTTCATCGGCCCGGGTACCACGGTGTACGAGGGCATGATCGTCGGCCTCAACCGTCGCCCCGGTGACATGCACCTCAACGTCACCAAGCAGAAGCAGAAGACAAACATCCGCTCGTCCACCGAGGACGCCACGGTGCGCCTGGTGCCGCCACGCAGCATGTCACTCGAGGAGAGCCTCGACTTCATTGAGGACGACGAGCTCGTCGAGGTGACCCCGAAGGGGATCCGGTTGCGCAAGCGCGTCCTCAACGCCGACCAGCGCAACAAGATGCGCAAGCGCGACGCGGCTGCCGTAGCGCTGTGACGTCTGCCTAGCGTACGGACGAGGGACGCGGCCGGCGGCGGTGAAACCCGGTGCCGTTCGGCCCGCGCTGCGGGCGCCGGGGCGGCGCCGAGCGCGGCACGCCCATCGGCGGGCTGGCGATGAAGCGGATGTCACCGGTGCTGAGCAGGTGCTCCGTATCAGCGCCGGGCAGCTCGGGCGCGCCGAGGCGGCGCAGCTTGCGCCACTTCTCGGAGTCCTCGCGAGTGAGGAATGTGAACGCGCGTCCGGCGGCGCCATTGCGTGCGGTGCGGCCGATGCGGTGCGTCAACCACTGCGGGGTCTCGGGGAGCTCGTAGTTGACCACCATGGCCACGTGGCTGATGTCGAGCCCGCGCGCGGCCACGTTGGTGGCGACGAGCACGTCCGCCTGGCCGTGGCGGAATGCCGCGACCGCCCTGTCGCGAGCGTTCTGGGAGAGGTTCCCCTGCAGCTCGGCGCTGCGGTGGCCACGGGCGTTGAGGTCGCGAGCCAGGGCCTTGGCGCCGTGCTTGGTGCGGTGAAAGACCAGTGCAGACCCCTTGTGGCGGCGGAGAAGGCGCGACAGCGTGTCGACCTTGTTGGCGCGCTCCACGTGCAGGATGGCGTGCTCGAGTGTGGGGTCGCCCTTTGCGATCACTCTGATCACCGCGGGGTCGACGAGGTGGCGGTCGATCATCCGCTGTACCCAGGCCGGCATCGTCGCCGAGGTGAGCACCGTCTGGCGCCGGTTCAGTCCGGTGCCCGGGGTGAGCGCGATGATGCGCTCGACGTCGGGTGCGAACCCCTGGTCGAGCATCTCGTCGGCCTCGTCGAGCACGAGGTATTCGATGGATGCGAGGCTGGCCTTGCCCTGGCCGGCGAGGTCGAGGATGCGCCCGGGGCAACCGATGACCACGTCGGGGCTGCTGCGCAGCGCGCTCAGCTGTCCACCGTAGCCGACACCGCCGTACAGCATGGCGATGCGCAGCCCGCGATCGACGGTGCGAAGCACCGCACCGATCTGATTGGCGAGCTCGCGCGAGGGTGCGACGATCAGCGCGCGGGGCCCGCCGTGCGGGCGATGCCCGACGAGGCGCTCGACCATCGGGATCAGGAATGCGAGTGTCTTGCCTGAGCCCGTGGGGGCTTCGGCGACGGCGTCCCGGCCCTTGAGGAGCACGGGAATCGCCTCCTCCTGGACGGGTAGCGGACTGGTGATCCTGGCCTGTTCCAGGGATTGAAGGGTGCGCGGACGCACACCGAGGTCGGCGAACGATGTCATGTCTCTCCGAAGCCGAAAGGCTCTGCGCTTCCCCTCGAAGCTCTGGTCAAGTGCCTGGCTTGGGGGACCCGTTGTGCAACGGGGAGAGGAACCGCAAGAAGGGCAGTGGCGCCGCATCTCGGCACCACATATGTGAGAAGCCTAACAGGTCTCCGCATCACGAACGCTTTCCGTCGCCGGATCGTGCAGCGTGCCGCCCCCGCTGATGCAGAGTCGCGCGCGATGGCTGCCCTGCTCGCCCTGGTCTCGGCGTTCTGCTACGGGATCAGCGACTTCAGCGGAGGTCTCGCGGCCCGCCGTGTCTCCGCGACCGCTGTGGTGCTGGTCAGCAACGCGTTCAGCCTGCTGCTTGCCGTGCTCGCCGTCGCGCTCCTGCCGGGATCGGCTTACAGCGCGCGTGACGTGGCGTGGGGGGTGGCCGCCGGAACGGTCGGTCTTCTCGGCGTCGTGCTGCTGTACCGCGGATTGGCGATCGGTCCGATGTCGGTGGTCGCCCCACTGACCGCGGTTCTCAGCGCGGTGGTGCCGGTCGTGGTCGGCGTCGCCCGCGGCGAGCGCCCGGGAGCACTTGCCGTCACCGGGATCGTCCTCGCCGTGCCCGCGATGTTCCTCATCGGCCGCGAACCGACGCACGGCGGCGCACGACTGCGCCGCCGAGCGCTCGTCTCAGCCTTGTGCGCGGGGATGAGCTTCGGCGGCTTCTACGTCCTGCTGGCCCAGACCGGCGCGAACGGCGGCGCCTGGCCGCTCGTCGGCCAGCGCGCCTCGTCGGTGTTGATCCTCCTGGTGCTCACAGCGGTGGCGGCGATGCGCGGCAACGCCGCACTACCGAGTGGCGGCGTGCTGCGCCTGTCGCTGGTCGCCGGGGTCACCGATTTCGCGGCCAACCTTGCCTACGTCCTGGCCATCCACCGCGGCCTGCTCGCGCTGGTGGCCGTGATCAGCTCGCTGTATCCCGCCACCACGCTTCTGCTGGCGCGCGGCGTGCTCAGGGAACGCGTCGCCCGTCAGCAGGGCGCCGGCTTGGTCCTCGCCGCCGCAGCCGTCGCTCTCATCGCGCTCAACTGACCTCGAGTGCAGTTGCGTCAGCGGACCTGGGCGAAGTCTCCCACGGGGATGCCGGCGACGTCGCCAAGGTCATCACGATCGTCGGAGCCCTGGCCGCCGGTCAGCGGGGAGCGCCCCGCGATGAGGTCAGCCATTTCCTCGCACCAGAACGCCAGGCCGCAGAACTGGTAGGTGAACAGGCCCTTGGTCAGCGCCGGGCTGTTCTTCTCGAACACTTTGTGGCCGAGCACCTGCAACGCCCAGCCGCCGAGGAACAGCGGCATTCCGACCCGAGGACGGGCGGCGATCAGAGGCATGGCCGCGGCCACGGCCGGGATGCCCACCAGGTGGGTGGCGCGCACCCCCGGAGTGGTGTGTTGCGAGCGGTAGTACGCCATCTTCTCTTCGAAGGAAGCGCTCCGCGGCGGAACGTCTGTTCCGTCTGCGGTTGGGGTCATCTCCATCACGGTGAACCATCCTCCTCGGGCCTTGGTCTGGGCACGCCCGGTACCACGCAGACCTCTTTGCGGCGTCGCGTCCCATGATTGTCGCGCAACCGACTCACAGGAGGATTGGAGTGACGCGCCGCTTGCTCGTCGCCATTGCTGTCGCCATAGCACTTGCCGCGTGCTCCTGCGGCTCCTCTCCGAGCGATGCGACTGCCACCCCGACCGCGGTGGTACTCGACCACTGCCTGGTGGGCACATGGAAGAGCACGAAAGTCACTGGCACCATCACGATCGCGGGCGCACCGGTGACGCTGTCCGGTGGAGCAGGCGAGGTGATCACCGTCGCCGCGACTGGTGCGATCAGAACCGATGACGGCAACACCGCGCCGCTGACGGGAACCGTGGCGGGTGGGAGCATGTACAAGCTCGCCCAGTCCGGCACCGCGACCGGCACGATCAGCGCGACGGCCGGGCGGGTAGCGGTCAAGCTCGACCAGCCCACCGCGCTCACCGTCACGCTCTCCAAGGACGGCACGGTCCTGCAGAGCCAGCACCCCGGCTCGGCGACGGACTCCTACACGTGCGCGGCTGGATCGTCCCTGGTGATCACGGGCGGAGGCGGCACGGTCAGCACCTACGCGCCCGGCTGAGGCCGCTCGCGGCACCGGTGCGGGGTTGGCCGTGCGATCATGCCCGCCCATGCGAGCCCAGCGGTTCGAGTCACTCGAAGGCCCGCAGAGCCTGCGCGCCGCTGACCTGCCGACGCCGGAGAGCGGCGGCCAGCTGCTCATCGACGTGGTCGCCGCCGGGGTGAGCTTTCCCGACGTGCTCATGAGCCGCGGGCTGTACCAGATGAAGCCACCTCTTCCCTTCGTGCCCGGGGTCGAGGTGGCGGGGACCGTGCGCGCGGCGCCGGCCGGCAGCGGCTTCGCCGCCGGAGACCGGGTCATGGCCGTGACCATGCTGGGTGGTTTCGCCGAGGCCGCCGTCGCTCCCCCGGGCATGACGTGCCGCCTGCCGGAAGCGTTCAACTTCGCGCAGGGTGCCGGCTTCATCCTCAACTACCACACCGCCCACTTCGCGCTCAGCAAGCGCGCGGCCGTGCAGGCCGGAGAGACGGTGGTCGTGCACGGTGCGGGCGGAGGCGTCGGCACTGCGGCGATCCAGGTGGCGCGGTGCCTTGGGGCCGAGGTGGTCGCGGTGACCAGCAGCGCCGAGAAGGCGGAGGTGGCGCGCCAGGCCGGTGCAGAGCGGGTCGTCGATAGCGGCGGGGAATGGGCAGCTGAGCTGCGCTCGCTCAATGGGGGCAGGGGCGCTCACGTCATCCTCGATCCCGTCGGGGGCGATCGTTTCGACGAGAGCCTGCGCTGCCTCGCCCCCGGCGGGAAGCTGCTCGTCGTCGGGTTCACCGAAGGCCGCATCCCGTCGGTGGCCGCGAACCGCCTGCTGCTGCGCAACATCTCCGTGCTGGGAGTGGCCTGGGGTGCGTGGCTCGGTGGTGACCCTGGCCTGTTTTCCTCCACCGCGGCGGCGCTCGAGCCGATGATCGAGAGCGGTGGCGTCGCGCCGCTCGTGGGTGCTAGCTTCATGCTCGACGACGCCGTGTCAGCCCTGCAGCTGATCGACGAGCGGCGCGCCACTGGCAAGATCGTTATCACCATCTAGGAGGCAGCGAAATGGCCGACGAGACCTACCCCCCGGGCACCCCCACCTGGACCGACATCTCGACGACCGACGTCGACGCGGGCCGGGCCTTCTACCAGGACCTCTTCGGCTGGACCGTCGACGAGCCCGCGCCACCGGAATACGGCGGGTACGCGATGTTCCGCAAGGACGGCAAGCTTGTCGCTGGCTCCGGGCCGGTCATGGACGGCGGCGATCCCGCCTGGATGACCTACGTGCGCACCGCCGACGCCGCCGTTACGATGCAGAAGGTGCGCGACGCCGGCGGCGAGGTGATCGTCGAGCCGATGGAGATCATGACCTCGGGCACGATGGCCCTTTTCAAGGACCCGACCGGTGCGTATTTTGGCGTCTGGCAGAACGGTGACCACACCGGGGCCGAACTCTTCAACGCGCCGGGGGCGATGACCTGGAACGAGCTCGGCACGCGCGACGTCGAGGCCGCCAAGCGGTTCTACGGTGCGGTGTTCGGCTGGACCGCCGAAGGCGACAACTACGTGCAGCTTCAGCTCGACGGCAGGACCATCGCCGGCTGCAATGACCTCAACGCTATGCAGCTCCCGGATAGCGTGCCCGCCCACTGGCTGGCGTACTTCGCCGTGACCAACGCCGACGAGTCGGCGGAGAAGGTGAAGCAGCTCGGCGGCACCGTCAACATGCCCCCGATGGACATCCCTGAGATGGGGCGGTTCGCGGTCGTCGCCGATCCCCAGGGGGCGGTGTTCGCGCTCTTCTCGCCCTCCTGAGCCCGGCGTCGACGGTACGTCCGAAAACCGCCAGCGTGAGCTGCCGGCGACCCCTCATGCTGCGCTCATGCACGAGGATTTCGAGGCCTGCTACCGGGCTCTTCTCAGCCGCGACGCGCGCTTTGATGGGCGCTTCTTCACGGCGGTAACCAGCACCGGGATCTATTGCCGCCCGATCTGCCCGGCGCAGACCCCCAAGCGCGCCAACGTGCGCTTCTACGCCAGCGCCGCCGCGGCCGAGGCGGCGGGCTTCCGCGCCTGCCTCCGCTGCCGCCCGCACCTCGCGCCCGGTGGTCTGCAGCCGGCGGCCGGGGACCGGGTGGCTGATCGCGCGCTGCGCTTGATCGCCTCGGGCGCGGCCGACGGTGGTGCCGGCGTGGCCGCCGTGGCCCGTCGGCTGGAGGTCAGCGAACGTCACCTCCACCGGGTCCTCGTTGAAGCGGTCGGCGCCGGACCGCTCACCCTGGCGCGCATGCGCCGCCTCCAGACCGCGCGCACCCTCATCGAGCAGACGCGGATGCCGATCACCGACGTCGCGTTCACCGCCGGCTACTCCTCACTGCGGCAGTTCAACAGCGAGGTGCTCTCCGGCACCGGCCGCGCTCCCACCGCGTTGCGTCGCCGCGGTGGAGCGGGACTTCCTGGAGAGGGCGCCCTGGTGCTCCGGCTGGGCGTGCGTCCGCCATTCGACGGCGCGTCGCTGCTGAGGTTCTTCGCGGAACGCGCGGTGTCTGGCGTCGAGGTCTGCGCCACGGCGACGCTCACCCGCTCGTTGTGGCTGCCCCACGGCGCCGCGGTCGTCGAGCTCGAGCCGCAGCCGGCGCAGCTGGTGGTGCGGCTCTGGCTCGACGATGTGCGCGACCTCGGCGCCGCCGTCGATCGCTGTCGCCGGATCTTCGACGTCGACGCCGACCCGCAGGCGATCGCGACGGTCCTCTGCGCCGACCCTGTGTTGCGGCCACTGGTGTCCGCTCGTCCCGGGCTGCGAGTGCCGGGCTGCGTGGATGCGGACGAGATCGCGGTGCGTGCCGTGCTCGGACAGCAGGTCTCCGTGGCACGAGCCACCGCGCTGGCCTCGCGACTCACTGAACAGCTCGGTGTGCCGCTGGCGCGGCCCCGCCACGGCGTGACTCGATTGTTCCCGCCTGCCGCGGCGATCGCAGAAGCGGACCTGGCCGGCCTCGGTCTCACCGGCGAGCGCGCGGCGACGCTGCGCCGGCTCGCCGGAGCGCTGGCCCGCGGTGACCTCGACCTCGGCCCGGGCGCCGACAGCGCGGAGGTTGCTGCGCAGCTGCTCATGCTGCGCGGGATCGGCGCGTGGACGGCGGCGTACATCGCCATGCGCGGGCTCCGTGACCCGGACGCATTTCCCGCCGGCGATCTCGGCCTGCGCCGGGCTTTCGCGCGCTCCGGCGGAGGCAGTGCCGAGGCGATGTGCGAGCGCGCCGAGAGATGGCGCCCCTGGCGCGCCTACGCCACCGTCCAGCTCTGGAACCAGATGTCAGTGCCCGCCACAACCACGGAGACAGCCGCATGACCCTGCTCACCACAACAGTCGACACTCCCTTTGGCGACATGTCCCTCATCGGTACGGAGGAGTGCCTGAACGTCGCCTCGTTCACGGCCGACCTCGACGAGCTGCGCGACCGTCTCGCGCCTCCACTGCGCAGGCAAACGATCCGCCGTGGCGAGACCGCTGCGGCAAGTGCGCTGCGCGCCTACTTCGCGGGCGACATCGATGCGCTCGACGGGGTGGCCGTCAGCCAGCCCGGCGGCCCGTTCCACACCCGGGTCTGGGCCGCGATGCGCGAGGTGCCGCCAGGAACCACGGTCAGCTACACCGAACTCGCCGCGCGTGCGGGCGCACCGCGGGCCATGCGCGCGGCCGGTTCGGCCTGCGCGCGCAACGCCATCTGCCTCTTCGTGCCCTGCCACCGCATCGTCCGCAGTGACGGCGGCCTCGGCGGCTACTACTACGGCCTGGCCACCAAGCAACGCCTCCTCGAGCACGAAAGCGTCACCGAACGCTGACAGTAGCGCCGGAATGGCCCGCTGCGCGTAGGATCGACGCAGAACCGGGCTCAAATCCGTCACCCTGTACGGGGAAGGGATCGCCGCAAGGCGGGATTTGGTCTGGGAACGGAGAGAGTATGCCAACTGCGACGCTGACGCCGACGCGCGCCACGGGTGCCGCGGTCGACCCTCTGGTGGTCGCCGCCGAGGGCCTGATCGTGCGGGGCAAGGAGCACGGGGAGCTCCCGGCCGACGACATCGTCGGCGCCTTCCCCGACATGGAGCTCGAGCCCGATGCGCTCGAGCGCCTCTTCGACGCCTTCCGCCAGCTCGGCATCGCCATTGCCGGCGAGGGGGTCGAGAACGCCGACGAGGAGGAGGACACACCGGCGCTGGTCGACGTCAGCACCGCGGTGTCGCTCGACGACCCGGTCCGCATGTACCTGCGCGAGATCGGTGAGGTCGCGCTGCTCACCAAGGAGCAGGAGGTGCTGTACGCGCAGCGCATCGAGGCGGGTGACGACGACGCCAAGCACCTGCTCGCCGCCGCCAACCTCCGCTTGGTGGTGAGCATCGCCAAGAAGTACTTCGGCCGCGGCATGCCCTTCCTCGACCTCATCCAGGAGGGCAACCTCGGCCTGCTGCGCGCCGTCGACAAGTTCGACTACCACCGCGGCTACAAGTTCTCCACCTACGCTACGTGGTGGATCCGCCAGGCGATCACCCGCGCCATCGCCGACCAGGCGCGCACCATCCGCATCCCCGTCCACATGGTCGAGCTGGTCAACCGCCAGGCGCGCGTGGCGCGCCGGCTGGTCCAGGAGCTCGGCCGCGAGCCCGACGACGAGGAGATCGCCGAGGAGCTCGGGCTGACACCAGAGCGGGTCAAGGAGATCCGCCGAGTCGCGCAGGACCCGGTCTCGCTGGAGACGCCGGTCGGCGACGACGGCGACGCCGAGCTCGGCGAGCTCATCGAGGACACCGGCGCGATCCGGCCCCAGGATGCCGCCGCCAGCACCATGCTTGGCGTCGAGGTCGAGGACATCCTCGACACCCTCACCCCGCGCGAGCGACGGGTCATCCAGCTGCGCTTCGGGCTCGTCGACGGCCATCCGCGCACGCTCGACGAGGTGGGCCGCCGCTTCGGGGTCACCCGCGAGCGCATCCGCCAGATCGAGGCCAAGGCGCTGCGCAAGATGCGCCACCCCTCGCGCAGCCGCCGTCTCGCGGACTTCCTCGACTGAGGCAGCTCGCCCACCGCGGCGTATACCGACGTCTACACTTTGCGCCACGGGGCCCCGCCCCGCTGAAGGGAGATTGACATGGCCTCAGTCCGTGACGACGTCATCCCGACGCTGGAGAAGAGCTCGCTCTTCGCGGGGATGTCCCGCGACCAGATCCGCGCGGCCGCCGAGCGATTCGACGACTCCACCTACCTCGCCGGTCACGGCGTTCTGACCGAAGGGCTGTCAGGGCCTGACTTCTTCATCATCCTCGAGGGCAATGCCGACGTCATCGTCGACGGCAACGTCGTGCACCACCTTGGATCCGGCGACTTCTTCGGCGAGGTGGCCGCGCTCGACGGCAAGGACCGCACTGCCAGCATCAAGGCGACGGCGCGGCTGCGGTGCCTGACGCTCGGCGATGGCAGCTTCCGTCAATTTCTCATCGAGAACCCCATCATCGCCGTCAACCTGCTTCCCGAGATCGTCCGCAGATTCCGCTCGGTGGCGCCATACGCGCAGCCGGCGAAGGGCGGCAAAACAGCCGGCTGAGCGCGCCGCCGGCAGCGGCGGCGACGGTGGTACATTGCCCGTACCGGGGTGCCCCGCGCGGGGCTGAGATCACACCCGCGAACCTGATCTGGGTCATGCCAGCGTAGGGAGTTCGGATGACACGCACAGCACGCGCTCTCACCATTGCCTCGTCCGATTCGGGTGGTGGCGCGGGAATCCAGGCCGACCTGCGCGCCTTTGCAGCGGCAGGCTGCCACGGCGCCAGCGTGATCGTGGCGCTGACCGCGCAGAACACCAGGGAGGTGACCGCCATCCACGCGGTGCCCACCGACTTCATCACCGCCCAGGTCGACGCCGTCTTCGACGACATCGGCGCCGACGCCGTCAAGACCGGGATGCTCCTGTCGGCCGAGATCATCGAGGTGGTCGCGGTGTCGCTGGCCGGCCGCGTTGTGCCCCTGGTCGTCGACCCCGTGATGATCGCCAGCTCGGGCGCGCGACTCCTCCGTGAGGACGCGGTCGAGGTGATGGTTCGCGCGCTGTTCCCCCTGGCCACGGTGGTCACCCCCAACCTCCCCGAGGCGGAGCTGATCACCGGCGCTCGCGGAACCCGGCGCGAACTGGCCGAGCGCCTCTGCGAGATGGGCGCCGCCGCTGTGATCGTCACCGGTGGTCATGGCGAAGACCCCGTCGATCACCTCTGCGACGGCCGCGACCACCTGGAGATCCCCGTCCCTCGCCACGCCGTGGCGGCCACGCATGGCGCGGGGTGCACGCACTCGGCAACCCTCGCCGCGCTGCTCGCCCAGGGTTGGCCTCTGGCGCAGGCGGCGCGCACGGCCGCGGAGGTCGCGTCAGCGGCTGTCGCCCGTGGCCTCGATGACATCGGCGCCGGCGAGGGCCCTGTCGACGTCCTCGACGTGCGCAGTCGCTTGCGCGTGCCCGTTGTGTCGGGAGGTGTCCTCCCGACACCTTTCCGCGAAGGACGACCCGCATGAGCGCGAGGCGCACCCGGCCGGCAACTGTCGCTACGGGCGAATCCCTGCGCAGGCTTCGCGCGCAGCGTCCGCTCGTGCACCAGATCACCAACTTCGTGGTCATGAACGAGACTGCCAACGCCACTCTCGCGATCGGAGCGCTGCCAGTGATGGCGCACGCGCCTGAGGAGGTCGCCGAGATGGCTAGCGTCGCCGGCGCGCTGGTGCTCAACATCGGCACGCTGACCACCGAATGGGTCGAGTCGATGATCCTCGCCGGGCGCGCCGCCAATGCCGCGGGCGTTCCCGTCGTCCTCGATCCCGTCGGAGCGGGCGCGACGGCGCTGCGCACCGCGAGTGCGCGGCGCATTCTCGCCGAGGTCGGCGTGGCCATCGTCCGCGGCAACGCCGCCGAGATCGCCACGCTCGCCGGCCGCGCCGCGGAGATCCGTGGCGTCGAGTCCGTGGCGACCGCTGACGACGCCGGTGACCTTGCCGCCGCCGCGGCGAGCGCGCTCGGCTGTGTCGTGGCGGTGACCGGGCGCGTCGACGCGGTGAGCGACGGCGCCAGCACGCTGCGCATCGCCAACGGTGATCCTCTGCTGGCCACCGTCACCGGCACGGGCTGCATCGCCAGCGCCATCACCGGGTGCTTTGCCGCGGTCAACCACGATCAAGCGCTGCAGGCCGCCGCGGAGGCGCTGGTGGCGCTCGGCGTGGCCGGTGAGGACGCCGCCACGCGCAGCCGGGGACCGGGCAGCTTTCACGTCGCGCTCTACGACGCGCTGTATGCGCTCTCACCGGACTCCATCGACGCCCGCGCGCGGGTGACGGCGGCTTGAAGCTGCACGCCATCGTCGACAGCATCGCGGTGGCCGAGTGCGCCGTGGCCGCGGGCGCCACCGTGGTGCAGGTCCGTCTCAAGGACGCCGGCACGGTCGCTCGCGCCGAGATGGGCAGGCGGCTGCGCCATCTTCCGGCTATCCTTGTCATCAACGACGACGTGGAGGCGGCCCTGCGCTGCGGCGCTGACGGCGTTCATCTCGGCCAGACCGATCGGGGCGCAGAGCGAGCCGTGGCCGCGGGCCTGCTGCTCGGCATGAGCGTCGCCGACATCGATGAGGCCGAGGAGGCACAGGGCATCGGGGCCGGATATCTCGGCGCGGGACCCGTGTGGGCGACGCCGAGCAAGACCGACGCCTCGCCGCCGATCTACCTCGAGGGCCTGGCCGCGATCTGCGCCGCGGTGCGTTGTCCCGTCGTGGCGATCGGCGGCATCGATGCCGGTAATGCGGCGTCCTGCATCGAGGCAGGCGCAGCCGGCGTGGCCGTGGTGCGCGCCGCCCACGATGCGGTGCGACTTCGAGCCGCGATCGACGGCGCGCTGCCGACCAGCGCGCCATCCTGACAGCACGGCGGTGAGCACGACCGTCACCGAAGAAGTCGAGACTGGCGTCCCGGTTCGGGAGGGTGTCTACGGCGACATCGTCGCCGCCATCGAACCCGGTGGTGTCGAGTACATCCCTGCCGCGGAGCGACACGGCCGCCCCAACGAGCTGTTTTGGACGTGGATGTCGCCCAACTTCGAGTTCGCCACCGTGTATGTCGGTGTCCTCCCAGTGGTGCTCTTCGGGGGTGGCTTCTGGCTCACCGCGCTCGGCCTGGTACTGGGAACGGCGCTCGGATCGGTCACGCACGGCTGGCTGTCCACCTTCGGTCCGCGCTACGGGGTCCCGCAGCTGATCCAGAGCCGGGCGGCCTTCGGGTTCGTCGGCAACCTTCTGCCCGCCGCGCTCAACACCCTCACCTCGGGTGCGGGATGGGTCGCGGTCAACTCGGTGAGCGGCGCCTTCGCCGTGCAGACGTTCTTCGGTCACGTCGGCTGGCGGGTGCCGCCGTTCTGGCTGGCGCTCGCCGTGGTGGTGTCAGTCGAGGTGGCCATCGCGTTCGTCGGCTACAACATGGTGCACCGTTTCGAGCGAGTCATCTTCCCGTTCCTCGGCCTGGTGTTCGCCGCCTGCTGCCTGTACATCTTCGCTCACACCAACGCGCAGCTCGGGTTCAACGCGGCCGCTCCGGCGGCGGCCGGCGGTCAGACCGGTGCCTTCATCCTGGCCGTGTTCTTCGCGTACGCGTACGCGGTGAGCTGGAACCCGTACGGTGCCGACTACGCGCGCTACCTGCCCAGGAACACACCGGCGTTGCGCGTCGCGCTCGCCGCGGGGTTGGGGATCTTCGTGTCGTGCGCGTTGCTGGAGATCGCCGGCGCTGGCCTGGCAACCGTCGCAGGCACGTCGTGGGGACCGAATGATGTTCCCACCGACCAGTTCGTCAAGCCGCTGCCCGACGCCCTCGGCCTCATCGCCACCGTGGCGATCGCGCTCGGTGCCATCGCCGCCAACGTCCTCAACCTCTACAGCGCGGCGATGTCCTTCCTGACCCTGGGCATCAGGCTCACGCTGCGCCGCCGACGTGCTATCGTCGCCGTCGCTTTCGGCATCGTGGGGTTCTTCGTCGGCCTCACCGGCAGCGCAGCACCCGGCAGCAAATACGAGGCGTTCCTCTTCTTCAACACGTACTGGATCGTGCCCTTTATCGCGGTGGTGCTCACCGACTGGACGCTGCGCCGCGGCCGCTACCGCGCGGCCGGCTTCTTCGATCCGCGCCACCGGCCCTACAAAGGCGTGGCGGCCATGGTCGCCGGCATCGCCGCCTCATTCCCCTTTTGGAACCAGACGCTGTTCGTCGGGGTGGTGCCGTCGAACGCTCCGCAGGTCGGCGACATCAGCTTCGTGGTCGGCTTCTTCGTCGCCGTCATCACCTACCTGGCGCTGCGCCCGCGGATTACAGTTCCAGCCGCGCCCGCGCCGCTCGCAACCGCTGCACCGAGATCTCCGGGCCGATGAACGCCATCGCGTCGAAGACGGGAACGCCCTGGGGACGGCCCAGGATGGCGATGTAGAGCACGCGGAAGCCGTCGCGCGCCGTGACGTGGCGCTCCTCGAGCATCGCGGTGAGGCGCTCGCGCATGGCGGTGCCGTCCTCGAGCGCACCGCCCTCCACCTCGGCGCAGGCGGCATCGAGCAGCGCGATGGCGGTGTCGTTGTCGACCTTTCTTGGCGGGAAGACGACGTCGTCGTCCCACGGCGCGTCGCCGAGCAGGGGCGCGGCGAGGTCGGTGGCATCGCGCATCGTCACCATGCGCTCCTGGAGGAGGGGCACCAGCTTGCGGCGCGTCTCCTTGCTGGTCCCGGGCAACCAGAACTCGAGAACCTCGACGAGCTCCTCGACGGGAAGCCGGCGGATGTGCTGGCCGTTGAGGGAGTCCAGTCGCTTGGGATCGAACACCGCCGCCGAGTCGTTGACGCGCTCGATGGAGAAGCGCTCCACGAGTTCGGGCGGGGTGAACACCTCCTCCTCGGTTCCCGACGACCAGCCGAGCAGCGCCATGGCGTTGACGACCGCCGGGGCCAGGTAGCCGAGCTCGCCGTACTCGAGCACGTTGCGCGCGCCGCGCCGCTTGCTGAGCTTCTGTCGATCCTCACCGAGCACCGGTGGCACGTGCGCAAACCGCGGCGGCGTCCACTTGAACGCGTCGTAGAGGCCGAGGTGCTTGGGCGTCGAGGGGATCCACTCATCGCTGCGGATCACGTGGCTGATCTCCATGAGATGGTCGTCGACGACCACGGCGAGGTGGTACGTCGGAAACCCGTCGGACTTGAGCAGCACCTGGTCGTCGATGTCCGCGTTGTCGAAGGAGATCACGCCGCGCACCACGTCATCCCAGGTGGTTCGCCCGGGCGAGATCAGCTGGCGCAGCACGGCGGCCATGCCGGCGGCGCGCTCCTCGCGGACCTCGTCCCGGCGGCCGAGGCAGCGCCGGTCGTAGCGCGTCGGCCGGCTGGCGGCGCGTTGCTGCTCGCGCATCTCCGCGAGTCGCGCGGGGCTGCAGGTGCACCAGTACGCGGCTCCGCGCTCCAACAGGATGTCCGCGTGGTGGCGATAGACGTCGGTGCGTTGCGATTGGATGTAGGGACCGTGCGGACCGCCGATCCCGGGACCCTCGTCCCAGTCGAGACCGAGCCAAAGCAGCGTTTCCATGATCAGGGCCTCGCTGTCCTCGAGATAGCGCTCCTGGTCGGTGTCCTCGATGCGAAGGATGAAGCTGCCGCCGCTGGACCGCGCCGCCAGCCGCGCGAACAGGGCGGTGCGCACCGATCCGAAATGAAGCGGCCCGGTGGGGGAGGGAGCGAATCGTGTCCGCATCGGGATGCGGCCGTCGGTCACCTCGGGGCGGCGATGAGCAGCGCTACCACAGTCCAGACGATGAGCACACCGACGAAGAGGGGTCCGTCCCAGCGGCGCGCGGCGATGCTCATGACACGCACCGAGCCGCCGCCGCGCGGGCCTTCGCTGACGTGCGCGACTCCACCGGCACCGGGCCGGCCGATGTCACCCATGCCCCATGCCGGTGGCGGGACTGGCGGCCCGGACCGAGGCGTCACGTGGAGCCGCTCCTCGCGCTGGCGAGCGCGCTCGTCGAGGATCACGCCGAGGATGACCATGGTTCCGAAACCGCCGGCACCGAGGCCGAGCAGGATCAGCAGGACGCCGAGAGCGACGTTGAGGTAGTCGTTGTATGCGTGCGGACCGAGCAGCACGAGCAGGCCACCGGCGATGAGCGCCAGGGCTGTGATCCCGAAACCGATCACCTTGCCGGCGAGCTCTCGGACTGACATCAGTCTCTCCCGAAGCGAACGGCGACGACGCCGCCGAGTATAAGGAAGCCAGCGCGAAGGACACCGCTACCCTTGCGCTGGCGGCCCCATCGTCTAGTGGTCAGGACATCGGCCTTTCACGCCGGTAACGCCGGTTCGATCCCGGCTGGGGCTACGCCGCCCGGTGCGGCTCTGGCAGCCGTCAGCCCTCCGACTTCTTCCAGCCCCAGGCATGGCCGACGTACTGCTCGGTCGTGTCGAAGATCTCGTACTCGTAGGGGCGGGTCACGATCCGTCCGCCGCCGATCACCGTGACGAACTCCTCGAGGATCTTCTCCGCGTCGCCGGTACGGTGCAGCGGGTAGCACCTCACGTCGCCCCTCACCTGGTCGTTGATGGTGAGGTAGCAGCTGGTGTTGAACTCCGGCACGATGTCCACGCGATTCCCCCCTTCCGCGGCAGGCGGTCGTGTCGCCACGGCCCCAGCCTGTCCCGCGATTTTAGCACGCACGTCCCAAGCGCTTCAGTCACCTCAGGAGGCGATGGGAGCACGACGGCTACCATCCCACCCGTGCCGGTGCTGGGAGACGTCGATCCTACGGAGGTGCGGGTTGCGCTGGCGATCACGGCGGCGCGGGTGATCAGGCTGGTCCGCTCGATCGAGAAACCGGACGCCCCAGCGGTGGGCACATGGAACACCGGTGACGTCGCGGTCCACCTGGCGCACGTCTGGGAGAACCTCACCGCGCTCGCCGACGCAGAGATGGAATCGCCCCTGCAGGACATCAAGACGCTCGGCTCGCTCACCGAGGCGCTGGTGAGGCAGGAGCTCGATCGAACGCCCGCGGCTCTGGCAGATCGAATCGACGCCCGAGCCGTCGCGTTCCTCGCCGACAGCTCGCCGCTGACCAGCGACGCGCCCTCGCCCTGGCTGGTCCAGGGCATCGCGGTACCGCGCGTGGGGCTCGCCTGCCACATCCTCAGCGAATGCCTGGTGCACGGCCACGACATCGCGCGCGCACAGGGGGTCCGCTGGGCGATCGAGCCGGCGCACGCCTCGCTGGCCCTCATGGGCTTCGCGTTCCCGTTGCTCTCGCAGCTTGACCCGCGCGCCATGGTCCACCAGGACAGGACCGCGGGGTTCGAGGCGTGTTACGACCTGTCCGTCCGCGGCGCCGGCCATGTGTTCCTGCTGATCAGCGACGGCGCGATGACGGTTGCCGTCGCGCAACCGCGCCGCGTGGACTGCCACGTCTCCGCAGCGCCGGCCACCCTCCTCCTCCTCCTGTTCGGGCGAATCAACCAGTGGTCGGCGATCCTCAGCGGCCGTCTGCTCGCCTGGGGACCGAAGCCATGGCTTGGTCCCAAGCTGCGTCACGTCCTGCGCAACCCCTGACGGGTCAGCGCGGCGTTGGGCACGGGTGCGCCACCATGGAGCCATGACTGCCACCCCCAACCTCGCGCACGGCCGCCATCCGGAACGGGGAGCCACCGACCTGGAGACCGTGCGCGCCATCCTCGACGCGGAGCGCATCTGCCACGTAGCCTTCGTGGTCGATGGCTGGCCCTACGCGGTGCCCACCATCCATGCGCGCGACGGCGAGCGGCTGCTCATCCACGGCTCCACGCTCAGCCGCATGCTCGGCACACTTGCCGAGGGCGTGCCCGTCTGCGTGACGGTCACCGCCGTCGATGGCATCGTGTGCGCGCGCTCGGCGTTCAACCATTCCATGAACTACCGCTCGGCGATGCTCTTCGGCAGCGCCACCGCGATCGGCGATCCGCAGGAGAAGCTCGCTGCGTTGCGGATCATCGTCGAGCACGTCCTGCCCGGCCGCTGGGCGGAGGTGCGCCCGCCCACACCCACCGAGCTGAAGGCCACCGAGATCGTGTCGATCCCTCTGCACCGGGCCACCGCCAAGGTACGCAATGCGGGCTCGATCGACACACCCGCCGACCTCAAGCGCAGAGTGTGGTCGGGCGTCCTCCCCATCCAGAGGCGTCTGGCGCCGCCGGTGATGGTCGCGCCGGACGTCGCCGACCTGCCGCTGCCGCCGAGCGTCGCGACCGCACTCGGCGCCCCATTCGGCTGAACCTGACGCCTCGCCGGGTCAGGCGCTGGCGGCAGCGATCGTACGGTTCACCTGGTCGCGACGGGCGCCGTCGATCTCCTCGGCGGTGCGCTCATCGTCACGGCTGAGCGCGTCGAGATCGACGTCGCTGTAGCCGAGCACGCCCATGTCGGCGAACGCGAATCGCACCTTGTCACCGAACAGACCGATGTCCTTGAGCGTCGGAGCGATGCGCGTGAACAGCAGGCTACGGAACTGCATCTGCGCCTCGGAGGTGTTGACGAACCGCAAACATTCATCGAGCGGCAGCCCGAGCTTGCTCCACACCTCCTCGGCGAGGAAGCGGTCGCGCATCAGGTAGCAAGCCTCCACGCAGAACTCCTCGCGCTCCTGGCGTTCGCGCTCGGACAGCTGCGGGTAGAAGTCGCGCAGCGCAAGCCGGCCGAAGGCAACGTGGCGCGCCTCGTCCTCCATGACGTACGCGGTCACCGCTCGCGCCAAGGGGTTCTCGGCGACGTCGCGGATCAAGCCGAAAGCGGCCAGAGCAAGGCCCTCGATTAGCACCTGCATCCCCAGATAGGTCATGTCCCACCGCGAGTCGGTGACCACGTTGTCGAGGAGCGACTTGAGGTGCGCGTTGATCGGGTAGGCCAGGTCGAGCTTCTCATGAAGGAAACGTGAATAGGTCTCGACGTGACGCGCCTCATCCATCACCTGGGTTGCCGCATAGAACTTGCTGTCGATGTCGGGCACGGTTTGGACGATCTTCGACGCGCAGATCAGAGCACCCTGTTCGCCGTGCAGAAACTGTGAGAACTGCCACGCCGCGAGGTGATGTTTCAACTGGCCGCGTTCACGCGGACCCATCTTCTCCCACAGGTCGCTGCCGTAGATGGGCACGTACGCGTCGAGCGACTCAAAGGGATTGTCCTGGTCCACCTCGATCGACCAGTCGATGCGGTCGCGGCTGTTCCACTGCTTGGTCTTGCCCTTCTCGTAGAGGTTGAGGAGGCGGTCGCGGCCCTCGTCGTACTCCCAGTTGAAGACGGTTTGGGCACCACCCTCGACATGCCAGCGGGTCTGCTCGACGGGCAACGTGTAGACGCGAGTGGTCATGAGCGTGCTCCTAGGCGGTGGCGCCCGCCGCGTCGGGGGCGATGTCGAGCCAGCGCTGCAATTCACCGCGCACCGCGCGCTGATGCAGCAGGGAGAGGAGTCGATCGGTGAGTGGGAGGCCGGTGTGCACCAGGTCGCGCAGGGTCTGCGCGTCATGGCGGTGCAGCACCGGTTCGACGATGCGGGCCAGCTCGTCGGCGACCAGCCGCTCCACCGCGTCGCGGTAGAGCGCCAGGCTCTCGATCGAGAAGCCCGCCTCCTCGGTGAAGCCCGCCGCACGCATGGCGGCGACCAGGTCGAGCAAGCGCAGGTCGCTGCTGCTGATCGGGCCCATCGAACCGACCAGGCCGAGCCGTTGGAGGCTGGCGATGTCGGTCGGAGCCAGTCGCTCCCGCACGGCGGCGAGCTCGGCAGCGCCGGCGGCCGGGTCGGGCTCGTCGAGCAGGGCGCCCAAGGCCTGCAGCGCGCGGATCTCCTCGACCGCGATCTCGCCGCGCATGGCGAGGACGTGGGCGATGCTGCGCAGCGGCAGGTGGAGCTGCGTCTGCAGGTCGCGGATCCAGCGGATCCGGGCGATGGTGGAGTCGCCGTACAGGGCCTGGTTGCCGGCGGTCTTGTGCGCCGGTGGGAGCAGACCCTGCTGGGCGTAGAAGTGGATGGTCGGGGCGCTGACGCCGGTGAGTCGAACCAGGTCGCGCATGCGATGGGCGGCGGAGTCCACGGCCAGGATGGTCGAGGCTCGGCCGTCAAGTGTCAAGTGGCACTTGATACTCGCCAGGTACGTGCGGGACGCCCGTAACCGACCGTGTACGTGCGTCGTTCACTTATCCATAATGTGATACCCACGCTGTGGGATTCACCGGGGGGGAAACGGCCCCCGCCAACCCGCACAGTCACCGGAGGCCCGACGTGTTCTCTCCTGCCCCACAACTCCGCGGCGGTCCTCCGGGAACAATGTCATCGCCGGACTGGACGGGCGAGGGCTCGCTGCGCGGCAGGCTGCTCGCCGTACGCCGGCGCCGCATGGCCCTACGGGTGCGTGACTGGCTCGGCATCGGGGTGATCGCCGCCTTCTCGGTGACGCTCTTTGCGGTGACCTTCTTCAGCCTGCTCGGGCGCTGAGCTTCTCCGCGCCGCCGCGGTCCGTCAGGCCTGCGGCCACTCGACGTCGCCGTGGAACCCCGCTGGCTTTGGCGATCGCAGGTACGCCGCCACTCCCGCCCGGCTCTGTTCGATGGTGGTTGCGCCGCCGTGCCCGGGGAGCACCACTGTCTCCGGGGGGAGCGGCAGCAGTCGTGCTTGGATGCTGGCGATGAGGGTCTCGAGGTCGCCAGCCGCGAATGTCTTCCCCGGCCCGCCCTGGAACAGTGTGTCCCCGCTGATGACGGCAGCCCCCACGCGCAGCGAGATGCTGCCGGGCGTGTGCCCTGGCGTGTGGATCACACCGACACGTATCGACCCAACACGGACCTCGGCGCCATCCTCGAGGCGGCCGTCGACGCGCTCTTCGGCGAGGTTCACCTCCGCGGAGCCTACGTGCACCGGAGCACCGGTGGCGGCGCGGACGGCGTCGTACGTGGCCCAGTGATCCGGGTGCCAGTGGGTGGCGATGACCTGCTCGACACCACCCTCGGCGGCGATCGCCTCGAGCAGCGGTCCCTCGTCGAGCGGCATGTCGACGAGCAGGGACTTCGCGGCAGCGACGTCGCGGATGATGTAGGCGTTGTTGCCGTAAGGACCCATCGGCCCGACCTGGACGATACGGACCCCGCCGTCCTCGCGGACGGTGACCTCAGCCAACCGGCTCGGCCTCACCTGACCTGGCATCCGCCTGTGCGCGCATCGCGGCCTTGTACGCGCGCTTGCCCGCCTGGTATTGCTCGCGCTCGGCGACTGTCTGGACGTCGGCGAGGGTGGGAAAGTCCGGCGCCAGCTCCTTCCAGCCTGCGGGCGTGACACCGAGGTGCTTGGCGAGCACACCGAGCACGATGCGCGCCTTCATCTCGCCGAAGCCCGGCAGTGCGCGCAGCCGGCGCTGCAACTCCTTGGCATCGGTGACGCCGCGCCAGATCGCGCTGGCGTCGCCTCCGTAGTCGCCGGCGACGGTGGCGCAGAGCGCCTGCACCCGCCCCGCCATGCTGGCCGGGAAACGGTGGATCGCCGGGCGCTGCCGGAACGCGGCCTCGAACTGACCGGGGTCGATGGCGGCGAGCTCGCGGGCGTCGAGTGTGCCCAGCCGTCGCTGGATGTCGAGCGGCCCGAGGAACGCCTTCTCGACCGGGATCTGCTGGTCGAGGCAGAAGCCGATGAGCAGGGCCAGTGGGTCGCGCGCGACCAGCGCATCGGCGTCAGGGTTGCCGGTCCACTCCATCCGTGGAGCGGTCTTGGTTGCCATGCGCGCAGCCTAGCGCCATCGGGTGGGACACCGGGCACCCATCGTCCCCGAGGGCGCGGGACCCGGACGCTACACTCGCGCCATGTCGTGGCTGGGCCGTCTGTTCAACTCCGCCCCGCCGCCGCCTCCGCCCAACGCAGTGGTCATCCCCGACGACATCGTCAGCCAGCTGGGAGGGGGCGACGCGCCGCTGCAGACCACCGTGGACGAGGCGCTGCGCAGCCTCATCGAGATCCGCCGCCGAGCCGCCGAGCACGACGCCGAAGGTCTGCCGTTCTGGCTGCGACGGGAGGCCGGGCAGAAGGGTGAGATCGACGAGTCACTGCGGGATCGGGTGACCCAGCGTCGCGCGGCTGAGCAGGAGAGCTGACCCGCCCCGCGAGAACCGACAACCCCGAGAACCCCGGCAACAAGGAGGTGTTGATGCGCGCGCTGACATTCGCGGACATCGGACGCGTGGAGATGGCGGACGTTCCGCGGCCCACGGTGGAGGAGCCGACCGACGTCGTGCTGAGGGTCACCAGCACGGCCATCTGTGGCAGCGACCTCCACGTGCTCAATGGGCGCATCCCCGGGATGATCCCCGGTAGCGTGCTCGGTCACGAGTTCATCGGCGTGGTCGAGGAGGCCGGCTCGGCGGTGCGCAAGGTGGCACCGGGCGATCGCGTGCTGGCGTCGTTCACCATCCCCTGCGGCGCGTGCTGGTTTTGCAACAAGCGGCTGTTCAGCCGCTGCCCGGACCAGCGCGTCTTCGGCTACGGCATGTTCCTCGGCGACCTCAACGGCGGCCAGGCGGAGTACGTGCGCGTGCCCAACGCCGACATCTGCCTGCGCACCATCGACGACTCTCTCAGCGATGAGAAGGTCCTCTTCGCCGGTGACATCTTCACCACCGGCTACGACTGCGCTGTCGAGGCGCGCATCGAGGAGGGTGACGTTGTCGTGGTGCAGGGTTGCGGCCCGGTCGGTCTGATGGCGGTGCAGGCGGCACGCACCTTCAAACCGTCTGTCATCTACGCGGTCGACACCGTGGCACAGCGTCTCGAGATGGCCCAGGGCTTCGGCGCCGTGCCCGTCGACGCGTCGTCAGTGCACGTTCCGAGCCACATCCAGGACCACACCGAGGGGCGCGGCGCCGACGTGCTCCTCGAATGCGTCGGAGCCATCCCCGCCCTGGCCGGGTCGATTGACATCGTGCGCGCGGGAGGACGCATCAGCGTCATCGGCGTCTACTCCGAGCCAGAGATGGAGTTCCCGCTGAACCTGACCTTCGTCAAGGGCATCGACCTGAAGTTCTGCGGCACCGCCAACATCGTCGGCCGCTGGGACGAGGCGATGGATTTGATCACCTCCGGCGCGGCCGACCCGGCGTCGATCATCTCGCACCGCATGTCGCTCGACGACGCGGTGCGAGGCTACGAGCTGTTCGCCAGCCGCGAGGCGATGAAGGTGGTGCTGACCCCCTGAGTGCCCGCCACAGCGTCAAGGCGGCAGGTCAACCGGTCCGCTGGCGGTGTTGCGAGTCGGTCCGTCCGCCCCTCGGCTTGCGCTGACCCGTAGCCTCTGCGAGCGCGGATCGGTACATCGCGCGCGCGGACCAGCGCATGAGGTCCATGGCGTCATCGCTCGACAGACCGGCGACGTCCGTTAGCCACACCCGCGCCTCGATCCCGGCGACACTCCGGATCGCGAGTACCAGCCGGCGCAACTGTTGCGGTGTGATCTGACCTGCCAGCGGCGATAGCGCGTCCTCGATCCAACCGATCGCGCGGCCTCGCCGCAGGAGTCCGAGGGCGTGGTCGGATGCACCCGGTTCGAGCGAGAGCCTCAGCATGGTGCGCAGCTGCGGTTCTGTGTCCGCGACGAGGCGGGTGTAGGCCTTGAGGACCAGTTCCAGGCGAGCGGCCGGGTCTTGCGGTGCGTCCGGCGGCAGAAGGGAAGATGCCTGGATCTCGGGATGCGCGGCCAGCAACAGGGCTCGCTGGTTGGGGAAGTACCGGTAAGCCGTGGTCCGAGAGATCTCCGCCGCTGCCGCGGCCTCCTCCACGGTCGGGGTCACGCCCTGAGCGACCAGATCGCGGGCGACAGCGATCAACGCGCTGCGAGTTCGGATCTTCTGCCGGGTACGGCCCAGCGACTCATACGGGATTGACAT
>JALYZN010000007.1 GCA_030948845.1 Candidatus Dormiibacterota bacterium
TGCTGCGACTCCTTCGCCGCGGCCGCCGCCGCGAGGCCGCGCGCGCGGCGACGCTGCACCACGTCATCGCGCCGGAGCCGGGCGGCGCCCTGACCGCCCTTGCTGCCGCGGAGGATGCCGACGTGATCCTCGTTGCCCATGGCGGTCTCTCCGGTCTCGGGGTCGGCGGCGGCGGTCTCTTCCGCCGGGCGCCGATCGACCAGGTCTTCCGCGTGCACCTCTGGTACATCGGCCGGGGCGAGATCCCCAGCAGCGACCAGGGGCGGCAGCGGTGGCTGCTCGATTGCTGGCAGCGGATCGACGAATGGGTGGCCGCAGATGAGGCCAGCTGAGCGTCAGAGGAA
Organism: Candidatus Dormiibacterota bacterium; assembly: GCA_030948845.1. Classification (GTDB taxonomy): domain Bacteria; phylum Chloroflexota; class Dormibacteria; order Aeolococcales; family Aeolococcaceae; genus Aeolococcus. Next base: position 345 of record JALYZN010000007.1, read on the forward strand.
CAGGCTGGCGATCAGCGCGACGGCAGCCGCGCCCATGAGCAACGTGGTGAGCCAGACCAGCCCGTTGCTCCAGGGCCCGCTGCGACGCTTGCCCATCACCTTGCGGTCGCGCGCGAGCAGCGCTACCAGCAGCAGGATCGGCGGGGCGACGACGCCGTTGATGATCGCGGTCACGACCAGCGCCTTGATCGGATCGATGTTGAGGAAGTACATGAGCAGGCCGCCGATGATGGCGACGAGGATCAGCCCGTAGAACGTGGGCCGGTACGACGGCTTCTCGAGCAGGCTTCCGCGGAAGCCGAAGAACTCCTTGACGGCATAGGCGGCACTCCCGCTGAGAACCGGGATGGCGAGCAGCCCGGTGCCGATCATGCCCGCCGAGAAGAGCACGAACGCGAAAGGCCCGGCCAACGGGCGCAGCGCGTCGGCGGCCTGCTGCGCGCTCTGGATGTTGGTGTGGCCCGAGCCGTGGAGAACCGACCCCGAGGTGAGGATGATGCAGTACATCACCAGCTGCGAGAAGAGCATCCCGAGGAACACGTCGACCCGTGCGGCGTGCAGCTCTTTGTGGCTGACACCGCGGCGCTGGCGCTCAGTGTGAGCGCCGGCAGCCTTCATCTCCTCTACCTCGCTCGAGGCCTGCCAGAAGAAGAGGTACGGGCTGATCGTGGTACCGAGGACCGCGACCGTGATCCCAAGGAATTCCTTGGTGAACTCAACGTGCGGGATGAACGTCGACCGCAGCGTCAGCAACAGTGGCGGGTGAACCACGATCACGGTGATCACGTACGCGAAGAGAGCCAGCGTCAGCAGCTTGAAGACTCGGAAGATCGTCGCGTACGGCAGCCGCAGCTGCATGAACCCGATCAGTACAGCGATAGGAACGACCAGCCACGCCGGCTGGACGTGCCCGCGCGTCAGCAGGCTGCCCGCAGCCGCGACCGCGCCGAGATCGGCACCCACGTTGACCGTGTTCGCCGCGAACACCGCGAGGATGCAGGCACCAACCAACCAGGTTGGAAACTTGCGGCGCAGAGAGGTGGCGAGGCCGACACCCGTGTGCAGCGCGATGCGCGCGCACGCCTCCTGCACGGCGACCATCAGCGGGAAGGTGAACAGGGCGAGCCAGAGAGTCCCAAACCCGAACTGGCTTCCGGCCTGCGAGTAGGTGCCGATGCCCGACGGGTCGTCGTCGGACGCGCCGGTGATCAGCCCCGGGCCGAGGATCTGGAGAACGCCCTTCGGGCCGTGGGACAGCGCCTCGTCGAGGCTGGTTCTGCCCGCCGACGGGCCGCCTGTGGCCGCAGAACCAGCGGTGTTCTTGGTCGCTGCGGCTGAGCGACTTCTATGGGTCCTGGCACGAAGCGCCGAGCGGATCGGGTCCGACTTCTCGTCATTGCGACAGGTCGCCGGGGTTTTGGAACGCGCCATTCGCCAAGGATGATACGCCCGCTATCACCATTTATGAGCGCGGACGCTCCCTTTATCAGTGGATGAGCCTGACCAGCGCCGTGGTCGCCACCGCCACGGCAACCACCACCAGGAAGGGCGCTCGAACCAGGACCGCCGCCAGCGCCACCATGATCCCGGCAACGCGGGCGTCGACGCTGATCCGCGTGCCGGTGGCCAGGGTCTGAACGGCCACCAGCGTCGCCAGCAGCGCGATCGGCAGCAGTTCGGCGATGCGCTGCACGCGCCGGTTGGCGAGAAGCTCGCGCGGCACCGACAGACCGGCGAGCTTGAGCGCGTAGCAGCCGGCCGAGCCGAGCATCACGGCGAGCCACATGTCAGACAACCTCGCCGTCAGCGGCGAGCTCGTCCAGCGGCGTCGCGCCGCCGCGCGCCGCGACCGCGCCGGTCACGATCGCCACCAGCGCTGCCACGAGCACGGGCCCGCCCACCGGGAGGAAGGGGACGCTGGCCAGGGCGATGGCGGCCGCCAGCAACGCCACGCCCAGCGCCGATCGATTCCGGACGCGCGGTGCGAGGAGCGCGAGGAACGCCGCCGGGGCGGCGGCGTCGAGCCCGACCGCCCGCGGGTCCGGCAGCGCGTGGGCGCCCAGCGCGCCGACGAGGGTGCCGAGGTTCCAGAGGACGTAGACGGCCGCGCCGGTGGCCCAGAAACCGAGGCGGTTGGCGCGGTCGCTCTCGTGCGCCAGGCTCATCGCGGTGCTCTCGTCGATGACCAGCTGTGCCGCCAGCAGCCTGCGCGGGCCGCGCACCCCGAGCACAGAGGCCAGCCGCAAACCATAGAAGGTGTTGCGCGTGCCCAGCAGAACGGCGGTGGCAACGGCGGCGAGCGAGCCGCCGCCCGAGCCGAGCACGCCGACAAGCGCGTACTGCGATGCGCCCGTGAACATGGCCAGCGAGAGCACGCACGTCTGCAGCACCGAGAGCCCAGCGGCTGTCGCCACCGCCCCGAACGACAGCGCGTACGCCCCGGTGGCGACACCGATGCCGGCGGCGTTGCGGAGCACCCCGGTGCGAACCGTCGGCCAGGAATGCGGTCTGATCTCCTCCATCGCGAGCAACGCTAGCGGTTGACGTCCGATCCGCAGGTGGCGCGGATCACCGCGATTGTGGTTGCATCACCTCGCATGCGGGACACCGCCACCGCCCGGGCCGAGCAACGGCCGACTAGCAGGGCATCGAAACGCCATGCCCTCACCCTCCACGGTCATCGCCTCGCCTATCTCGAGGCCGGCCAGGGGCCGCCGCTCCTGCTCATCCACGGGATCGCCGAGGCGGCCTGGGCCTGGGAGGTGATCATCCCCGCTCTGGCGCGTCGCCACCGGGTGATCGCGCCCGACCTGCTCGGCCACGGCCGTTCGGCCAAGCCGCGCGGTGACTACTCGCTGGGCAACCAGGCGACGCTGATGCGCGACCTGATGATCTCGCTCGACATCGAGCACGCCACCCTGGTCGGCCATTCGCTGGGCGGCGGCATAACCATGCAGTTTGCCTACCAGTACCCAGAGCGATGCGAGCGCATGGTCCTGGTGGCCAGCGGCGGCCTCGGTCAGGATGTCACCTTCCTGCTGCGCAGCCTCGGGTTGCCCGGCGCCGACTACGTCGCCCCGCTCTTCCTCTCGAACACCACGCGCAACATGATGCTCGGTACCGCTCGCTGGCTCGGACGTCGCGGGCTGAAGGCAAGCCCCGGACAGAAGGCGATGTGGCGCAGCTACGCGGGCCTCACGGACCCAGCGACCCGTGACGCCTTCATCGCCACGGTGCGCGCAGTCATCGATCAGCGCGGGCAGCGGGTCTCGGCGCTCGAGCGCCTCTACCTGGCCCGCAGCATGCCCACCATGCTGGTCTGGGGCGAGAACGACCGCGTCATCCCGGTGAGCCATGCCCACAGCGCCTACGAGGAGATGCCGGGCAGCAGGCTGGAGATCATCAGCGGTGCCGGGCATTTCGTGCAGCTGGAGAAGCCGCAGCGCGTCGCCGAGCTCATCCTCGACTTCCTGGCGACCACCAAGCCGGCACGCATCACCGCCCAGGACATGCGCGAGGTGATGCGCACGCACCGCCCCAAGCAGCGCTGACCTCGGCCGCCTCAGCCCCGCAGGATCGACCCGGTCGCGACGGCCTCGAACGCGCTGCCCGGCACGCCCTTCAGCTGGTTGAGGTCGCCATCGTTCCAGCGTGAGTCGGTGGCGCCACTCACGAACCAGCTGCTGCCGTTGTCGGCGACGAGCATCCCGTACCGCTTCAGCGCGGTCAGGATCACCAGCGCGTCGCCGTGGTATGGCGTCAGGTCGAACGAGGCTTTGAGCCGGAAGCGCGCCCCCATCGGCGGGTCCGTCGCATTGGCGACGCCGGCCTGGTGCGTGGCGGGATGGATGAAGCCGTTCTGCGTCTCGTTGACAGTGAACCGCAACGCGTGGCTGATGACGCCGGCCGCCACCTCGTCATAGCGGACGAGGCCGGGCAGGATGGGCAGGCCGGCGGCGTCGGCGGACGTCCACGTGTCGGGCCGCAGGTCGTTGCTGCCGAGGTTGAACACGGCTCCCGAGGCTGCGTCCCACCCGTTGCCTCTCTGGTGTGCGCTGTACATCTCGTACAGGTGGCAGTTGCCGGAGTCGACGACGAGCACGTGCGCGTCGCTGCCTACTTCCACGGGTGCGTTGAGTGGTACAGGGTAGGGTCCGGGGTCGCTCTCGCTTCCGTACGCGGTGAAGGTGATCGGCACCATCGCCTGGCTGCCCGGCACCACGATGTATGGGATCCCGTACGACGGGTCGGAGCCGAAGTCAGGATGCAGGAACTGCCGGGATGAGTCGACGCGGGCCACGTACGCGTTCGAGTTGGGGTCGACCGGCGCCATGGAGATGTCCTGGTTCCAGGCGCTGTTCGACGGGAAGACGGCGCAGCCTCCGATGGTCGGGCCCGACCCGGTGCGCAGCGTGATCGGCCCTGGCGTGGACCGCGGGCGCTGCGCCGGCGACCGCGTCACCGTCACCGTGGCCGTCGGCGGGGCGACGCTCGGTGGTGCGGCCGGCGCTGGCGTCGCCGTGTGCTTGACCGGGTCGGCGGTCCACCGCAGCGCAGCCGGCGACATCGAGTTGCGCGGCCCGACGGCGGCGGTGCTGCCGCAGCCCGCGACGATCAGTGCGCACGACACGGCCACCATGCGACGACCCATTCACGCATCATCACCCCATCGCGGCGTTCGGTTGTGACGGTCCGGTAACCGGCGGGTGCGCGTGTCGATTGGGGATCGGTGCCACTCACCGCCAAAGCCAAACGCCGTGCCGGGGAAACCGAATCGATCTTCTGTACCCAACAGGTGTGACCGCGGGAGTCCCACATGAGCGCCCTGGCGTCGGACGAGGCGCGCCACGATCGGGGGGTGCCTGCATCAGCGGTGACGGTGGTGGGCGGTCTCGCGCAAGCTCGGGTAGGCACTCTTTGCGACGTCCTCATCGTGGCAGGACAATTGCGGTCGTGGGTGAAACCAGATCAGACAGTTCGGCGCAACGGATTAAGGGTCGCGGTCGGGGGGTAGTCCCGTGGCTGACCTGGGCTCTGGTGGTGCTGTTGTCAGCCGCCGACGTTCTGCTTCACCTCCTGGACGCTAGCCGCGCCGAGACAGCAGGGTTCGGCTTCCCGGGCACCGCGGACGTCGTCGTCCCGTTGGTGTTCGCGTCAGTCGGAGCCGTGGTTGCCTCACGCCAGCGCCGCAACGCGGTCGGCTGGATATTCCTTGCAACGGCCTTCTCGTGGGTACTGGCGACCGCTGCGCAGCAGTACGCGATTCGCGCGGTGCTCGTCCGGCCAGGGACCCTCCCCGGCGGACTGGCTGCCGCCTGGCTGGGATCGTGGGGCTTCCTCCCCATCGTGCCGCTGCTCGGTATCTTCCTTCCCTTGCCCTTTCCCAATGGGGCGGCGCCATCGTCTCGCTGGCGAATCTTCGCCAGGGTGATCGGCGTTGTGGCGGTCGTCGCTATCGTCGTCGACGCCATCCCCCCGGCTACCCTGGCCGTCACCAGCAGCGGCCAGCTGGCGAACAGCAGAGTGGTCAGCGACCACCCACAGGACCTGCTGGGCATTCTCGCCCAGTTCCTCCAGGTCGTTCTCTTAGCGTGCTCGGTGGCGGCCGTCATCGGCATGATCAGGCGCTACCGACGCTCGGCGGACGAATTGCGTCAACAGCTCAAGTGGTTTCTCTTCGCCGGATCCATCGTCGTCGTGACCCTGTTCGGCACTGCCTTCAGTGGATCGCCCGGCTCGCCAGCAAACGAAGTCGCCTCCGCACTCTTCGTCGTGGCTGCGCTGGGACTGCCAGCAGCCACTGGAGTCGCCATTCTCAAGTACCGGCTCTATGACATCGACGTCGTCATCAGCCGCACCCTGGTGTACGGCGC
>JALYZN010000070.1 GCA_030948845.1 Candidatus Dormiibacterota bacterium
GCACCGCGCTCGGCTGATGCCACGCAGCGTGGCCGGGCGCGAGCTCGCCATCGTGCTCAGCAGGCCGCGGGCAATGGCCATCAAGGCTGGGTTGCCGCTGGCGCTGGCGATCCTGCTCGTCGCCGGCCACGCGCCGACCTTCTGGTCGGCGATGCTGCTCACCGTGCTGGTCGGCATGGTCGGCGCGGTGGGCACGGCGGTGAGCGTGAGCCGGGCGCGCGAGGCCGGATTCCTGACACGATTGGCTGCAACTCCGGGATCGCGGGCGCGCGTGCTGACCGGGTGGGTGCTGGCGGCCGCCGCGGTCGACCTGGTACAGCTCCTTCCTGTGGCTGTCGCCGCGCTGGTCGCCGGGGGCGGCGGTCCGACCGAGTTCGCTGTCCTGCTGGTGGCGCTGGCGGCCACACTGGTGGTCACCAACGTGCTCGGCTGCGTCGTGACACTGGCAGCGGCAAGCGCCGCCGAGGTGCTCCTCGACGTGGTGCTCCTGCTCGCCCCGTTGCTGTACCTCGGCGGCCTGTTCACCGGCGTGCCGGCAGACGGGTGGCGAGCCGGCGCTGCCGGCCTGGATCCGTTCAGCCATTTGCATTCCGCATTCATCAGCACGCTCGGGGGCACGCACACGTACGCGGCCGGCCTCGACATCGCAGCCCCGCTCGCCGCCGCGGTGGTGGCGGTCGGGCTGCTGGCGGCGCTGAGCCGACCCATCCTGGAACGTGATTGAGCGCGCGCGCCGCCGGCGTCATGTTGGCGCGCTCGTGTGCGCGCTCACACTGTCTGCATGCGGGTCCGCCTCAGCGGGCCTCGACGCCGCCACCCTCGGCCTGCCGGTGACGGGCACCGCGGTGGCGCTGGCCACTGCGACGGTCTCGACCAGCCCCGACGGCGGCATCTATCGCAACCCCGACCACCTCGAAGTGATGCTCGTCGGTCGCAACAGCATCGACGCCGTGGCTGCGCAACTCGGCGACGCGTCGTCCTCATGGTCGCAGCTGCGCGGCTTCGGCCAGTTCACCCTGGTGGGGTTGCGCATTCGCGACGACGGCAAGGTGAGCTCGGACCCGCAGCTCGCCGACCTGCAGATGGCCAGTGACTACGCGCCGTCCGGCACCGCCGGCGGCTCGCTGCGCCACTTCTACCACCCTACGTACCCGCTGGCTGTGGTCGCCGATTCCGCCCCCGGTGACAGCTGCAGCATCCATCTCGACCCCGGTCACTCCGGCGTCGCGATCCTGGTGTACCCGCCGGTCAACCTGCCCACCACGCTGGTGTGGGGCCGGCTTGGTGATTTCGTGCTCAGCGTGCCGGTGGGCGGTGCCCTGCCGCCGCTGGCGGGGCCGCTCCATGCGGAGGCGTGCAGCCGGCCCGCCGGCGCGCCCGCATGAGCGCCCGCAACCGCGACCGCCGCCGCCAGAGCGTCAAGCTGCCCAGCGCCGGGCAGACGGTGGTGTCGCTGGTGCTGCGCTCCGTCGAGGACGGCGGACCGTGGCCCTTGACGCGCGTCCTCACCGCGCTCGGCGCCTTCGACGTGGAGCGCGTCGGGGTGGCGCGGGCGATCGGCGATCGCCGGGGAATTCCCCTCTTCCACTCGCAGGAGCTGCGCTGGCGACGGGTCGCGCTGTTCCTCGAAGCCCGCCATGGACGCGACGGCGTGGATGAGCTCAGCCTCGAGCTGCCCCCCTGGGACGACCTGCTCGGCGCCGTCGACCAGGAGGAGGTGTGGCGCCTCATCGACACCGTGGCGGCAGCGAGCGATGCGCAGTTCGGATCGATCGGCGACGGTGAGCCTCCCGAGATGCTCCTACCCGACGATGCCCCATCGCTGCGCGCCCAGCTGCGCCGCCACCTCGCGCTGCTGCTCCCGGAGTGGACGGGCGACGATGTCGAGGCGGCGCAGGCCATCTCGGCCCGCGTGCTCGACGCCAGCGGGCTCGTGCTGGTGACGTCGTGAGCATGCACGCTCGCCTCGGCGTCGCTGTGATCGTTGTGGCGGCGGTGGGAACGCTGCTCGTGCTCTGGGCGAAGGCCCGGCCGAGCGCTGTCCCGACAGTGCGTGTCTTCGTCCAGCTGTGCGCCGTCGCCGCCGCGCTCGAGGCCGTGCTCGGCCTGGTCATGGTCATTACCGGCAACCGCCCGGGGCAGGCGATCCACTACTTCTACGGCGCTGCCACCGTGGTCCCAGTCCCCGCCGCCGAATTGCTCGCCCGCCGGGTCAGGCCGGAGTCGGAGATGCTCTACCTCCTCGCCGGCGTGGCGGCCACCGCGCTGTTCGGGCTGCGCGCGGTCACCACCGGGACCATGTGAATCAGGCAGCGGCGGGAAGTAGATCCTCGATGACCACCGTGTGACGGCGGCGCAGGCGAACCAGCGCGCTGAGGATGGGGACGCCGACGAGGAGCACCAGCACGGCGTTGCCGACCGCGCGGAAGCAGTCGTACACCAGTGAGGTGGCCAGGTAGAAGTGGGCGAAGCGCGTCGCCACAGCGCCAGCACTCAGGCCGGTGACGTAGCCGATGTCGGCCGCGCCGCGGAAGAACGTCCAGTCCCACACGTCCATGACCGCGCCATACGCGAATCCGCTGACCACGCCGAGGACAGCCAGGACGACGATGTCGCGGCGCGCCGGGCTGCGACCGCGACGGCGCGCACCCACCAGCCCGGCGGAGGCGCCGACCCAGCCGGCCGCGATCATCTCGTAGGGCAGCCACGGACCGACCCCGGCGGTGACCAGCGCGGACACCAGAAGGGTGGTGGCGCCGCACAGGAATCCGAACTCCGCACCCATCGCGTAGCCGGCGCAGAGGATGAGCAGGAAGATCGGCGTGAAGCCGCCGATCCCGAAGACGAGGGCGAGGCGGAGAGCCGAGTCGATGGCGGCGATGGCGGCGATGACCGCGAGCCCGCGGGTGTCGAGGCGCCGGCTCATGGTCTCGACGGCGAGCAGCACCACCACGCAGCCGATGCTCACCGCCGCCGCCGCCGCGGTGCCGGGCGCTCCCACACCGGTGAAGGGC
>JALYZN010000024.1 GCA_030948845.1 Candidatus Dormiibacterota bacterium
ATCCGCGGCCGGTAGGTGACGATATTGGCGACCATGCCGGTGCGGTCGGCGCCGTACTTCTCGTAGACGTACTGCAGCACCTCTTCGCGATGGTCGGTCGAGAAGTCGATGTCGATGTCGGGCGTGCCCTGGTGGTCCTCGTGCAGGAAGCGCTCGAAGAGGAGGTCGTGGGCGACGGGGTCGACACGGGTGATGCCGAGCAGGTAGGCGACGATGCTGTCGGCGGCGCTTCCCCGCCCCTGTCCCGGGATGTGCTGCTCGCGCGCAAAACGCATGATGTCCCAGGTGATCAGGAAGAACTCCGCGAGATTGGTCTTCTCGATCACCTCGAGCTCACGCTGCAGCCGCGCCGCCACCGCGCGGGTCATCGGTGCGTACTTGCGCTGCACCGACTCCTGGCACAACCGGTAGAGAACCGAGAACGGTGTTTCCCCTTCTGGTACGGGGAAACCAGGGAAGCGCGACTCGGTGAAGTCGAGCTCGACGTCGCACTGAGAGGCGAGGTGGGCGGCGAGGTCGAACGCTTGCGGATGATCGGCGAGGAGGTTGCGCATCTCCACCTCCGAGCGCAGCCGGTGCTCCGCATTGGGCAGGAGCAGGCCGTGCGCGGCGGCGGCGTCGAGTGTGGTGCGGTGGCGGATGGCGGTGAGCACGTCGAGCAGGGGTTTGTCGCCATGATTGGCATGAACTGGCAAGCTGCTGGCCACCAGCGGGACCCCGGTGCGACGGCCGAGCAGGGCGGTCTGCGCCGCCAGCCAGGAGTCGCCGGGATGACGGTGGTGGCTGAGCAGCAGGGCGACGCGGTCGCGCCCGAAACAGTCACGCAGCTGTTCACACCGGCGAATGGCACCGCGCAGGTCGCCGCGCACCAGGGCGGTGGTGATGAGGCTCTCCGGACCGCCGGCGAGAACGGTGCAGCCGTCGAGCTCGGCGGGGTCAACTGTGGCCGGCTCCCCCTCAGCCAGCGTGGTGGTCGAGGGCAGTCCCGGCCATCCCTGCGGGAAGGGCCCGGCGGTGGGCCGCAGCGCGGCGGGGCGCTCCGGGGCCGGCAGCGTGGGCCGGTGGCGGCGGCGGCGCGATGGTGCGGGCGCTGGGACTGAGGGGACGCCGGGAATCCCTGGGTCGAGCCCGGCCAGGCGAAGCCGCGGCTGCCCCTTGACGCCGGCGAGCTGGGCGGCGCTGATCGCCCGGGAGAGCTGCCGGTAGCCGCCCCGGTGGCGGGCGATCAGGCGGAGGCGGTCGCCGCCATCAAGGTCGAGCTCGGTGCCGATGACCGCGCGGATCCCGGCGGTGCGGGCGGCCTCCATGAACCCGACCGCGCCGTACAGCCCATTGCGATCGCACAGGCCCAGCGCCTCGATCCCCAGCGCGGCTGCGGTGGCCACCAGGGTGCGCGGCGAAGCTGACCCCTCGAGGAAGGAGAAGTTGGAACGGGCGGCGAGCTCCGCGAAGGGCGCCATTGACAGCTACTACTTATTTGTGTAACTATACGGCTGTGTGGTGGTCAACCCTGGCAGCCACTGCACACAGCCGGACCGGCCTCCGCTCGCCCCTACCGGGCGGAGGTACGGCCGGTGCTGAGCGCCGCCGGCCTCAGTCATAGCGTCGCGACCAGAACCAGCCCTGGCCGTCGAGGTCGCGGTACAGCTCGCAGCACTCACCGCCGGCGAGCAGGCAGCGCAGGTACTCGCGGCGGACGGGCCGCCGCCACCAGTCGGTCTCCACCACCCAGCGGGTGACCACGCGCTCGACGCGGCGCCAGCCGGCCTCGGTGCGCAGCGCCGCCGGGGTGCCGGGCTCCCTCCCCTCGCCGCGCACCTCGATCGCCCCCTCGAGCAGCTCGGTCACACGTGCCTCCTCCCCGCCACGGTGTGCAGTGCGTTCTGCACGGCTGGGGCCGGGCGAGGATGGCCCCGTGCCGGCGCCCTGGCCGATGCCGGGCGCGACCACGGCACCTTTCCCTTCTGGGCCGGTTGCGTCGAGGACCTCGCCACCAGGCCGGCGGAGTTGTTCCTCGCCGTCGGCGAGCCGGCCGGGACGGCGACTGCAGGGTGCGGCGCCATCGCGGCGGGGACGGGGGCGTCCCAGTGGAAGCGACGCTCAGGGAGGTCGCCGGGATCGACGGCAAGGCGAGGGCGACGAAGCGCTGTCTGTCCGTAGCGGCGCTGCAATCGTGCTGCCGCCGCCAGCACCTGCTCGCGTTCGCCGTCGCCGCCGCGCCAGAGGTCGGCCTGCCGGCCGGCGGCGGCGCGCAGTTCGACCTCGAGGCGGATCGCGGTCACCGGTGCCTGCGGGCGCAGCTCGCCGAGCAGCGCGAGCACGGCCGCCCACAGCTCGGCGGCGTTGCCGGCGGGCAGGGGCGGAGGTGCTGTGACCCGCACCCCAGCCGCCTCCTCGAGCTCGAGCACCAGGGCCACGGCCACGGCCACCAGGCCCTGGCTGCGGAGCTGCTCACCGAGGTCGGTGGCGCAGCGGTGGGCGGCGAAGTGCAGCACCTCGAGGTTGCTGACGGCGCCGTCGAGGACCACCCTCTCAATGGCCCGTCGCGGCGCGTCATCGAGGCGCAGGGCACTCTCATCCTCGCCTCGGCAGTGGCGATGGAGCGCCAGCCCCTCGGCGCCGAACTGGCGCTGCAGCTCCATCGGCGAGAGGTTGGCGACGGCCCCGATGCAGTCGAGGCCGAGCGCGGCCAGGCGCGCGCCGATCGCGGTGTCGACGGGGAGCAGTCCCAGGGGTAGCGGGGCCAGGAAGGCCGCCTCCGCCCCGGCAGGAACGCGGCGGACGTGGCGAGGTTCACTCGCCAGGGCGGCGATGTGGGCGACGAAACGGCTCCCGGCCACCCCCACCGAGGGGAGCTCGCCGTCGAGCGTCTCCATCAGGGTCCGCGCGATCGCCGCCGCCCAGCGGCCCTCATCGGGATAGGCGGCGTGGCTGCCGCTGAGGTCGCAGCAGCTCTCCTCGTCCCCCGTCTCCACCGCCGGGCTGAATCCGCCGAGCACAGTGGCGACGTCGGCGCGCAGCCGTTCGACGTCGTCGCCGTCGACGCTGACGAAGGCCGCCTGCGGGCAGAGCTGCTGGGCCTGGCGAAGCGGCTGGCCGGGAGCCACGCCGCACGCCCCGGCCGCCGTCGAGGCGGCGAGCACGGGAAGGCGCAGCTCGGGTGCGCCGCCCACGATCACCGCCTCCCCGCGCAGCTCTGGGTGGCGGCGCAGCGCCGCCACCAGGCCGAGGTGGGGATGGCGGGCGCACAGCCACCGCAGGGGCGCGTCATGCACTGGTTTTCACAGGGCGAGGCAGATCCTCGCCCTCAAACGGTCGAAGTGAATTCGACCGTGCACACCCACTCCTCGCCGCGCCTCGCGCGGCGCTGTCGCTACGCGACAGATCAACACTCCACAGCCCTCTGGAGTCCGCGCTTCGTTCCGGTGACATCACTGCCGGGTAGCCCACCACCTCGGCGGTGGCGTAGGGGCGGGGATAGCGGAGCAGCAGGGTGTCGGTGGCTCCGGGCGCGAAGAGGCGGCTCTTGGTCACCTCGAGCGCCACCCGCAGGCCGGTGATGTCGCCATGCGACTCCTGCCATCCCGCGGGCCGGCAGGAGAGCGTCAGCGAGGACGCGTAGGCGAGCGGTGCCGCGGCCTGCGCGGGAGCGGCGACGACGCAGACGGCATGACGCCGATGGACCGCCTCGACCAGGCCGTTGAGCGCCTGCTCGATCTCGGCGTTGCGGGGACGTCCACGATCCAGCGCCACCCCCACCCAGGGCGACCCGGCGACGACCAGGGCACGGGCCATCGCCAGCCCCTCGCGCCAGCGTCCCCGCCCGGGGAGGACGGCAAGGCAGCTGCCGAGGTCGGCCCCGAGGTCGGCGAGGAAGCCGGGATCGAGGCTGGCGGCGACGTCGACGTAGACCACCTCGCCCTCACGGCTGGCCTGGGCGGCCAGCGCCTGGAGCAGGGTCAGCCGGCCGCTCGCCCCTGTCTGGGCCGCCTGGAGAATGGTGATCCGACCGCGAGGCAGGCCGCCGGGGCTGAGCCGGATGTCGAGGGCGGGGATGGCGGTGAGCCAGCCACCGCTCTCGCCACCATCCGGCTCGGGACCGCGATGAACGGCGGCGTTTCCATAGCGCCGCTGCAGCCCGGCAACAGTGTCGGCAAGCACCCGTCCCCTGGTCTCCGCGTGCATCCACAGCTCCTCACCGTCGTTGCACCGAACCGCCTCATGAGGGACGAGGGCTGGACCGCGGTCGGGACGTCGATAATAGCGAACAGATGTTCGATGAGCAACGGGCTCCCGGAGGCCCGCCGCTCCCCTCCTCGCGCACACTGCACGGCATGCAGGTGACCACCCAGTGCCGCGTCGACGCCTCCCCGGATTGGGTGCGTACCTTCCTGCTCGCCGGGACGAAGGAGGATGACGTCATCGTCGACGGCGACGTCATCGAGGTACACCAGCGCGACCGGCTCATCGACCTAGTGGTGCGCAACCGGCTCAGCTCGGACGGCGAGGGCGGCACCGTGCTCGACGTCGACGCCGACCTTCGCCTGCTCGGCCTGGCCCGCCTCGTCGGCGGCCTCTTTCACCGGCGGGTGCGGCGCACGCTCGAACTCGGCCTCGACCGCCTGCCGGTGGCGATGGAGCACGCGCTCGAGCTCGAGCAGAGCGAAGAGGCGAGCGAGGACCAGACCGCAGCCCAGCGCGCCGAGGCCGAGGACGGCGCCGGCGGCTGATCACCGGCTGGCGGCCTTTTCGTACGCTGCTCGCGCGTCAACAGAGGAGGGCCGAGCGGAGTGCGCGTCGCCATCACCGGTGGAACCGGCTTCGTCGGCAGCAACACGGCGCGCGCGTTGCTCGCTGCCGGGCACGAGGTGGTGCTGGTGTCGCGCGGAACCCGGCGGGTGGCGCCGCGCGAGGGGCTGCGCGCGGTACGCGCCGACGTCATCGCCGGCAAGGGCCTGGCCGAGGCATTCGCGGGTTGTGACGCCGTCGTGCACCTCACCGCGATAATCCGCGAGAAGGGCAAGCAGACCTTCGACGCCGTCATCCGCCGCGGCACGGAGAACGTGGTTGACGCGGCGCGCACGGCCGGCGTCGGACACCTCGTGTACATCAGCGCGATCGGTGCCGACCCCGACCCCGCCTTCCCGTATCACCACACCAAGTGGATGGCCGAGCAGGCCGTGCGAAGCAGCGGCGTGCCCTTCACCATCCTCCGCCCCAGCCTCATCTTCGGGCCCGGCGACGGCTTCTTCACCACGCTGTGCTCACTGGTCCGCTACAGCATCCCGGTCATCCCCATCGCCGGGGACGGCGGGGCGCTGTTCCAACCGATCGGCATCGAGGACGTGGTGCGCTGCATCGCGCTCAGCCTGGAGCGCGGACCGACGATGCGCGTCATCGAGATCGGCGGTCCCGAGCAGCTCTCCTACGAGGGCATCGTCGACGTCATCCACGACGCCATCGGCGCGGGCATGCGCATCAAGGTGCACGTCCCCGTCGGCGCATTGCTCCCCGCCGCCATGGTCATGGACAAGGTGCTGCCCAACCCGCCGGTGACGCCGTCGCAGCTGCGCATGCTGGCGCGCCACAACATCACCCGCATCGACTCGGTGCGCAGCGCCTTCGGCTTCGCGCCGGCGGCGTTCACCGCCAACGCCGGCTATCTCAACGAGCGCTGAGTGCTCAGCGAGCGACTGGCTGCGCTGGGACTGGAGCTCCCGCCCGCGCAGACGCCGCTGGCCAGCTACGTGATGGCTCGCCGGGCCGGCGATGTCGTCTACCTGTCGGGCCACGTCTGCCGGGCCGGCGGCGAGGTGATCCGCGGAATCGTCGGTGACGACATCGATGCGGCTCGCGCCCGCGACCTGGCACGCACGGTGGCGCTCGACCTGCTCGCCAGCGCGGCCGCGGCGCTCGGCTCAGCGGACCGCATCGCCGGGGTGGTGCGCCTCACCGGCTACGTGCGCAGCGCCGCCGGCTTTGACGGCCAGCCCGCGGTGATCAACGGCGCGTCAGACCTCTTCGTCGAGTTGTTCGGCGAGAGAGGGCGGCACGCGCGCAGTGCCATCGGGGTCAACGAGCTGCCTCTCGGCGCCGCCCTGGAAATCGAGGCAATCCTCGAGATTGCCGGCTGATTCGTGCGTCAGTCCTGGGGCAGCACGAGCGGGCGTTTCAGCAGCTCCTCGAGCACGAAGATGGTCTGCGTGGCACGGATCTCCTCGCTGGCCTGGAGGCGTTCGAGCACCACGTCACGGAGCGTCTCGACGTCGCGGACGCGCACCACCAGGAGCGCGTCGTACTCCCCGGTGGTGAACGCGCAATATTCGACCTCCGGCATGGAGACGAGCCGGCGCCGCAGCGATCGCCACGCCGGCTGGCGCCCGGAGATCAGCACCAGCGCGGTGACGCCGAGCCCCACCCGCGCAGGGTTGACGCGCACCGAGTAGCCCTCCACGACCCCCGTCTCGCGCAGGTTGTCGAGACGGTTGTAGGTGGCGGCTCGAGAGATGCCTGCGCGTTCCGCGAGCGCCGCCACCGAGATGCGCCCGTCGTCGGCCAGCACCTCGAGCAGGCGGCGGTCGACCGCGTCGAGTAGCGGCGCGGCAGATTGTGGGCGCGAAGGGCGTTTGGGTGGGGCTGTGCTGGACATTGTGTCGCGATTGTGCCCGATTGCCTGCAGTATGTCCAGTGTACTGGACCGTCACTGGACAGAAGTGGTCCGCCGCGGGACAATCCTCAGCAAGTCCTGCAGTCCAGGCGCATGGAGGCGAACA
Organism: Candidatus Dormiibacterota bacterium; assembly: GCA_030948845.1. Classification (GTDB taxonomy): domain Bacteria; phylum Chloroflexota; class Dormibacteria; order Aeolococcales; family Aeolococcaceae; genus Aeolococcus. The sequence continues at coordinate 6,774 of JALYZN010000024.1, forward strand.
CCAATGTCGACCGTTGTCAGCGAGCCGCCGGTCTCTGTGGCCGGGTCCGACTGGGACACCTTTCTCGAGCAGGTCCGCGAGACGGTGATGAGCCATCCCGTGGTCACCAACAACGAGTACTGCATCTGGTTCGACCGCGCCGAGGCGTCGCGCGAGCAGGTCCGTGACCTCATCCAGCAGTTCTCGGTGTTCAGCAACCTGTTCATCGTGGCCCAGCTGCTCAAGACCATCAACGCACCAACCATGTCGCAGGCGCGCGAGTCGTGCGAGATCCTCGTCAACGAGCTCGGGGTCGTCTTCAACAGCGGGCGCACCTCTCCATCGAACAGCGGCGCCAGGAGCGACGACGACAAGGACCGCGAGGGCGACCCTGAGCTGGTCTCCACCGAGGGCACCGTCGACGGTGGCGTGTACCGCTTCAGCGCGCGTCACTTCGAATGGCTGGTCAAGGTGGGCGAGGCGGTCGGACTCGGCTTCGACGACCTCGGCAAGCGCAAGTTCGGTCGCGAGGAGACGCTCTTCTTCTGCGACGAGCTGGCCCGGATCTACGGCAGCGACGACCCCGACATCGCCGAGGGCGCAAGCTTCGCCGTCGAGCACTGGGCTGCCGCCGGCTTCTGGAAGCAGCTCATCAACGGTCTCGACGGCTTCAAGAACCGCGAGGCTGCCGACCTGCGCCTCGCCTTCTTCACGTGGCACGACCGCGTCGAGGATCAGCACGCCGCGCACACCATGGACGAGCTCGAAGGTGCCTTCCAGCGCCCCGGCTTCGACCAGCAGAAGTTCCTCGAGGGCGCAGCGGAGATGCTCAACGGTGTCAAGACCTTCTGGGACGGCCTCGAGAAGCGGCGCAGGGAGCTGGAGCTCACCCCGGCGTGACCAACGCCCTGGAAACTCCGGTCGAGATCGACATCCCCGTTCTCGAGGCCACCGACCACGTCGAGCTGTGGGTGGGCAACGCCCGGCAGGCGGCGTACCACTACTGCAACGCCTTCGGCTTCGACGTCATCGCCTATGCCGGCCCCGAGACTGGCATTCGTGACCGGGCCTCGTACGTGCTCCAGCAGGGCAAGGTGCGGCTGGTGCTCACCGCCCCGCTGCAACCCGACGGGCCTCTTGCTGAGCACGTGCGCACGCACGGCGACGGCGTGCGCGCCATCGCGCTCCGTGTCGAGGATGCGCGTGCCGCCCACGAGGCTGCCACCGCGCGCGGCGCCCGCAGCGTCGCCGAACCCACCACGGTGACCGACGGCGGCGGCGCGATCACCTTCGCGTCGGTGGCCACCTTCGGTGACACCGTGCATCACTTTGTCGAGCGCAACGAGTACAGCGGTGCGCACTGGCCCGGCTATCGCGAGGAACGCCGCACCGGTGGCGGGGTGGGGCTGCGGTTCATCGACCACACGGTCGGCAACGTCGAGCTCGGCAAGATGGACGACTGGGTCTCCTTCTACTCCGAGGTGTTTGGCTTCCACGTCTTCCAGGAGTTCGACGAGCACGACATCGCCACCCAGTACAGCGCGCTGCGCAGTAAGGTGGCCCGCGATCCGCGCAGCATGATCACCTTCCCGATCAACGAGCCCGCTGTCGGCATCAAGGCATCGCAGATCCAGGAGTACCTCGACTACTACCGCGGCAGCGGTGTCCAGCACATCGCGCTCCATACCGACGACATCGTTGGCACTGTCGGGGCGATGCGCGACCGCGGCGTCGAATTCCTGAGCGCACCACACGAGTACTACGAGGCCCTCGGTGACCGTGCGGTCGGCATCGACGAGGACCTCGAGCGCCTCGAGGACCTCAGCGTGCTCATCGACCGCGACGATGACGGCTACCTGCTGCAGATCTTCACGCGCCCTGTCGGCGACCGGCCCACCCTCTTCTTCGAGGTAATCCAGCGCAAGGGCTGCAAGGGCTTCGGCAAGGGCAACTTCAAGGCGCTGTTCGAGGCCATCGAGCGCGAACAGGCGGCGCGCGGCAACCTCTAATCTCCGCCTGGTGAGAACCTACCGCCGGCTCGGCGATGTGCCCCGCAAGCGCCATATGCGCTTCGAGGTGGGCGGCAAGCCGATCTTCGAGGAGCTCTTCGGGCGCGAGGGGTTCAGCGGTCCCTCCTCGCTGCTCTATCACCGCAACATGCCGGAGTCGGCGCACGACATCAGCGAGGGACCGGCCGAGATGATGGCGCCGGAACGTGAGCAGGTGCACGAGCACGCCCACCTCCAGGGGTTCAACCTCCAGCCCGAAGGTGACGTGGTCAGCGGTCGCAAGTGGCTGCTGGTCAACGACGACATCCACATCGGCCTGGCCTTCCCGATTCGCCAGCAGGAGGTGCTCTGCGTCAACGGCAGCGCCGACGAGATCCTCTTCGTCCATCGGGGCGCGGGCGTGCTGCACACCCAGTTCGGAAGCCTGCCATTCAGCGTGCACGACTACGTGGTGATCCCGCGCGGCACCATCTATCGGGTCGAGTTCGACTCGCTCGACGACGTGCGCATCCTCACGCTCGAGGTTGCCGGGCTCGTCGACTCGCCGGACCGCTACAGGGCGCGCAACGGGCAACTCACCGAGATCGCGCCCTACTCGGAACGCGACTTCCGGGGTCCCGAGGAGCTCGAGGAGGGCGGCGACGGTCCCGTGGAGATCTGGCTGAAGCGTGCCGGGCGGGTGAGCCGCTACCGCCTCGACCATCATCCCTTTGACCTCGTCGGCTGGGACGGCACCATCTATCCGGTGGCGTTCAACATCCACGACTTCGAACCGCGCGCCGGCCGCTTCCATGTCCCTCCGCCGATTCACCAAACCTTCCAAGCGCACAACGTGGTGATCTGCTCGTTCGTGCCGCGCAAGCTGGACTGGGACCCTGACGCGGTCATGCTCCCGTACCACCACAGCAACCTCGACTCCGACGAGGTGCTCTACTACGTCGACGGCGACTACGCGGCGCGCCGCGGCGTCAAACAGAGCTCCTTCACCCACCATGTCGGCGGGGTGCCGCACGGTCCCCAGCCGGGCGCGTTAGAGGCATCGTACGAGCGTCCTCGCGAGACCAACGAGCTGGCGGTGATGGTCGACACGTTCCGCCCGCTCCATCGCACCGAGGTTGCGCGCCAGCTGGTCGACCGCGAGTATCCGTTCTCGTGGCACACCGGCGGCATGCGCGGCACCGACTCGATCGCCTGAGCCCGTGGCGGTGAACGAGTCGCCGCTGTCGGGATGGGCCGCGTCGCAGGTGGAGGCCGGCGGCTGGATCAGGCGCATGTTCGCCGAGGGCCAGCGCCTGCGCACCGAGCACGGCGACGACCGGGTGATCGACCTCTCGCTCGGTCAACCGCTCGACGCCCCGTCGCTGGTTCGCGAAGCCCTGGCCCGGGCCGGCAGCGAGTCCTACCCCGGCCGTCACGCCTACATGCCCAACCTCGGCTACCCCGAGCTGCGCGAGCGTGCCTCTGAGGAGGTCGACGCGCCGGGTGTGACCGCCGCATGCGTCGCCATGACCGGCGGCGCCGCCGGGGCGGTGTGCCTGGCGCTGCGCGCTTTCCTCGATGCCGGCGACGAGGTGGTAGGAATCGCCCCGTACTTCCCCGAGTTCCGGCCGTACTGCGAGACCGCTGGGCTGTCGTTCACCCCCGTGCGCGCCGACGACACCCGCCAGCGGGTCGACATCGATGCGCTGGTGCGCGCGCTCACCGACCGCACCGCGGCGGTGATCATCAACAGCCCGAGCAACCCCAGCGGCCATGTCATCGAGCACAAGGAGATGGCCGCTATCGTGGACGTGCTCGAGCACCACAACCGCCGCACAGGCCGGCGCATCCTGCTGATCGCCGACGAGGCGTACCGCAACCTCGTGTACGCGCCGGCACGGCGCGTCGAGCCATTCGCGTACTACGAGCACACCGTGCTGGCCCGATCCTTCTCGAAGGACATGGGCCTGGCCGGCGAGAGGATCGGGTACCTGGTTCTTCACCCTTCGCTGGCCGGCGAACAGACCGACCGCGGGCTGGAGGGCTGTATGCGTGCGCTCGGCATGGTCAACGCGCCGGCGACCGCACAGCGCGCATTGCTGTACCTGGACTCGTGGAACATCGGTGTCGACCAGTACCGTCGACTCCGCGACCACGGACGCGACGCGGCGGTGGCGGCCGGGCTGGACGTCGCCGAGCCGCAGGGCGGAATCTTTCTGTGGATCCGCAGCCCCTGGCCGGACACGCTCGCGTACGTCAGCGCGCTCGCCGAGCGGCGCGTGCTGGTGACGCCGGGCGTCGCGTTCGAGGTCCCGGAGCGGTTCCGGCTCTGTTTTGCGAGCACGCCGGAGCGGCTGTCGCAGGCTCTCGCCACCGCCGGCGAGGTGGCCGCGGCGGCGCGGACGTGAGCGCGCTACGACCGGCGGGACGAGGGCCAGCTCTCCTTTTCCAAGGATTCCTGGAGAGCGCCGGCTACTTGCCGGTCCAACATCCAAGTATGTTGGTCGCGATCTGGTAGGCGAACTCGGTCTGTGACACGAGATCGCGCCCAAGCTGTGGTGGGAGTGCGGTGGCGTCGACCTGGAGCGTCTTGTCATCCTTCAGGAAGATCACAGTTCCAGTGGTGGTTTCGTAGCCAGGTAGGCCGAGGCTGGCCAGCCCGGTCACAATGTGGGTCGGGCCGTTCCGCTGCCTCAAACCGTCGAAGTACCGGTGGGCTGCTTGCACGTCGGGCAGCTCCTTGACCCTTATGACGAGCGGGCCGGTCGACAAGCGGTACGTGCATGTGTAGAGGTGATCGGACCAGGTCGCGGTGGCTGGCGGCTGTGTTGACAAACCAAGAGTCGTTGTGACATCCGTGCGGATCTCGGAGCCGCACACCATGCGAGCAGATTGGGACGGGCCGACGGAGGATGGATTCGCGCCTGAACCGGATGGTCCGGCTGACATGGACATGCCCGACGCCATGGAGTGGCCCGGGAAGCCGGGTGCGTCCGCGCTGCTGGCGTTTGCCGCCACGCTTCCCGTCACCAAAAGGCTCAGCGCGGCGAGAAGGCCCACTGAGCGGTCGCGAGTTGTGGTTGCTCGTTCCGCTGTGGCGCGCCCGCCGTTTGCCGGCCCGAAGCGTTGGTTCGACGAGACCGCGTGGAGCGGCCAGTACGCGACCGCGAGGAGGCCGAGGAGGATTCCAGAATTCGGGTCCGTGCCTCTGCCGGTGAAAACGCCTCCGAACGCCTCACCGACCCAGATGAAGCCGGCGACGGCGAGGGCTCCTGCGATTCCCGCCCGCGCGAGGCGGGGCACGAAGATCGAGATGGCGATCAGATCGCACAGCACGGCGAGGACGATCGAAAGCTCAGTGCCATGGCCGCTCAGAGTGGCGGCCACGTGATGATTGACAGCGGCAAGCCAGCCAGGTTCTCCGGCGGCGGCGCCGGCCAGGACATCGCGAAGCCCTGCGGGATTGCGGTTGGGGGGAAGCAGGAAGAGGTAGGCCAGAGAGCCCCACAGGATGGACCACGCGATGCGGGCTCCGGTGCCGCCCAATGCTCCGCTGGTGGCCACCGAACCAGCCTCTCGTCGGGGCCAGATGAGGAGAGCGAAGAGCGCATAGAGGAGGACTGCCCCGGGTGCGCCCATGAGCGGGCTGGCTCCGAGGAGCACTCCGCCGAGCCCCTCGCCGAACCACCACACGGCGATCGCCCAGCCTACTGAAGCGGCAAGGGCGACCTTGACGCTCCGCCGCCAGAACAACCCCGCACCGATGAGCAGCTGGATAGTGGCGAAGAGCGCATTGAAAGCGGCTGTGTGTTGCGCGATGACATGAAGCACCCAGGTCATCGGTCCGGCGACGATGGAGGGGTTACCCTGCGCCGCCGGTGCCAGCGTCCCGGTCACGAAGCCGGTGGTGAACATGTAAGGCTGGAACTGCAGCGCCGCGTCAAGGAGCCATAGCGCTGCGAGCGCGAGCTGAAGGGCTCGTCGGACGTTGCGCAGATCGTCGCCCACGGCACCTGCGCGCATCCTGCCGCCAGCCGTGACCGGCAGCCGGATCGCGCCGAGGGGTGTGGTGATTGCCATGACGGCCGTTCCTTGTGATGTCCCACTCCCCGGTGGGCGACCCACCGGGGTTGGGGAGACCAATGGATATTTGCGGCGTGCTAGCTGTGGGTCAATGTGCCGCAGAGAGCGGGCGAGGTGGCGGCCAGAGGCAGTGACGGCACGAGCTCGCTCTTCGAGCTGGTGGCCGCGGGTGCGGCGAGAGCCGGGTCGAGGCCGTGCACGACGATGACCGCCGTGCCTGCCTGCAGCGACTGCATGGTGGCCGCGTCAAGGGTGATGTTCCGGCTGTAGTTGAGGCTTCCACCGCTCGGCGCGATCATGATGTTCGTACCGGCTGCGGGGCTGGTGTCGCCGCTGACGGACAACGTGGTCTGGATAGCTCCGTAGGCAGGGCCGCCCTCGGTCGTGGAGATGACCCCGTCCTTGTTGGCGTCCGCAGATGCTGTTGGACACATCCCCATGGCGCCCCCGTGAATGTGCTGCACGTGCGGGTACGCGGCGCCCATGAACGTTGCGGCGAGGCCCGACACCTGCTCGGTGATGGTCGCCTGATTGCCGCTGAGCACGAGCGTCAGCTTGCCGCTGGCACCGTTGGCCCCATTGAGGGGAACCGGGGCAAGCGTGGCGGTGTAGGTGGTCGAGTTCGAGCTCGGAGTCGAGCCGGAACTTTGAGGCGCGCCGGATGTGGTCGTCGAGGCTGTGTCCGAGCCGCAAGCCGCCCCAAGGAGGGCCACAGCGAGGGCGCCGGCCGCCACCGCGGGAACGCGGAATGGATTCTTGGTCTTCACAGTTGGATGCTCCTAGTTGTCGCAGTAATGAAATGACGCCGATTGCTTGCCAATGTCTTGGCTCTGAAAACGTCGCCTGCCACGAGCGCGGGATCGCCTGAGCGGCCCTGCCACCCAGGTGCTCCCTGACGCACGAGCTCGATGGCGGCGGAATGGGTCATGCGGTCTCCTTGGGGAAAGTGCCGGGGTGGATTGGTTCCAGGGCCTTCTACGTGCCCGACACCCATTCCGGATCACCACGAGCGGGACGGCCGCCAAAGACGGTGCGATTGAGATCCAGCGTCTCTGCTGTGGGACGGGTTCGTCCGCATGGCGGAACCGCGGGCGCCGGGACTCGCCGTGAGGAACGCGGGTCGCCGGCGCCCGACGGGCACGAACTCTTCACAGACCGCGAAGATGGCGGGAAGGGGGGGATTCGAACCCCCGGAGGGACTTAACATCCCTCACCCGCTTAGCAGGCGGGCGCTTTCAGCCTCTCAGCCACCTCCCCGTGGAGACGGCAAGTATATGTAGTGTCAGCCGGCACAACCGTCGCGTAGAGGAGGCGAACGCATGCGCTGGGTGACCTTCCGACGTGGACATCATGGTGGTGACCGCGTCGGTCTCGTCGTCGACTCCAACGTGCATGCGCTCCCTGCGGGCGTGACACTGCTCGGCCTGCTCGGCGACGACGGCGACGCTCTGGCCGTCGCTGGTGAGACGGCACGGCGCGACCCCGCCGAGGTGGTGTCGCTCGAGGAGGTCAGCCTGCGTGCGCCGATTCCTGTCTCGCCGACGGTGCGCGATTTCTACGCGTTCGAGCAGCACGTCAAGACCGCGCGCAAGCGTCGTGGCCTGGAGATGGACCCGGACTGGTACGAGCTCCCCGTCTTCTACTTCAGCAACCCGTACGCCGTCAGCGGCGACGGCGACGACGTGGCGGTGCCACCGGGAAGCAACGAGCTCGACTTCGAGCTCGAGGTGGCCGCAATCATCGGGTGCGGCGGCGTCAACTTGACGCCGCAGCAGGGCGAGGAGAGCATCGCTGGCTTCTGTGTCATGAACGACTGGAGCGCGCGTGACATCCAGCGCCGCGAGATGAAGCTGAGCATGGGACCCGTGAAGGGCAAGGACTTCGCGACGACGCTGGGGCCGATGCTAGTGACCCCGGACGAGCTCGACGACGCGCGCAGCGGACGCGCCTACGACCTGACCATGACAGCGACCGTCAACGGGCGCGAGTACTCGCGGGCGTCGCTGGCGGAGATCTTCTGGAGCTTCGGGGAGATGATCAGCTACGCCTCGCGCGGGACGCGCGTAGAGCCGGGCGACGTCATCGGCTCGGGGACATGCGGAACTGGCTGCATCCTCGAGCTCGCGCTCGTTCATGGAACCGATGAGTACCCGTGGCTGCAGCCGGGCGACGATGTGGTCTTGACGGTGGACAGGCTGGGCTCGTTGCGCAACCGCGTCGTCGCCGGCACGCCGCTGCGTCCTCTGCGATGAGCACAGGGGCGCACGAGTTCACAAGCCGGCTGGACGCCGCAGAGGAGAGGCTGCGGGCCCATGCCGCCCGTGACTTCCCGGCCGACGCGCTCACTTCGCCCGACCCGCCGACCGGGGAGCGTTGGGAGGCGGGGCAGGTATGGGCCCACGTCGCCGAGTTCATCCCCTACTGGCTCGGCGAGGCGGCCCTGGTGGTCGAGCAGGGCGGCGTTCAACCGGTTCCATTCGGGCGGACCAAGAGCGATCCGGGGCGGATCGCCGCCATCGAACGCGACCGGAGCATCGACCAGGCTCGCCTGTGGCATCGAACAGCCGGAGACATCGCCAGCCTGCGCGCCTTCCTGGATGGGCTCGGGGAGGACTGGAGCACACGTGGCCTCCACCCCACTCTCGGCGAGATGGACCTCTCCCAAATCATCGACGAGTTCCTCGTCGGCCACCTCGAACAGCACGCCGGGCAGCTCGACCAGCTGGCTGCCCCCGGGAGATGATCCGGCTCACGATCACGCGGTCGTGGCCGAATAGTCGAATGCCCTTCACCGTGGACCTGCTACAAGGAGTGCCAGATTCCATTGGTTGGTTCGGCGGTAAGAGGTGCGGCTTGGCCAAGGTGCTGCTTGCGGACGACGATCCGGACATTCGTGAGCTCGGTCGCCTCCTGCTCTCTCGCCACGGCCACCAGGTCGTGACCGCCGAGGATGGCGTCGAGGCGATCGCGATGCTCCCGCGGGAGACGCCGGCGCTCGTCGTCACCGACCTCAACATGCCCCACAAGGACGGCCGCGACGTGTGCTCCGCCGTCCGGTCCTCAGCGACCCTGAGACTGATCCCCGTGGTCATCCTCACCGCACTGCCGGTGAACGACGAGCGCGTGGTCCAGGCAAGCACCGAGTGCCACGCGGTCGTGTTGTTGAAGACTGACATCAGCACGCTTGGTGACCTGGCCGACCGCCTCGTCGCCGAAGGGACCGCCGCCTAGAGCTGCGCCGCCGTCGCGATATCCTGCTCGAGCGCGGAGGGATGCCGGAGCGGTTGATCGGAGCGGTCTTGAAAACCGCAGGGGCCGCCAAGCCCCCGGGGGTTCGAATCCCTCTCCCTCCGCCAAGTAGCCAACAGTGGTATGGGTTTTCCTTACCGACCGCCTTACTGCCCCGAGCGGCAAAATGTGTTCCATACCCCATCTGTACCCCATTTATCCCCCACCCATGAGGTACGATCGTCGGCAATGGCCAGACAGCGACGAGGGAATCTGGAGGGCAACCTGCGACAGAGGCCCAACGGCCTCTGGGAGGCCCGGGCCGTAATCGGCACGACCCGAGACGGCTCAGGACGTCGCCGATCGTTCTACGGCCATACGCGGAAAGAGGTCCTCGAGAGACTCCAGGATGCCCTGGGGGCAGAGCGTCGCGGGATCTCATCTCCCGCCGGGAATCCGACCGTCGCGGCATTTCTGAACGAATGGCTCCAAGAGGCGGAGCGCGCGCTCGCCCCCAAAACCTTCCGTCGCTATCGAGAGTTGGTCGAGCAGCACATCGTGCCCGAGATCGGACGCATCAGACTGGTGAAGCTCAGCCCTCACGACGTCACCATGATGATGCGCCGTAAGCAGGACACCGGGCTGGCCCCGCGCACCGTGCACCACATGCGCGCGGTTCTGCGCCACGCACTGAATGTTGGAATTCGGCGTGGCGAACTGCATCGCAACGCGGCCGCGCTCGCCGAGCCTGTGAAGGTCACGGATCACGAGGTCTCGCTGATGCCACCAGAGGAGGCGCGGGCGATCCTCGCGGCGTTCAGTGGCCATCCACTCGAGCCAGTCGTCGCCCTCGCTCTCTGGACAGGTCTTCGCCAGGCGGAGATACTCGGCCTCCGATGGCGTGATGTCGACCTTGGACGGCGCAGGCTCACTGTCGCGGGGTCATTACAGCGTTTGGAAGGCGAATGGCGCCTTGCGCCGCCGAAGACGCGTAGATCGGCGCGGATCATCGCGCTGCCCGAACCGCTGATTCCTGTGCTCGCCGCATACCGGGACTGGCAGGCTGAACAGCGAGCAGAGCTCGGGGCGGCGTGGAGTGAGCTGGTGCCAGGCCTGATGTTCACGACCGCCATCGGAACGCCGCTGACCGGCACGACGATCACGAATCGCTTTCAATGGACGCTCAAGAACAAAGGACTCACCGTTCGCCGTTTTCATGATTTGCGGCACGGCTGCGCCACCTTGCTACTCGCCAGTGGCGTCGATCTGAAAACTGTCTCCGCCATTCTCGGGCACAGCACGATCGCGATAACGGCCAACACGTATGCGGGTGTCCTCCACTCGCTACACGCAGATGCCGCAGACCGAATCGCGCAGCTCCTTGCGTCGTCTAGTGCTGACCAGAAGACTGCTCACCCTGAGCGACCCATTCTTCAAGAGCCAACCGAGAAACACGAATAAGACGACCAACGCGTCGCACCGGTATTTCCCCAGACCGAAGCAGCTCGTAGGTCCGGGTGCGCCCCAATTGCAGCGCGGCCTCCACCTGGATGACCGTCAGTAGCATCGGGGCCTCCGCCGGCCGCGATCGAACCGCTCTGTTGGGACGGACCGTGGCTGCAGACGGGTTGTCCGCCGCGAAGTCCCAGTCGTGTCCGGATATTGGCATCCCCCGTGTTGGTTCGTCGTGCCGACTCTCACGAAACACGCCTCGCCTGTCCGTGAGAGGTTGGTGATCAATGAACGCGACGCCGCGCGCTTCTCCGAGCAACAGCTGCTGGCCCTCGCCCCGATGGGCCCCGTCCGAGCGCGACCGAGCTGCTGTCAGATTGCCCAGCCCCGCTTCGGGCGCGCTGCTACGACGTCTGTCGCTTGCTCGGCGGGGACCGTTGCCTCTCATCGATCCGTCGCCAGTAGCGCGAGGGGCTCGCGTGTGGCCAGCGTGGTCGCGATCCTGATCGCCGTCCGGTCGCTGCTGGCCCAGGATCGAAGGGCGTTGTAGAGGCATGCCCGGCTCACTCCAGAGGCGGCGGCGAACTCTGCAACTGTCCAGCCGCGCGAGACGATGGCCGCTCGGAGACGTGCGGGGTTGAATCGCCCCGATGCCGAGTCCCAGAGGCCGGCACGCAGCTGCGCAGCTGCTGAGCGGCCGTGCGCCCCTCCGGCGCCCGCTGGCGCGAGCAACGTCGCTATCGGGACGGGTCGCTCCGAGGGTGCGGTTCCGGGGAGGCGGCGCTCTAGCGCGCCGCGGCTGGTTCGGTCTAGTGTCATGGTGAGCTCCGACTTGCTGCAGGAGGGGTCCACACCCCTTAACCCTTAGAACCCGGTTTGGGGCCCCAAATCGGACTCACCCTTGCGGCGCACCGGCTTCCGACCGTCGCCAGCGCAGGCGTGTCCTCAGCAACGGGTGAGTGCGGCTCGTACTTGTTGCCAGCAGCATCCCAGGTCCCCATGGCACAGAGCGTCGATACGGACAGCTGGCTACATTCCACGCTTGTCCGTCCGAGTTCACGCCAGCCGGGACACCCCCTGGACAGGCGATGGACACGTGGGGGACATGACGCCGCCGGCGCCGGATCGAAATGCCGTCAGGCTGGCGGCTGCTGGTCCTAGTCTTGGGACGGCGGACGCGGATCCGTCCGGTCATCGAGGCTCATGTGGATCGCCGACGCTGTTAGCCCGTGGCGGTCCAAGATGTCGCTGGCTCTGCCGGACGCGGGCTCGGCGAGCGCCAGGAGGAGATGCTCGGTGCCGAGCACTCGGCCCGCTGGGCGGCCAACGCCCCGGCGCGGCGGACGACCTGATGGACAGCGCGAGCTCCGCGTCGTCAGGCAGCCCGGCCGCGAGTTGTTGGTCGTCGTGAACGGGGCGAACCGGTACACCACTGGGTGGTCTTCGGGAGAGCTGGTCGCGGACGTTGTCGAGACCGGCGCCGAGATCCTGCAGAACGTGAGCGCCGAGGCCGTCGCCCTCGATGAGCAGACCGAGCAGAAGGTGCTCAGTGCCCATCTCCTCGGCGCCCATCGACCGCGCTTCCTCGAAGCTGAGCTCGATCACCTTCTTGACCCGAGCGGTCGGCACGAGCTGGCGGATGATGATGGGCTCGTTGCGGCCGAGGATTGCCTCCATCGCGGAGCGCACGGCCTTGATCTCGACCCCGAGACCTCGCAGAATGACGGCGGCGCCTCCCTTGCCTTCGCGGAGCACGCCGAGGGACAAGGTGCTCCGTGCCGATGTAGGAATGATGAGCGCGCTCCGCCTCTTCCTGTGCGAGCACGAGTGCCGTCTTGGCGGCGTCGCTGAAACGGTCGATCGGATCCACGCCGCGTCCCTCAGTGTGGGATACCTGCCGCTCCAACAGTGTGCGCCCAGTGGAACGCTGGCGGCCTGTCAACCCGAGCCTGGGAGCCGCTCTCGTGCCACGCTGGACTCGCCGCAGGCATTCGCCCGACGGGGCGACCGTTGCCACACGGGCGTTTTTGCCGGCGAGCGATCGGCTCGGCTCGAGTAGCCGTAGCTCACTCCCGCACACCTTCACTCGTCGACCCGCATGCATCGTCGAGGCATCCACACGTTGTTGTCCACCTATTCCACATTCATCCACAATAGTTCACGCCAGTATCGACATCAACTAGGCACAGACTTGCACGGGGTGCGAGCCTGATGAGGTGTTCGCCGCCAACACCTCCGTGTCCGCGCCGCGTCCATGCTGAACATCGGCAAGCTGGGCCACGATGCCGCCGCTTACTACCTCGAGACGGTGGCCAGCGGGGTTGAGGACTACTACCTCCACGCCGGAGAGGCACCCGGACAGTGGGTTGGTGCCGCGTCGCTGAGTCTCGTGCTGCGCGGTGAGGTGCGTGGATCGGACCTGATGCGCCTGCTGGAGGGACACGACCCCCGCAGCGATAGACCCCTCGGCCGCGCCCAGCCGGGGCAGGAGCGGGTGCCCGGATACGACCTGACCTTCCGGGCTCCGAAGAGCGTGTCGCTGCTCTTCGCGCTCGGCGAGGGGGAGGTGTCGCGCGAGGTCAGGCTGGGTCACGAGGGGGCGGTTCGGGCCGCGCTGGAATACCTGGAACTAGAGGCCGCCTTCACCCGCCATCGCGTCGAGGGTCGGATCGTGCCGGTGCGCGCCGACGGGTTCGTGGCCGCGGCCTTTCAGCACCGCACGTCTCGGGCCGGTGATCCTCTCCTCCACCACCACGTGGTGGTCGCCAACCTGGTCCGCGACGGAGAGGGGCGGTGGGGCGCGCTGGACGGTCGGCTCATCTACGCGCACGCCAAGACCGCGGGCTATCTGTACCAGACGGAGCTGCGCGCCCAGCTGAGTCGGCGCCTGCAGGTGCAGTGGACTTCGGTGATCCGGGGAACAGCAGAGGTCAAGGGGATCCCCGCCGAGGTGATCCGCGCCTTCAGCCGGCGACGGGGCGAGATCCTCGCCCGGATGGCGGAGCGCGGCGAGTCGAGCGCCAAGGCAGCCCAGGTGGCCACACTCGACACCCGCCGCGCCAAGGACCACGGCGTCAAGCCTGCGGGCTTGCTCCCAGAGTGGCGGGCGCGGGCCGCCGCGCTCGGCCTCACGACCGAGGCGATCGCCGCTACCGTGGAACGCGGGGACGCAGCGCCACAGCCGCTCACGGACAAGGTGGTCGCGAGTGCTCACGCCGAGCTCGCCTCCTCGACTGGACTCACCGCGCACTCGAGCACCTTCACCCGCCGCGATGTGGTCCGTGCGTTGTGCGAGCGCCTCGGTCCGAGTGCCGATGCGGCCGCCGTCGAGCGCGCCGCGGACGCCTTCGTCGCCACCCCGACGGTGGTTGCACTCCGGACAATGCCGGCAGCGACAGAGGGACGCGCTGTCATCCGGATCGCCTCGGGTCGTGTCGTGCCGTCAGTTCCCGACGAGTGTCGCTTCACCACCGCGGACATGCTGGCCACCGAGCGCCAGGTAATCGACGGCTGTGTGGAGCGCAACGCACGAGCCCGCATCGCCCCAGACGAGCGCGAGGTCACCCTGCAGCTGGCAAACGGGTTGTATGTGATCGAGCGGCGGGCCGCGCCGGTGCCGGAGGCGGTCGTCGAGGCGACGCTCCGAACGAGTCCCTCACTGTCCGCCGAGCAGCGCGAGATGGTGCGCCAGCTCACCACGAGCCGCGATGTGGTCGTCATGGTCCGTGGCCACGCGGGGACCGGCAAGACGTCAGCGCTCAACGCCTGCCGGCACATCTGGGAGCGCTCCGGGCGGACGGTAATCGGGTGCTCCCTGTCCGGGCGGGCGGCGGCCGAGCTCCAGGCCAGCGCGGGCATCGAGTCGACGACCATCGATCGGCTCCTCCTTGACCTCGTGGACTATCGAGGGGAGCTGCTCCCCCAAGGCGATGGCGTTCTGGTCGTCGACGAGGCCGGCATGGTGGGGACGCGACTGCTCGCCCGGGTGTTGGCCGCCGCCGAGATAGCCAATGCGGCGGTCGTGCTGGTCGGCGACGACCGTCAGCTGCCTGAGATCGATGCCGGGGGCGCCTACCGCGGCCTCTGCGAGTGCCTCGGGGCTGTGGAACTTGTGGACAACCGCCGCCAGCGCGAGGAGTGGGAGCGCCAGGCGCTCGTCCTCCTCCGCGAGGGGCACTCGCACGAGGCTCTGGCGACGTATGTCGAGCACGGCCGTGTCGTCCTCGGGCCGTCTGGTGATGCGGTCCGCGCCCGCCTTGTGTCCGACTGGTGGGCGGCGGAGCGGTCCGCCGGCGGCGACAACGTCATGGTCGCCCTGCGTCGCGCCGACGTCCGCGAGCTCAACGAGCGCGCCCGGGCGCTCCGGGTTGCCGCCGGCGCGGTCGTCGGGCCGACGCTGCACCTGCCCACCGGCGAGTTCGCCGCCGGCGACCGGGTGGTGACCACCCGCAACCGTCGCGGGCTTGGTGTCGTCAACGGGTCCCGGGGAACGATCACGAGCGTTGACGACCGGCAGCGCACCGTGGCGGTGCATCTCGATGGCCATCGCGGCAACCAGTCCGGCGCGCTGACCGTACTGCCGGCGGAGTACCTCGACGCCGGTCACCTCAGCCACGGCTACGCCCTCACCGGCCACAAGGCCCAGGGGATGACTGCCGACCGCGCCTTCGTGCTCGGCGACGAGGCGATCTACCGGGAGTGGGGCTACGTCGCCCTGTCGCGCGGGCGCGCCCAGAACCGTCTCTACGTCGTCGCCCCCGAGCTGGACCCGACGGACGCCAGCGGTCACGGGCGCATTCCTCCGAACCAGTCGGAGAGCCTAACCCTCGCCATGATCGAACGGGCTCTCATGGACAGCACCGAGCAACGACTTGCGCTCCGGGAGTTCGAGGCCGTCGCCGGTCCACTCCCTGCCGCCGCGCTGCCTCCACCGCCTACGCCACCCAAGGACCTCGACGACGTCGCACTGCGGGCCGCCGCGGCGGCTGCCCAGGCGAGCCTCCGACACCGGGAGCCCTTCCCGAATCTCGCCGAGCCCAATCTCGTCGACTCGGCACGAACCGTTACCGAATTGCGCGAACGACACCGACACCTGACTGAGCGACGCTCCCGTCTCGAGGCGGGGATGGAGGCCGCGCGCGAACGACTCAGGGCCACCGACGGGGTGCTCGCACGTCGCCGCCACCGCGAGGAGCGCGGCTGGCTGCGGAACGACCTGTCGCGCGGCGCGCGTGATATCGCCGACATCGACCGCCAGCTGCCCCAGTTCGCGACGCGGATCGGGAGGATCCGCGACGACCGGGCCGCCGAATCTGGCTGGTACCAGCGCCGCGCCGACACGGCATGGCGGTGGCGTGCTATCTACGACGAGGCGTGCGCGCGCATCGACCGACGCGTGCAGGCGGCATCGGCCGCGCCGTCGATCGCCGGTCATGCCGCGCCGCCACCCTCGTTCAGCGCGCAGTGGGACTGGTGGTCGTCAGCCGTCGAGGTCGAGCGCAGTCGCCTTTGGGAGGATGCCCACCCGCCATCGAGCGACATAGCCGGGCGGTCGGATGCGCAGCATCAACGACGGGCCGAGCGGGTGCCCGCGCTGGGCAAACGCGCCGAGGCCGGAGACGTCCTCCGTGGTCTCGACGCCGCAGAGGATGCCGCTCAACGCAAGCGTGAGAGGCACCGGAGGCATGCGCCGCCCAGCTATGGCTACGGCCACCAACGCCACCTCACTGGACCGTGTCTCGACGAGCCACTCGCACAGCAAGAGCACAGCGTCCGCGGCCCCAGGATGGCCCCTTGAGGTCCGATCGCTACGAACCAGCGACCCTCGCGCCCTGCGACACAGGTGGGTCGAGACAACTGCAGCGACAACGGAGACGCTCGGCGAGCGACACCCATGGGGACTCTCCAAGCGCGCGCGTGTGTTTGTCTCGTCCATGCAGAGGACCCCAGCGCGGGCCGTACTGGCAGGCAAGCACTCCACGGCGGTCTGCAAGCGCCGACGCAGAAGCTCGCGTCCGATTGCGCCGGGTGAGGCTGAGTCGCACTATTGCAGGGTCCTGAGCTACTCCGACATCCTCCCCAATCTCGTGTTAATCGCCTTGGCGGTCACCGTGATCCCGTGGGTCTACGGCATCATCGACGTCCTGCGCGCTCCTGACCTGACGGGCGACACGCGGATCGTTTGGATGCTCGCTCTGACCTTCGCGTGGCCCGTTGGCATCATCGCCTGGCTCGTGCTGCGTGGACGGCCACGTTGGCGGCACGTGGTGATCGCTGTCCTCGTGGCGATGATGAGCATGATTCTCATCGTCACCATCGTCGAGGCTGTGAATGGGCCGCAGCCGCACGCAGTCGTGCAACCCGAGCCAGCCGCCTCACTTCCTCTGCCAACTGCGTGAACGGAATGGATCGATGCTGCGCATCTGCGGCTTCAACTCCCCATCATCGCCTCCCAACTCACCCCGATTGGCGTGAACCGTTCCGCCAGCGGGAGGGTTCGTATGTGGCCTTCGACCGTTGTCAGGACGACACCAAACAGCTCACGCGGACCCACCTGCGCATCAACCTCAAGCGTCGTCCACCAGAGCCCGACCGGGATGACATCCGATCCCGCTGAAAGCACAAGAGGCTGCCATCTTTCGATGAAGTGAACGGCCCGGCTCTTTTGCGTTTCCTCCTTCCATGTGGCTGCGTAGACACTCATACTAAGCTGGGTTCGCGTTGCCGCGTCCTCCGTGGCGATGCGGCACAGCGTGTCGAATGTCCCGCACGCGAGAAGAAGCTCTCTCATCCCGATGGCGTCCCCGATTCGCTTCCAGGAGTCCATGACAATGAGCATTAGCGCGCGGGGCGGGTCGGCTACGAGTTGCTCCCAGAAGGCGCGCGGCTTGAGCACTGGCGATCACCCTCCACGAAACGTCGTCACACGGAGTGCAGCCGGGTTGTTCAAGATGTATCGCAGTTCGTCCATCGTATATCCTGTCCTACCCGCTTCCAGTCGGCCAAATTGAAATTGATGTTGGCACCGCTGGACACCGCTTCGTCGATGATCGCCTGGTTCGCGGCACTTGTGCCGCTCTCGAGTTTGACTCGTTCCCATATGGATGCATATGGGGAGTCCGTCCAGGAGCTGGCCCCGAGCCGGTCGGCGAATGGCCGAAGCAGCTGAGCGCCAGTTGTCTCCGATTTAGTAAGGCCTAGTGCCAGATCGATTTGGGTGCGCCCGTCCGCGCCTGCCCCGGAACCGACCGCCGCTGCTCCCAGCCCCGCCACGGTGATCGTCGGGCAGGCCACCAGGCACGCGAGCGCCAGTAATGGCGGTGCCGCAATGTAGATCCCTTATCCGTCAGCCATTTGTTGAACCCGGTTGGTGCGCCCGAATACTGGTAGTCGCCGAAAGCAGCTGGACACACCACACCATGGGGATCTTCGTAGCAGCTCGGGTTGGTCCCCCACGGTGCGGCGCCGTAGGGCAGTGAGGATTCCCCCCTAGCCATAAGAGCCTCTATCCGTGCTCCATATGCGTCTGCCGCCCATGCCTCCAGGAGGTCCAGCACGTAGGCGGCGTGGCCGCGAACGGCGGGACCTGCCTTCGCCGCGGCATTGGCATTGGCGTTCGCCGACCGGTAGTAGCCAAGGGCAGCACCGGAGTCCGCCTGCTCCTGTGCCTGCTCGCCGCGGTAGTTGCTGTCATACGCCGGGTGATGTCCAGTCGGGTCGCTGAGGTTGACCGGGTCGCCGTTGACGTACACGGTGACGCCGGACGCGAACAACCGTAGAAATAGGTCGAAACCCCTGACGCTGTTTGGCAAAACATGCGTCGAGGACCCGGTGCGCGGGGGACCGGCAGCCAATAACCCCTTAACGCGGTTTTCGGGCTCCCGAACCACCACCACAGCGGCGAGAGAGGAGCTGCAGGTCGCCGGTGCCGAGGCTGCGTGGGTCACCACTGAGGCGGACGCCGTGGCCGCCGAGAAGAGGCCGGCGGCGAGCACGGAGACCAGCGCGAGGAGGGGTGCCGGAAGTCGCCAGCGGGAGCGGAGCGGGCTCACCTCAGCATCGTCTCGTAGCCGCTGGAGGGGCGCCCCCGGGGGCTGCAGGGCCAGCACCTCGCCGCGACAGAGGAGCTGCAGGCGGCCGCTGGTGGCGGGCGGCGGGCACGATTGCTGCGGACGCCGCGGTGGCCGAGAGCACGACGATCAAGCGGAGAAGGGCGAGCAATCGTCGTCGCACTGTCATCTGGCTTCAGAGGCCGTGCCATCAGTAAGAGAGACGCTTCTTGGGATCCAATCACCAAAGCTAGGCATGTATGCACGGACCGCCAAGCTCCGCTCGTCAACGCCTGTGAACTCAATGCCGTCGCTCTCCAGATCCGCCCTCCACGCCTCACGCATCGCCGAGTCGAATGCCGCCACCACATTGAACGACGCGAGGAACAGGAGGCCACGGCTTCCATAGCCCATGGCGCTAACTGTCGGGATCACACGCAGTTCCCGCCACTGGCTGGGGTCATCAGCAGTCACTGTGTACGCAGTACCTCCTGCGACCACGCATAGCGAATTGGAATCCGGGCACTCCAGAAGCGCCTCAAGGTATTCATCAAACCCTCGCCTAAATGCACCTAACCAAGCGCTTCCGTGTTCTGGCGTCACCCCGATTACCAGCCTCGAACCCTCTTCAGCGCTGGATTCCGGTGGAATGCGAACCAGGTTTGCTTCGGCAGGTGGCACCACCTCGTGGCAATCGAAGGAGTGCCGGAACCCATACTCTGTGAGCGAAAGAGTCATTTCTCCTCACCTCGCCGGGTTGAAGAAGCGGTGAGTGATCCACCAGAGCGAATCCGAGCCGTTGGCGATGTACGACCCCCCGATCTCGAACCTGCCGGCATACGTTTGGCCCTTCACCACCATCTGACCCGGAAGGGAGAACTGCTGGTAGAACGGGTTGCCTGAGGTGACCGCATCGCGCGAGCCGTCTCCTAGGACATACGGGTCAATGTCTGACGGGAAAGCATGCATCGCATCTGTCTTCCCGGCGATCTGGTACCACAGGGCAGGATCGCTGGCTGCCGTACCTGTGGCGCCTGCGTCGGCAAGAGCAGAGGCGCCCTTGGTAGCGATGGCCGCGGCGATCGCGGGTGCAAAGTGACCCAGCCAAGCGGAGATGTGTCCGTTGCTCAGATCATTCCAGTCGGCAAGTGACCTCAGCGTGTCCTCTGGATGCTCGGCGGCGTTGAGCAGTCCCTGGCCCACTTGCTCACACCCCGTCACGATGCCGAGGGTGCACTGTATTCCAGGCACAGCGCCGTTCCAAGCGGCCTTCGTCGCACTCCAGGCGCTGCTCCCAAATGCCTGCGCATTCACCGAAACGCAGCCGAAGATCCCCGCCAAGGTGAAATGACAGCCGTCATCGGGTGGCGCGGTCACGGGTGGAGGGGATGGGTGCGCGCGGTTGTAGTCCGCCAGCGCTTGCTTGAGCGACACCGGCGGGCATCCGCTGGAACCGCAGCCGCCATTGGACCGGTTGGCGTCGTATCCATTGCCGCAGTTCCCGCCGGTGTCACACGCGACGCCGTGGCCGCTGGGATCGCTGAGGTTCACTGGGTCGCCGTTGACGTAGGTGTAGGTGTTGAGCAGGAGAGGGTCGGAGCCGATGCTGGGGTTCTGCGTGGGCGAGCCGGTGCTGGATGTGTCGGGGACCAGGAAGCTGTCCTTGCTCGGGTCATAGAGGCGAGATCCGAGCTGGTAGTCGCCGGTCCCCGGGTCCTGGCGAGCGCTGCGATAGAAGTAGGTGTTCGAGGTGCTGCTCGACGTGCCGGTGTTGCAGGTGGAGGTGGGTAGCGTGCCCGGCGTCACCGTGCCGGCCAGGTTGAGCGCCGTTCCGAAGGGGTCGAACCGCGCTGTGCAGGCAACACTGGCGGCGGTGCTCACCACCGTGCCCACGTTGGCATGGCCGTCGTCGAAGAGCTGCTGATTGGTGCTGCCCTGCTGAAGGCCCAGCGGCTGGCCGGCCGGGGAGAGCTCGTAGCTGGTGGCAGTCCCGGTGCTGGGAACGGCGAGCGTCGTCGTCGTGCTCCAGCCGTCGTAGTGGAAGGTCTGGGTCGCCGACCCTGCGGTCGCGCTGTGGCTGCGGTCCAGGGCGTCGGAGGTGTACGAGGTCGTTGTCATGCCGCAGGTGCTCGACGTCGTCGAAATGGTGCGGTAGAAGCCGTCGTAGGCGTACGTCGCGCAGCCGTCGTTGCTGACCCCGCCGAACGCGGCCTCCTGGTACGTGCGGACGGCGTTCGTCCCATCCTGCTCAGAGGCGATCGAGTTGTCGGCGTTGTAGGTGAAGGTGGCGGCGATGGTGGTCAGGGGGCCGCCATAGGTGAGCCGGTTGCCGTTGTGGTCCCAGCTGACGTTGGCCGCCGGGGCGGTGCCGCAGGCGGTCCCCGCGGCGGCATTGAAGGCGGTGTTGAGCCGCCCGGCGAGGTCGTACGCGTAGCAGAGGGTGGACTGGTTGGGGGTGCCGCCGTTGCCGGTACCGCTGAACTGCTGCTGGGTTATCCGCTTGTCGGCGTCGTAGAGGTAGGTCCAGTCGAGCAGGGTGGTGGCGCCGCTGACCACCTTGTCGAGCGCCACGGTGTTGTCGGCGTTGTAGCTCAGCGTCACGGTGCCCGCGGTGGTGGCCGCCCCGGTCATCCGCCCCACCTTGTCGTAGCTGGGCGTCTGGGTGATCGTGTTCGAGCCCGCCGGCGCGAAGTGCAGGCTGTTGGTGAGCTCGGCGCTGTTGTAGGCGTAGGTCGTCTTCGGCTGGGTGCTGCCGTTGACGTCCTCGCGGGCGGTGGGCTGGGCCAGCCCGTCGTAGGCGTACTCACTGGTCACGGTGCTGTCGGAGACGGTGCGGGTGAGCCCGTCGAGGTAGTAGGTCCCGGTCAGGGTGGGGCCGCCGCTGTCGCCTATCTGGCTGCGGTCGCCGGCGGGGTCGTACTGGGTGGTCACGGTGCGCCCTTCGGTGCCGACCTGGGTCTGGGTGCGCGCGTCCGGGTAGTAGCCGAAGGTCTGGGTGCCCGCGTCCTTGCCGCTGATCGGCTGCCCGGCGCCGTTGACCTCGAGGATGTGCTGGGAGGTCTTCAGCCCGGCGCCGTCGTACGTGTACGCGGTCTGGCGCCGCACGCTGCCGTCGGGGGAGACCGGCAAGGTGGTGGTGAGCAGGAGGTTGTCGAAGCTGTAGGTGTTGGCGGTCGGCGTGCCGCTGGTGTTGTTGGCGTCACTGAAGGTGCTGTTGGTGAACTTCGCCCACGCCGAGGGCGAGTAGGTGGTCACCAGGTTGCCGGCGGCGTCGTAGAGGTACGCGGTGGTGTTCTTGACCTGGCCGGTGTAGCTGTCGCCGCTGGTGTCCTGGTCGGCCTGGATGTACTCGGCGCGGCTGTTGTCCACGTAGAAGTCGATGTGGGTGACGATCCCGGCCGGGTCGGTGATGTCGACGACGTTGCCGTCGGCGTCAGGGCTGTAGATGGTCTTGTGGTTGAGCGGGTCGACGGTGTCGTGGACCAACTCGTCGGCGGTGTAGTCGGTGACCTGGGAGTTGCCGAGCGGGTCGTCGGTCTCCACCAGCTTCTTGTCGGCGTCGTAGTACGACGTGGTCTGCACCTGGGCGCCCGGGGTGGTCGGGCTGGGGCTGTTCAGCACTGCCACCAGGTTGTCGTCCGTGTAGCTGTAGGTCAGCTTCTTGGCGGTGTCCACCTGGGCGGTCGCCGCCGGCGAGAAGAGCGCGGCGCGGTTGCCGACGGGGTCGTACTGGACGCCGCTGACGCAGGCGCCCACCCCGGAGGGCAGCGCCACCGCCAGCACCGGCGCCGAGGTGGACGGCGCGATGCGCACCGCGCTGAGGCTGGTGGGGCATTCGCTGTCTTGGCTCTGCGCCAGCGGGTCGCTGTGGGCGCTCGAGTCGTAGCGGGGCACCACCTGGCCCACCGGGCGGTCATCGACGTCATAGAGGAAGTTGGTGACGAAGGACGCGTCGGGGCTGGTCACCGAGCTGGCAAAGGCGCGTGGGTTGTACAGCGCGACCCGGTTGCCGTCGCCGTCATAGACGGCCCGAGTGCGGATGTTGCTGCCCCCGGCGGCGTCGGGGGTGCCGTCCTGGGTGGGGTCGGTGCTGCTAGCCCCGGCGATGGTGTCGACGACGCGGTTGGCGGCGTCGTAGGTGCTCACCGTGATCCGGCCGGCGCCGTCGGTGGTCGCGGTGAGATTCCCCGAGGGGTCGTAGCCGTACGTGGTCGTGTTCGTCTGGCTGCCCGGACCACGGGGCACGATCGTGCTCGTCTTGCGGTCGAGCAGATTGAAGGCCGTGGTCGTGGTATGGGTGTTCGGATCGATGACGCTGGTGCGGTTGCCGTCGGGGTCGTAGCCGTACTGGGTGGACGGCTCGGTCAGCGTCGAGTTGTTCGGCGCCGTCTCCCGGAAGGTCGAGGCGGTCAGCAGGCGGTCCAGCGCGTCGTACCTGTGCAGCGTCGAGAAGGCCGGGCAGTTGCTCGTGCACGGGTTCGCCGCCGGCACCGCGCAGGCGGTGGTGCTCTCGATGAACTGGCGCGGCGAGCAGACTAGGAGCGCGTTGCCGTCGGCGTCGTAGATGGTCTGGGTGGTGAGGAACTTGTTGGCCCGCTGGCGCGGGTCGACCACGGTCAGCTGGCGCTGGGCGCCGTCGAACGTGTAGTTCCACACCTGGGCGTTGCCGTCGCTCGTCTGCACCTTGTTGTTGACGCCGTCGTAGCTGATCCCGTTGCTGCAGAGGATCCGGTTGGACGGGATGGGTGCATCGGCGGAGGTCGACTTGCGACAGGACGGCGGCACCGTGCTGAGGTTTTGCGGCCAGGGGCCCCGTGTCCAGGTCGTCGTGGTCAGGCGGTTCACCGAGTCGTACGCATAGACGGTGACCATGCCGTTGCCGTCGGTCATCCGGGTCTTGTTGTCGAAGGCGTCGTAGCCGTACGTTGTCGCTGCGTCGCCGGGGGCCGAGGTCAGCGTCGAGGTGAGGTTGTCGTTGGCGTCGAAGACCTTGGTGGTGATGCCCCCGTTCTGCTTGGTGGCGGTCAGGCGGTTGCCGTTGCTGTCCGGCGCGTACGCGGTAGTGTTGCCGAGCGGATCGCGCATCGAACGCACGTAGCGCCAGGGATGGGCGAACGGAGCGGTTCCCGTGCCGGTGCCGTACAGGGTCTGGGCGTACTGGCTGGTGGTCGGCGAGGTGGCGCTGCCGGGGAATTGGGCGATGGTGAGACCCTGGGTGGCGTTGCGGTCCCAGGTCCGCACCCGGTTGCCCGCTTGGTCGTAGGCGTCGATGACGAAGTTGCCGTTGGGGTCGGTGACCGCCTTGAGCCAACCCCCAGCCGAGACCGTGACCGAGAGGTCGGCGTCGCTGTCCGCGTAGTACGTGTACACCGTGCTCGAGCCGCCGTTGGCCACCGCGTCGGGGGTGGTCATGGTCACCTTCTGCCCGAAGCTGTCGTACTCGTAGCGGGTGGTCTTGCTGAGCGGGGCGTCGACCTCGCACACCAGGCCGCTGTTGCTCGCCTGGCCGGGACAGATCGCGCTGGCCACAGTTGTCCCACCGTTGGTCGCGCAGCTACTGGCGCCGGGGCACTGGGAGGAGAGCACCACCGCGTTCGGTGACACCGCCGCGTTGTTGTCGACCAGATAGGTGGTTCGATACGCCGCGTAGCCGCCGCCGGCGGCGTTGCCGTCGGGGGTCAGCGACTGGGTCTTGTCAGAGACCACGTAGAGGGTGCCGCCGTGGCCGGTCGGGCGCGCTTGCGAGGTCACCGCGCCGTTGCCGGCCACGGTGTCGGTCAGCGGCGCCGGCTGGGTGAGGTCGCCCATGGTGTACTCGGCCTGATACCCGGTGGTGGTGCTCAGCGACGAGCTCGGGCAGGCGGCCGGCGGGTAGGCGGTGGGGTCGCTGGCGCCCAGGCAGCTCGCCCGGCTGAGCGGCTGGCCCTCGGGGTTGTACGTATTCACGACGTCCGACGCTGTCGCCTTGCCGTTGAGCGTGTAGCCGACGCTGCGACAGAGGTGGTGGTCGGCGGCGGCACCGCTCGGCTGGATGCACGACACGCTCGTGTAGCTGTTGGTGTCGTAGAAGTTGAGGGCGCGGTGCGCGTAGACGTCGGCGGTGGTGCCCTGCTCGACCTCGCCGACGCTGCCGGCGGCGTCGATGCAGGCGAAGCGCTGGCGCCCGCCGGAGCGGTCGGCGGTTGTGTAGTCGGTGGTGCTGCCACAGGCGGCGGTGATCGGCGAGCCGGCGTGGTCGTACGTGAAGGTGGTGGTGTTGCCCTTGCGATCGGTCAGCGACCCCAGCCGCTGCAGCCCCAGGCTGCCCGCCGCCGTGGTGTAGCTGAACTTAGTGCTCGCTCCATTGAGGTCGCTGGCCGCGCAGAGCTGGCCGCTGCTCGAGGTCGGCGTCGGGCAGGCCGCGTCGCTGCCGTAGTGGTACGTGGACGACGTTCCCGCCTGGACGTTGCTCACCTGGGTCAGCTGGTTGCTGCTGTTGAGCAGGTACTTGGTGGTCCGTCCCCCGGGGTCGGTGACATCCGTCTCCGTGCTCGAGGGATAGCTGAACAGGAAGGCGCGACAGTTGGTCGGGTTCAGCGTCACCTGGCCGGTCCCCTGGGCGACCGTCGCCGCGCATGAGCGTGGCTCGTACACCACCGCCAGGTGACCGAGCGCGGTGCCGGGCAGGGGGTTGCTGGCATACGCGTAGCGGAGCTCGCTGCCGGCGCCGTCGATGCTGTCGAGCAGGTGGCCGTCGAAGGCGAACTCGTAGCGGACCCGGTCCGGGCGCATCGCCCCGAAGCCCACCACCGTCGGTGCCGGGAGTGCCGACGGCGATGCGCAGGTGCCGTTGACCTCCACGTAGCGCCACAGCGCCAGGTGCACCCCGGCCGGCTCGTTGAAGGTCTCGTCCACGCAGAGGCTGTTGTACCCCGTCGACACCGTCAGCGCGTGGGCCGCCAGGGCGGCGTTGCCGCTGGGTAGGGAGATCCCCGCCCCGCCGACGTTGAGGCTGTTGGGGGTGAACACGTGGTGGGTGCCGTCGGCGTCGACGAGGGTCACCGCGTAGACGCTGGTGACCGACTCCGCTGCGGGGATGGCGATGCCGTCCACCGCAACCCCATTGGCGAGGCCACCGTCGGCATCGACGAGGTTGAGCCGCCAGCCGGCCCCGATTGGCACCGCCTCGGGGATTGACAGCAGGGGGGTGCTGCCCAGCCCGTTGGCGGTGTCCTGGCTGTTATACGTCCGGCGCAGCACGTAGGCCCAGCGCCCCTTGGCCTGCACCGGCGTCGAGTCGGTGACCTGGGCGACCAGGTTGCCGTCAGCGACGTTGACCGAGGCCGTACCGCCCGCTCCCAGCGCCTGGTTGAGGTACGACCACCAGCTCTCGTAGCCGAGGCCGGCGTCGCAGACGTTGACCGGGACATTGGTGCTGACGTTGCCGGTGCCGAGGACGGTCTGGGCGGCGTCGACGAGCGTCGAGCAGGCCCGATCCACGCCCAGCGCCACCACCTGGAAGGTGAACGCGTCGGTTCCCGGCGCGAGCGTGAACGAGCTCACCGTGAACGTCTGGCCCACCCAGCTGCAGATGCTGCAGCTCAGCCCGTTGTTGGTGAACACGCTTTGCACCGGGATCAGCGTCGCCGGCACCACATCGCTGAGGCTGACGCTCACCGGCAGGCCGGTGTTGTTCAGGCTCAGCGTGTAGGTGATCGCCTGACCGCGGCTGTACAGGGTCTGCACCGGCGCCACCGACTCGGTGACGGTCACTGAGCCCGAGCTGCCGCTCGGCAGCGCCGGCGACGCCGCGGCGTGCGGAGCGGCGACGCCGATGCGCGGCGGCGAGGACCACTTTGCACTCGGCGCCAGGCTCATCGGTGCATTGAAGGTCGGGGCGATCGAGACGGGGCCGAGGATTGTCGGGATCAGACCACCGACCCCCCCGGCCGCCAGCGCCGCAACGGGAGCCGTCGCCGTCAGCGCGACGCCGAGCGCCATCCCGGCGAGCCCCAACCGTCTGCCGCGCGAGACGTCGACCCTGGTTCCCCGCGTTACCCCGCGCATGCCGCCTCCTTGTCCGCGCTAACCGACGCCGCGCTGATCACCGGCGACCACCGAGCCGGGTAAGTAGACGGCCGTTGTACGCCCGTCACCGCACCATGCGACGCTTCGTTACATCGACTGAGAATCTGCCGTGGCGGTCGCGATCAATTGGTTGTTCGGGAATCCCTCGATGCGAGTACACAGCCATGCCGACGGGAGCATTCCCGTCGCCGACTTCGGTGACAGCCAGCGTCGGAGCCACGCCTTCTTGGTAGCAGCAATCACGTTACCGAGCCCAACTGCGGTTGCGATTCACGCCTATCGGTCTCGACCCGGTCTGGTGGGGAGGTCAACGCCTGGGTCGGTCCGGGTGCTCGCAGCGGCTCTCAATGCCCTCCGTTAGAGCACCGCGGCGCAGTCGTGCAACCCGTTTCTTGGCTCGGTGCCTCAGCCATCCACTAAGCCCTTGAGCTGTCCAACAACGATTCGTGTCGCGTAGTCCACGTCAAAAGCGAGGTTGACCGGAATGACGTCACTCGCTTTTCCCGCGCTGATGGTACTGGCCAATGTCTTGATCGCCTTCTCGGTATTGGCATCTATGGCATTCGCTTTTCTCAATTCCCCTGCTAGGCCGGAGATAGAAGCCTCCGTGGCATTCGTAAGTTTTTTTGCTGCCAGTTCTCGCACCGCTGCTCCAAGCGATCTACGCGAGGCCTCAAGCGTGGCAGCGGGGTCAGAACCCGCGTCAATCACGGCACTGGCGTCTGGCGCAGCAATGGTCTTGCCCCGTGCAGCGGCCTCAGCGAGCTGGACCGCCTTCTCTCCTTTCCTCTGTAGCCCGATCTCAAGCCCCTCCTTTGTCAGTCGGACGGAGGCGACCTCTGGAAGGAGCAGGGCGAGTGCCATGACCCCTAAAAGCGCGAAAGTGAACCCGTCGATCGACAGGCGGTTTCCTAGGACGGTGAGACCGAACGAATGTACGGCTAGCAGACTTCCGGCGACGACAAAGGTCAGCACCTGGCCCGCGAACATCAGCCAACCGAACTTGTCGTCACGCATCCGCCACTTGTCCCCGTTCCTCAGGCGTGGTACGCTGCATCCCGTGTGGCATTGGATGCGGCACCCAGTGCCGCGCCATTGCCAACCTCAGGAGCCCGCCAACTATGCCAGAGACCGCGAGAGAGGTGGGACCAAGGGTCCCACGCCAGAGCGTTCCCTTCACGGCAGCGGAGGTGGCTGATCTCAACTCTGTATTTCAAGACGACGACGAGCGCGAACTCGTCACCAGCCTCCTCCGCGACGAGCTGCCGTCGGACGTGGCTGCCAACCCATTGGTGCGTTCGCGTCTAGAGTCGTTGAACGACTTGATCCGCGGACTTGTCCGGCTCGGGTTGCGCGAGGTGCGGCGAGCAGAGGTAGCGCGCCAGTATCACGTCGCCGCCGGATTGCTCGCCGAAGTCGTTACTGAGGCAGACATCCGTGCAATGCACGGTGCCGCTACGCGAGCGTTCGCGAGCGAGACGGGCAGCCGCGCGCTAACAACTGTTCAGTAAGGGCATGGCTGCAAACCCCCCGCTTTCGAGGGGAGTTATGTTCCGCGCGAGAGTCGGTGGGGATCCCACACTCGGATTAGTTGTTTCTTCGGACGCCCGGAACAACCAGATGACGTCGATCATCTATGCGCGGGTGACGGAGATTCGGATGCCGCCGCTTGCCGGCATCGTGCCACTGAGCGACGCTGATCCGCTGGAAGGCGCCGCGATGTTGGACTTTATCTCGGTTGTCTCGGCGAGCGAGCTCAGCGAGGGCGGCCTTGAGATCCTCGGACCTGTGACCGACGCTACGCTTCGCGCGGTGGACGACGCCCTTCGTATCGTTCTTGGCCTCGCCCCCTGAAGCTGCTCAGGGTGGACGGGCTCCCGGGCGTGCACAGTGAGTACCCGAGCGCCCGGACGTCGATGTGCGTGCAACTGCCAGCATGATAATCGCCGGCTGCGGCGTCGCGGCAGCTCTGCTTTTTCGGCACCATGTTTCTCGTGAACCTGGTGCGGAGCAGTACCTTTTCCCTCGCCCTCCTGCTAGCGACGGTTGGATCGCTTCTCTTCCTTCCGCTGTCGCGAACCATCTGGCTGAGCACGCTGCCAGGTGCGACGCGCGGTTCCGGTCGGTGAATCCGTAAGGGCCCCGCCAGCGATCCCTGGTCGTCGGCGGCGCGCTGGCTCGAAGGGAATCCTGCGCCGCCCGTGGACCACCGGGTCCCTTGCCGCGAGGCCTCGCCGATAGGGACCGGCAGTTCCAGCGCGACGACCGTGACCAGCGGTGGGTCACCGACATCACGGAGCACGCGACCCGCGAAGGTCGTGCTCGATGCCTGGTCGCGCCGGAAGGTCGGTTTTCCAGGGTATTGCTGATTACGTGGACCTCATCGCCGCACGAACTGGTCCAAGCTGAAGCCAAGCAGATGTTCATGACCTCTTGAGGACAGCAGGGCGTAGCTGAAGCCCGTGGGCGAGCCCTGCCTAAGCGCCATTTCACCAGCTGGCGACAAACGGGGGCAGAGGGTCGAAGAGGTCGGCTGAACTCAGGTTGACCTCCATCACTTTGGAGCAGAGCTACTGGATCGAACCGAGTCTCCCCAATCGTCAGTACTCCAAACCGCGTACCCCCATTTCGTACCCCAGTTGGCCGCGGCCCCAGGCAGCAGCCGACGTCCCTTCGCGACACGGCGGGGCTGAAAGCTGAATTTGGGACGACACGGCGCGGCATCCGATGGCACCGGCCCATCACTCTTGAAAACCGCAGGGGCCGCCAAGCCCCCGGGGGTTCGAATCCCTCTCCCTCCGCCA
>JALYZN010000106.1 GCA_030948845.1 Candidatus Dormiibacterota bacterium
GATGTGTCGCGGTCGCCCCAGCCCCACCAGCGCAGCGGCGGCGGGACCGGCGCGGTCACGCCGCCAGGACGCCGAACAGGTCGGTGGCCAGCGCCTCGGCGCGGCGGCGCTCGGCGGGCACCAGGCCGAGGCGGACGCGGCGGTCGAGAAGGTCGTCGATGTCCATGGCGCCCTCGTGGAGGATGCCGAAGAGCAGCTCGACACCGAGCACCGAGGTTCCTGCGAACACCGGCTCGAGAAGCGCGCGGTCGTGGGCGGCGAGGCGGGCCACCGCCTCGGCCTCGCTTCCGTAGCGTCGCACCAGGCGCACGGGGACGCCGGTGGCGACACCGCGCGGGCCAGCCCCGATAAGTGGTCGTGAGGCGGTGCTGCTGCGCGGGCCTCCATGCCGAGCGACGACCCGGTCGACGGCGTCCTGGGCCATGCGCCGGTACGTGGTGAGCTTGCCCCCAACCACCGTCAACATGGTGCCGTCCGGCGACTCGAGGATGGAGTGGCTGCGCGAGAGGTCGGCGGTGGAGCCGCCACCCGTGTCGAGCAGCGGGCGGAAGCCGGCGTAGCGTCCCAGGACATCAGCGTCGGTCAGGGGCCGTTGCAGCGCGCGCGAGAGGGTGGTGAGCAGGAACTCCTCCTCCTCCGCCTCGACCGCGGGCTCGTCGTCAATGGGTCCGTCGAACGCGTCGTCGGTGACCCCGACGATCACCCTGCCGTCGCCGGTCGGAGTCGCGCCCACCCAGCGGGCGCTCTCCCCGAGCACGGGGGTGATCAGCGCGGCGCGAGGCTCGAGGAGGGCGCACGCGTCGACAACCAGGTGCGCACCCTTGCTGGGGCGCAGCCGCACCGAGTGGTCGACAGTGCCGGCCCACACTCCGCATGCGTTGACCACGGTGCGGGCACGCACCTCGAAGGCGGTGCCGCCGATCTCGTCACGGACCTGGACGCGTCCGGCCGCGCTGGAGAGCGCGGTGCAGTGGGTGGCGATGGCCGCTCCCTCCGACGCGGCGGTGCGCGCCGCGGCGATCACCAGGCGGGCGTCGTCCTCGACCTGCCCGTCCCAGAAGAGAACGGCGCCGCGAAGGTCGTCGGTGCGTAGCCCGCCGACTAGGCGCTGCGCCTCGAGCGCGCCGATGCGACGCGGCCCGGGCAGCTGCCGGCGTCGCGTTCCCGAGGCGAGGCGGAGGACGTCGCCGGCGCGCACGCCGACCTCGGTGAGCGCGCCGGCGAGCGGCGAGAGAGTGCTGTTGAGAGGGGCGATGAACGGCAACGGGTGCACCAGGTGCGGCGCCGTCGTGGTCATGAGGATGTGGCGCTCGCGCGCCGACTCCCAGGCGATGCCGAGCTGCCCCTGGCGCAGGTAGCGGAGGCCACCGTGGATGAGCTTTGAGCTCCAGCGGCTGGTGCCGTTGGCGAGGTCACGCCGCTCGACCAGCCCGGTGCGCAGCCCGCGCATCGCCGCGTCGAGCGCCACCCCGGTCCCCGTGATTCCGCCACCGATGACCAGAACGTCAAGCTCGTCGGCGGCGATCCGTGCGATGTCGGTCGCGCGCTGAGCCGCGTTGAGCGAGCCTGCGAAGCTCATCGCGACGTCTCGGGGGGACGCAACCAGGCGTCGAGCATGAGGCGCAGCTCGGCGTCGATGGCGGGTGTGGCCGCGTCGTCGACGAGCGCCGGCGAGGCGGCAACCACGCTGCGCACCACCAGCTCGAAGAGGCGCGCCACCGCAGTGCCCCGGACCTCGCGGATCGACCCGTCCCGGCGGCCATCCTCGAGGTGGCGGCGGACGGTGGCGATGGCGAGCTCCTGGGCCTTACCCCGGCGAATGGTCAGGTAGGGCATCAGCCGCTCGCCATCGAGCTCGACGACGCGGCGGAACACGGGGTCGGCGCGCAGGGCGACCACCGCTCGCGCGGCGCTGTCGATGAGCCGCTCGCGAGCCGTGGGGAGCGCTGCGGCGGCCGCCTCCGCCTCAGCGACGATCATCCCCACCTCGCGGGTGAGCAGGCTGGACCACAGTGTGGCCGCGTCCGGGAAGCTTCGATAGACGGTCATGCGGCTGGCACCGGCGCGGCGGGCCACATCGGCCACCGTGGTTCGGGCGATCCCACGCTCGGCCACGCAGGCACGGGCGGCATCGAGGAGGGCTCGGTCGGAGTGACGCTGTGACATTCCACGTCGCAGTGTAACAGCCTCGCGAGCCACGTTCGCCAGAGGGTGAGGAAGTCGATGGCTGAGCTTGTTTGGCCAAGGTGCGAGGCGGTGGCTAGACTCGCCTCGATGCTCCTCACCGACGCGCCGACGCTGCTTTACGTGATCGGCCTCCCAGCCGGCCTGTTGCTCTTCGGCCTTGTGGTCGGAGGCGCGGCCTTCATGCTCCTCGGCCGCAGCCGCCGCGGCTGACCGCCAGAGCGCAGGGTCGCGTCCGGCTGGTCAGGCCGGGATGCCGCCGGGTGGGCGGTACAATTCATCCCGCGTTCGTCATCTTTTTCGCGGAGACCAGTTGTGGCCAACACCATCAAGGAGTCCAAGGGAGTCAACTCCCAGAAGGACATCATCACCTCGCAGCGCTGTCCGATCTGCCACAAACTGATGCGCCAGAACGAGATCAGCGTTGAGATCGCCTTCCGCCACCAGCGCAAGCCCGGCGAGCCCAAGCGCGAGCGCATCCTCAAGCACAGCAAGAACTGCAAAGCCGCGTAGGCACGCGCGGCCCTGTGCTGTCGCGCTGAGGCGCAGCGATGCCAGCGCTACACTGGCGGCCATGTCCGTGCGCCTGCCGCTGTTTCCGCTCAACACCGTGCTCTTCCCGCACATGCCCGCGGGCCTGCACATCTTCGAGGAACGGTACCGCGAGATGATCCGCGACTGCCAGGAGCAGGGCACGAGCTTCGGCGTCATCGGCATCCGCGAGGGCCTCGAGGTGAGGCGGGCGGCGTTTCCCTTCTCCGTGGGCACCCTGGCGCAGATTCATGAGCTCGAGGCGCTCGACGACGGTCGCTACAACGTGGTGGTAGCCGGCGCGTCGCGGTTCCGGGTGGAGAGCTTGTCGCTGAGCCGCTCGTACCTGGTCGGCAGCGTCCGCTATCTCGAGGACACACGCGGGGACGAGGCCGCCATCCCCGAGCTGTCCCAACGCGCCGCGCGCGCCTTCACCGACTACCGCGCCGCGCTGCGCAACGCCGCTGACGAGACCGGCGCGGACGAGGACCACGAAGGGTTGCCCGACGATCCCGAGTTGCTCTCCTACCTGATCGCGGCCTCGCTCAACGTCGAGGTCCACCGACGCCAGGAGCTGCTCGAGGAGGACTCCGTGTCGGGACGGCTGCGCAAGTGCCTGCAGGCGCTCCGGCGCGAATCCGTCTTCCTCACCCAGATGCTGGCTCGGCGCGACCACAACATCGTGCCCGTCTCGCTCAACTGATGGTGGCGGACGCGGACCGCTTCTCCCTGAGGGGACGGACCGCACTTGTCACCGGGGGAAGCCGCGGCATCGGCCGTGCCATCGCCGTTGCGATGGCGGGCGCCGGCGCCCATGTGGCGGTGTGTGCGCGCCATCTCGACGCCTGCGAGAAGGTGGTCGAGGAGATCATCGACGCCGGCGGCACGGCCATCCCCGTCGCCGGCAACGTCGGGCACGCCGAGGACGCGGGCACCATTGTCGCCGCGGTCATGGACCAGTTCGGTGCGCTGGACATCCTCGTCAACAACGCGGCCACCAACCCGCAGTTCGGCCTGCTCGTCGACGCCGAGGACGCCGCGGTCGACCGCGTCTTCGAGGTCAACGTGCAGGGCCCGCTGCGGTTGATCAGCGCGGTGGTGCACGCCTGGATGGGCGAGCACGGCGGCAGCATCATCAACATGGCCTCTGTCGGCGGGATCAACCCCGAGCCGATGATCGGCGCCTACAACGCGAGCAAGGCCGCGCTCATCAACCTGACGCGCACCCTGTCGCACGAGCTCGGCCGGTCGGGGATCCGGGTCAACGCCATCGCCCCGGGCCTGGTCGACACCGAGTTCGCCCGCGTGCTCATCGAGACACCGAAGATCCACGAGCGGATCATTCGCGGCACTGCCCTGAAGAGGCACGCGGAGCCGGACGAGATCGCCGGCGCCGCGGTGTTCCTGGCCAGCGAGGCGGCGTCGTACGTCACCGGCAGCGTCATCGTCGTCGACGGCGGCGCGACCGCCTGAACTCACGACTCGATCAGTGCAGGTCGAGCACGAAACGGGTCGGTGACACCAGGTAGAACGCGGTGGCTGTGGCCGCGCGTGTCAAGGTGAAGCGGTACACGGTCTTGTTGCCGCTGCTGCTCACCAGGCTCACCGACGAGATCACCTTGCCGAGCGTGGGCGTGCCAGTCGACCCAGCCGGCACGGTGCCGGCGAACGTCACCAGCACTGTGGCCGGGGTGCTGAACGCCACCGTTGCCTCGGGCGTGCCGTGCCCGGCGCCCCTCACGCCGGCGAAGTCGAACACCACGCGGTAGTAGGCGGATTGCGCGCCGTAGCGCAACCGCACCACCTGGAAACCGGTGTCCCCGGCGCCGAACGTCTGCACCTGCGACGGCGCCGATGCGCCGCTGGCGCCGGCGGCCGCACTGGACTGCGCGGGGGTGGACTGCCGAGGCGGGATGGCCGCCGATGTGGCCGGTCGGTTCGCCGTTGGTGGGACCGGATGGGAGGACCCACGCCCGAACAGCAGCGCGAGCACGAAGATGAGGCCGATCCCGGCGACGCCGGCGAGCAGCCGATTGTCGGGGCCCGTCTCGGAGATTCCCGCGACCCCCTGACGCGCCCGGGCGACCGCGGTGCTGGCGCCGCCGCGTGCCAGCGCCGCGACGGCGGCGATGGCGCGCGTGATCCTGGTGGAAAGTGGCACCTGCTCGCGTGCGACCGCGCGGCTGTGCCGGCCCAGTGGTCGCGGCGCACGCGGTGTGGGTTTGTCGGCCGGAACGTCAGCGTCGCGATACGAGGAGGCGGCGAATGCGTTCCAGCCGGCGGGGTCCTCCAGGCCGGCGATGTCGCGGTCCGCGCTGACGTCCGCACGCGGTCGCGCGCGCCGGTCGGCGACGGGATCGGGAGCATCGTGCCTGTCCGGCTCGGGCTCGACAATCGCCGGGGAACTGCGGCTGTGACCGGCGAACCCGTGCAACTCCACCTCCTCCGCAGCCGGCGCGGGCGGAGCCTGAGGCGGCGTGGCCGCGGTGCCCGCGACGACGTCGGCTGTCACAGTGTGGACCGGTGCGGGCAGCGTCGCGCCGCGGCGCGACGGCGCCCCGCTGACGATCTGCATGGAGTCTTCAAGTGCCTCTCCGCTGCGCGCCAGGGCGAGACGAACCGCAACCGCGTCGCGCATCCGCGTCCACAACGCCGCAGGTCCCGCCGCAGGCGCAACCCGTCGCGGTGGTGCGGGACGGTGTGGAGGGGCGGCGGCGACCGGTGGAGGTGGTGGCTCGAGCGGCTCGACGATGCCTGCCGGCGGGGTGCGCGCCACGGTGGGCGGCGCGGGCTCTCCGGCAGGGGGCGATGGCGACGCCAAGGGCGGGAGGTCCTCCTCCCAGGACTCGGGCGGCATGGCGGCGCTCAGCCAGTCCCGGTCGGCCTCGGCAAGATCCGCGTCCGCGCCGGAGGGGTCAGGGTGGATCGCGGCGACGTCCACCTCCGGGGAGAGCGCAGGCTCCCCCACCGGCGCTCTGTCCCACGACGGGGGGGTGGATCTCACGCCATCGAGCGGGAGATCGGGCTGGACGTCGGGAGCCATGGTTGGCATGGCCATCTCCTGCGCGACGGGTTCGGGACGGCGTGGTATCCAGGGAAGCGCGGGACTGCTGGCGCCGGCTTGCCACGGGCGTCGCTCGTCAAAGGGCGCCGCCGGTGGCGGAGGAATCACCGGCGCGTCGACGACCGAGTCGATGCTGATCCCCACCTGCTCCAGCATCATTTGCGCGGACCCGGCATCGACGGTGACCCGGGCGAGCTGGCCTACGCGGGTCTTCTCCTCGCGCAGGGTCGCTGCGCCGGCGCTGCAGCGCGCGCAGCCGACCAGGTGGGCGTCCACCTCCGCGCCCCGCTGCGACGCCAACTCACCGTCGATGAATGTGCTGAGGGTGAGCAGGCTGCACTTCACAGGGCGATCTCGCTGTAGATGGTGCCGAAGTCGCGCCGGGCCGCCGCCAGGAGACGACCCGCCGCCTCGGGAGAGCATTCCAACGCGCGTGACATCTCGCGGTAGTCGAGGCCCGCGAGATCGTGGAGCAGAAGCGCGGCGCGGCGCTCGAACGGAAGGGTCGCCAGGGCGCGCTTGACGGTGTTCATCCGCGACGCCGCCTCGCCGTCCATGCGCGCCTGGAAGGCGGGCCGAGGCCGGCGCAGGAAGCGGGCAGGGCCGTGCCCGCGCGGTGGGAAGCGATGCCCCTGCCGGCACGCGCGGGTCACCGCACGGTACAGGGCGGCGCGTCCGTCGACGCGCAGGCGGGTGGGCGGGTACTTGGCCGCGTGCGCGAGGCCGCCGGCAACAAACTCGAGGGCGTCGTCCGCGCTGCCGCTCAGATGCGTGACGTACGTCACGAGATCATCGAGATGCCCGCAGGCCAAGCCTGCGAGGTCACTCGCATCGGGTGCGATGTGTGCTGCGACGTTGATCATGACGTTGTCGTGCGAGTGAGCACGCGCTGCGCGCAAGCATACAGGCGAGTCGTACTTCTGGCAAGGTTGGCAGAAATCGGCCGGCGCGCCGCAGCTCAGCCTCGGTCGAGTGCCGGCAGCGGGACGCGCCGGATGACTCCGCCACGCACCGCCGGCGGTGCGCCCAGGCCGCATCGACGCCACGCTGTGCGGGGCATGCCGATGTCGGCGACGTGAACGGTGCCGGTCCACTGCCGCGATGCCGCAACCCAGAAGCCACGCTTGCAGGCGGTGAGCGTGCACGTCGCGGTGGCGTGAACCACCGCGCCCGCTGCGGTGCCGTCATCGGCGTTGAGGCCGCTCGGCACGTCGACGCTCAAGATGGTGCCGCGCATCCCGGCGATGACGGCGGCGTGACCGGCGCGCGGCGGCCCGGTCATGCCGGTGCCGAGCAGGGCGTCGATGACCAGCGCCGCGTCGGCGGGCGCCAGCGCGTCGCGAGGATCGGCGGACACCGTCACCTCAACGCCGGCCGCTGCAGCCGCCTGGCGCTGGCGCTCGACCACCCCGCCCAGCCGGGCGGGGTGGCCGTGCACGGTCGCGGTGACGGCGCAGCCCCAGGCGCTCAGGTGACGCGCCGCCACCAGGCCATCCCCGCCGTTGTTGCCATGACCGGCCACAACGTGGAGGCGCCGGGGTCGCGAGCCGTTCATCGTCCAGGCCAGCCGGGCAACCTGGAAACCGGCCACCTCCATGAGCTGGGCGATGTCGATGCCGGCGGCGACGGCCGCGGCGTCCAGCGCGGCCGCCTGGGCAGCGGTCAGCGCGCCGTAGTGCTGTTGCGGGGTCCGATCCATGCGGGGCACTCCACGTTGGTGGTTGGTTACCGTACTCCGGCACATGGCCACCACACCGGCGGCGCCGGATCGGCCCAGCCGCCGCGTCGCCCGGCGCGGGCTGGTGATCTTCGTCGTCGCCCTGGCGGCGGTGGTTGTCGCCGCGGTGGTGGGCATCCGCGGGCTGCTCGCCTCCCCCATCGAGTCGGTCGCCGCGGACGGCACGGCCACCCTGCACGGCACGTGGGAGCCGTACTCGTGCGACGCGCGAACATGTCAGGGCTACGTCCAGGCCGGTGCCCGCAGCGTCTTCATCGTCTTGGCCAGTGGCTGCCCGCTACCGCAGCGTGCCGCCGACATCACCGTGAAAGGCCGCCCCGATGCCTTGTTGGGGAAGGGCTCCTACCGCGCCACCGGCTGCGCTGGCTGACCGGCTAGCTGCGCGGCTGGCGACGCCCCGGGATGCGGTGCTCCACCGAGTAGCGCACCAAGCGTAGCCAGACGAACAGCCCGCCGATGGCGATGCCGAGCGCCACGGAGGCGAGGATCACAACGAAGAGCGGGGCGCCTGGCCACGACCAGACCAGGAATTTGACCGAGGTAGCGCCAGTGTTCTGAGCACAGAACACGGTGAGGACCACGGCGCCGAGAACCACTGCGGCGATGACCAGCCTGGCCAGGTTGGAGATGCGCGATGCGACCGGCTGACGAGCCGAGGTTTCGTTCCCGGGAGCAGCCGTCGCTGCGGTGCTCTCGGGTGGACCGGAAGGCGGAGACGTCTGCTGCATCACGCCTCACTGTACAGAGCGGGACGTTCGCGCATACCCGAGGATCTGGGCGCCCCCGGAAACAAGAACGGCCGGGACCTTGTGTCCCGGCCGTCTTGGATCAGTGATCCAGGGTCGATCTAGTAGTCCGGCATCGGCGGCGCGGCCGCACCCTTCTTCTCCGGGATGTCGGTGATCAGTGCCTCGGTGGTGAGCAGCAGGGCCGCTATGGAAGCCGCGTTCTGCAGCGCCGAACGGGTCACCTTGGTGGGGTCGATGATCCCCGCCGCGACCATGTCGACGTACTCTCCGGTGGCGGCGTTGTACCCCTGTCCCTTGGGCAGGTTCTTCACCTTCTCGACGACCACCGAACCCTCCTCGCCGGCGTTGTCGGCGATCTGGCGAAGTGGCTCCTCGAGTGCGCGGCGGAGGATGTTGACGCCCGTCTTGACGTCGCCCTCGGCCTTGACGCCGTCGAGAGCCGAAACGCAGTTGACTAGCACTACGCCACCGCCGGGCACAATGCCCTCCTCGACTGCCGCGCGTGTGGCGGACACAGCGTCCTCCATGCGGTGCTTCTTCTCCTTGAGCTCGGTCTCCGTGGCGGCACCGACCTTGATCACGGCGACACCACCGGCGAGCTTGGCGAGACGCTCCTGGAGCTTCTCCTTGTCCCAGTCCGAGGTGCTCTTCTCGATCTCCGCCTTGATCTGCTCGATGCGACCCTTGATGGCGTCCTGCGAGCCGGCTCCCTCGACGATCGTGGTGTCGTCCTTGGTGACGGTGACGCGGCGGGCGCGGCCCAGTGAGGTGAGCTGGGTGGAATCGAGCTTGAGGCCGACCTCCTCGCTGATCACCTGCGCGCCGGTGAGGATGGCGATGTCCTGCAGCATGGCCTTGCGGCGGTCGCCGAAGCCCGGTGCCTTGACGGCAACCGCGTTGAAGGTGCCGCGCAGCTTGTTGACGATGATGGTGGCAAGCGCCTCGCCCTCGAGGTCCTCGGCGATCACCAGCAGTGGCTTGCCACTCTGCACAACCTTCTCGAGGATCGGCAGCAGGTCCGCGATCGCCGAGATCTTCTTGTCGGTGATGAGGATGTAGGGATCCTCGAGGACAGCCTCCATGCGCTGCGCATTGGTGACCAGGTACGGCGAGATGTAGCCCTTGTCGAACTGCATGCCCTCGACGAGCTCGAGCTCGGTCTCCAGGCCCTTGCTCTCCTCGACGGTGATGACGCCGTCCTTGCCGACCTTCTCCATCGCGTCGGCGACGATCTCGCCGATGGCGGGATCAGCGGCCGAGATGGCGGCCACCTGGGCGATCTTCTCGCGCTCGCTGATCGGCACCGACTGCTCCTTGATCGCGGCCACCACGGCCTCGACCGCGAGCTCGATGCCCTTCTTCAGCTGGATCGGGTTGGCGCCTGCGGCCACGTTCTGGAGGCCGGCATTGATCAGCGCCTGGGCGAGGACGGTGGCGGTGGTGGTGCCGTCACCGGCTATGTCGTTG
The DNA here is from genome assembly GCA_030948845.1 of Candidatus Dormiibacterota bacterium. Taxonomy (GTDB): domain Bacteria; phylum Chloroflexota; class Dormibacteria; order Aeolococcales; family Aeolococcaceae; genus Aeolococcus. The sequence goes on from JALYZN010000106.1 coordinate 9,734, forward strand.
GTCTTGGACGCGACCTCCTTGACCAGCTGCGCGCCCATGTTCTGGAAGGGCTCCTCGAGCTCAATCTCCTTGGCGATGGTGACGCCGTCGTTGGTGATCGTCGGGGAACCGAACTTCTTGTCGAGGACAACGTTGCGGCCTTTCGGGCCGATCGTGATCTTGACGGCGTTGGCGACACGGTCAACGCCCTTGCGCATCTCGTCGCGGGCTTCCGCGTCGAAGAGCAACTGCTTGGCCATCAAACTCCTCCTCCCGCCTCATGTGGACGGGTTCAAGCACACTGAGAACCTGTTCGGTTGGGAGCCACAATATTAGCACTCTCGGTATCGGAGTGCTAGCAGCCTACCTCGGCGAGCGCCAGCGAAGGGCAGCCCGGGGCCGGCGCGGTGCCGGCCCCGGTTTCGTTCAGACGGCTGGGATGGGGCTCCCGCGACGGCCGCGGCGGCGACGCACGAGGGCGACGCCGAGCACCGCCAGGCCGCTGGCCACGAGGCCGGCGAAAGCAAATGAGGCAGAGGCCCGACAAGCCCCGGTCGGCACCGGTCACGAGCAGCGCGGTTCTGCGATGCTCCCCGGCCGTGAGCCCCACCGCCCCGCTCGAGGGCCGCGTCGCCATCGTCACTGGGTCCTCCCGGGGCATCGGCAGGGCCATGGCGCTGCGGCTGGCCGCCGAGGGCGCTGCCGTGGCGATCACCGGCAAGTCCGAGCACGCCACCGAAAAGCTGCCGGGCAGCATTCACAGCGTCGCCGAGGAGGTCGCGGCCGCCGGCGGCAGAGCCATCGCGGTGCACCTCGACGTCCGCAAGGAGGATGAGGTTGCGGCGATGGTGCAGCGCACCGTCGACGAGTTCGGGCGCCTCGACATCCTGGTCAACAACGCCGGCGCGCTCTGGTGGAAGCCGTTCCTCGAGACCCCGCTGAAGCGCTACGACCTGATGTGGGAGGTGAACGTGCGGGGCGCGTTCATGTGCGCGCAGCTCGCCCTCCCGCACATGATCCGCCACGGCTGGGGCCACATCGTGATGTGCTCGCCGCCGGGGCCATGGGTGCCGGAGCGGTGATCTCGGCTCGTGCACTGCTGCGGCCCCGTCACGGTGGCGAGCCGGGGCTGGTCGACTGGGAGGCCGTCCGGTGCACCGCCTACGACAGGGCTGGGTCCGGCCCCGCCGAGTCCGCCACCGAGTCAGCGGAGAACGTCGCGGCGCAGTGCGACCGCATCGCCGCCGAGCTGGCGCCGTTGATGACGGCGGTCTGCGAGCAACCATTGGTGCACTTCCCGCGGTTCGTGGTGCTCGACCGGCGCGGCTTCATCGACGTCAACATCGGCATCGCCAAACGGCTGATGGT
>JALYZN010000110.1 GCA_030948845.1 Candidatus Dormiibacterota bacterium
GCCCAGGCCACGACAACGGCGGCCGCGTCTGCGAGTTCGGCCACCGTGACCGGGCTGAGCAACGGCACCAGCTACACGTTCACCGTCAAAGCCACCAACAGCTCCGGCACCGGCCCCGAGTCGAGCGCGTCCCCCGCGGTGACCCCCGAGAGCACCATCTTCGACTTCTCGGGCGCGCCGACGAAGGTTGACAGCGGAGACACGAACCCGGTCGAGCTGGGCGTCAAGTTCACGTCGGACACGGGCGGTTCGGTCACCGGGATCCGTTTCTACAAGGCGGCGGCCAATACCGGGTCCCATATCGGGAGCCTGTGGACCGCCGGCGGGACGCTGCTCGCCTCGGCCACCTTCGCAGGTGAGAGCAGCTCAGGCTGGCAGTACGTGTACTTCTCGAGCCCGGTCGGGATCAATCCAGGGACCACGTACGTGGCGGGCTATTTCGCCCCGAACGGTCACTACTCATCGACGATGAGCGCCTTCGGGTCGGCTGTCGACAACCCGCCCCTGCACGCGCTGGCCAACAGCACCAGCGCCAACGGCGTCTACGCCTACACGGGGACCAGGACTTTCCCGACGAACAGCTACGCCGCCACCAACTACTGGGTCGATGTGATTGTCGCGCCGCCGTCCCCTCCGGGCCAGGTGACGGGCGTCGCAGCTACGGCCGGGTCGGGCAATGCGTCGGTGTCGTGGGCGGCGCCGAGCACCGGCGGGGCGCCGAGCAGCTACACGGTCACCCCGTATGTCGGCCCCACCGCTCAGACGCCGGTGACGGTGCCCGCACCGGCCACCAGCACCACCGTCACCGGGCTCACCCCGGGCACCAGCTACACGTTCACCGTGACCGCGTCGAACTCGGCCGGCACCGGTCCGGCGTCTGCGCCGTCGGGCGCCGTCACCCCGACCGGCGCGAGTACTCCGGGCGCGCCGCAGAGCGTGACCGCGAGTCCCGCTACGAGCCAGGCGCGCGTGAGCTGGAGCGCACCGGGCAGCGACGGCGGCAGCCCCATCACCGGATACACGATCACCCCCTATATCGGGCCGACCGCCCAGGCCACCACCACCGTTGGAGGCTCGACCACCTCGACCAACGTCACCGGGCTGACAAACGGCACCGCCTACACGTTCACCGTCAAGGCAACCAGCGGCGCCGGGACCGGCCCGGAGTCCTCGCCGTCTGGGGCCATCACTCCGCTCGACACCATTCTCGACTTCTCGGGGCCGCCGGTGAACACCGACTCGGGCGACACATCGCCCGTCGAGCTTGGGGTCAAGTTCACAGCCGATACTGCCGGCTCGATCACGGGCTTGCGTTTCTACAAAGCCGCCGCTAACACCGGCACCCACATCGGCAGCCTCTGGACCGCCGGCGGGACGGTACTCGCCTCCGTCACCTTCACGAACGAGACTGCGTCGGGCTGGCAGTACGCGTACTTCTCGAGCCCCGTGGCGATCAGTGCGAACACCACTTACGTCGCGGGCTATCTCGCCCCGAACGGCCACTACTCCTCCACTCCCAACGGCTTCGGCTCGGCAGTCGACAACCCGCCGTTACACGCCGTCGCGAGCAGCACCAGTCCCAATGGCGTCTACGCGTACGGCGCGAGCAGCACTTTCCCCAACAGCACGTACAAAGCCACTAACTATTGGATCGATGTCCTCTTCAAACCCTGATTACACACGTCATTTTGCGTCGCTTCGGCGATGCCCCATTCGGACCGCGACAATCCTCAGCGCCATCGCACTCGGAAGCGGCGGACTCCTGGCTGGCGGATGCGGAGGCTCCGCGTCCGGCAGTCTCACCAGGTCGTCAACGCAGGCCAGCGCGACCCAGCAGCAAGCGGGCGGGGCGGCCCAGCAAAGCGGATCGAGCACGAGCGTCGCAGGCTCGACGAGCCACCACAAGAACGGCGTACACGCCCACCGGAGCTCCACAGCCAACGTTCGGTCATCTCAGGCGCACGAAACAACGCCCGGCCGAGGCGTCCAGCAAACCTCTGGATCGACCGGGGGCACGGTCGCAGCGCTGGTACCCAAGGGGCCGAACCCATGCGTGTTCGTCAGCGCCGCCGCAGCGCAGGCGATCATCGGAGCGCCGATCGCGGGGACGACCGAGGCACCGCTCGGCCCGACCTGCGTCTTCAAGCTCAAGGGTCAGCGCCAAACGATCACGATCGCGGTCGAGACACAGAGGATCGGAACCCAAGTGCGGTACATGCACAGGCGCCAGCGCCTTGTGCTGAGCGGCCATCGAGCGTATTGCGGAATCTTGGGACGCTCGATGCTCGACGTCTCCCTGAGCGGAGGCCGGATCCTGAACATTACCGCCCCTTGCTCCGTGGCCGAGGCACTGGCGGCGAGGGCACTGCGGCACATCGCGGCGTGAAGACGGACCCGGGGTGTCCGCCCGCGGCAACTTGACTCTGAGTCCTCCCCACCGGTGGGAAGGAGTCCGCCTGCGGTCGGCGGCCAGAAGTCTGCTGACTTGTGGAGCGGTGCTCGCAATACTCGTTCCCATCTTGGGCATCGAGGCTGCATCGGCGAGTGCCAGTCCGCCGTCGGCGCCGCAGAGCGTGACCGCGAGTCCCGCCAGCAGCCAGGCGCTGGTCAGCTGGAGCGCCCCGTCGAGCAACGGCGGCAGCCCGATCACCGGCTACACGATCACCCCCTACATCGGCTCCACCGCCCAGGCCACGACAACGGCGGCCGCGTCTGCGAGT
>JALYZN010000003.1 GCA_030948845.1 Candidatus Dormiibacterota bacterium
GCCCTGGCCAGGGCGCTCCCGCGAGTCGCCAGGCGTAGAACCGCGGGCTGGATCGCCGCCGTCACGAGGCGGCGGCGTCGCTCGCGGCGCTCTCGCCGTCAACGAGGTCCGGGGTGTCGAGCTCGAACGCGTCGCGCAGCGTCAGCGCCACCCCGGGGTCGTCGGCGAACTCGCGCAGGTGACTGATGGGCGCGTGGAGCAGCTTGCTGACGATGCCGCGGGTGAGCTGTTGCACCTTGTCCGCGGTGGCGGCGTCGACGTCTGGCATGCGTGCCAGCGTCCGCTCGACCTCTTGGCGGCGGATCGCCTCCGCCTGCCGCACCAGGGCGCCGATCGTCGGGCCGGCGGTGTCGCGCTCGGCCACGACGGCGATGGCTCGCGCCACCTCGGCCTCGATGATCGCGGTGGCCTCCGCGAGGGCGCTGCGCTGCGGGGAACCCCCGCTGGCGATGCGATCGCCGAGGGCGTCGACATCGATCAGGGTGACCCCGGCCACGTCGCCAGCCCCGGCCTCGACGTCGCGCGGGACGGCGATGTCGATGACGGTGAGCGGCCGGTGCCCGCGCCGCTCCTGCATGGCGGCCACGTCGCCCGCGCTGAGCACGGGAGCCGAGCTGTCCGTGCAGCAGATCACCACCTCGATCTCCGCGGCCTTTGCGATCGGATCGTTGATGGCCAGCGCATCGCCGGTGAGCCTGGACGCGAGGGCGAGCGCGGAGTCGCCTCCCCGCGAGGCGATCATCACCCGCGCACCCGCGTCGTGCATTCGGGCCGCCGCCAGCGCGCTCATGGTGCCGGCGCCGAGCACCAGCACTCCCCGTCCGTGCAGGTCACCGGCCAACTCCCGCGCGACCTGCACGGCGGCGTGCGCGATGGAGCCGGAGCGCCGCCCGATCGTCGTCTTCGTGCGCACCCGCTTGCCCGCCGACACTGCCCTGCGCAGCACATAGTCGAGCCGGGCATCGAGCGTGCCCGCGTCGCGGGCGAGCTGGTGCGCATCACGGAATTGGCCCAGGACCTGCGCCTCCCCCACCACCATGCTTTCGAGGCCACCTGCGACGCGGAGCATATGCCGGATTGCATCGGCGCCGCGAAGCTCGAAGAGATGGTCGCCGACGTCGCTGTCATCGACGGGATCGAGATACATGGCCAGGCGTGGACGGACCTCGTCGGCGAGGGCGTCCGTGGGACAGCTGACGTAGAACTCAGTGCGATTGCAGGTGGACAGCACCGCCGCTCCACGCAGCCCACAGTGACCGACCAGGTAGCGAAGGAGGCGGTTGGCCTCGCTGGGCGGGACGACCGCGCGCTCACGCACCGAGATGGGTGCGCTCCGGAAGCTGAGCCCGGCGGCAACGAGGTGCATCGAAGGCCTTCCTGGCGAAAAGGGGCGGCGGCGCGCCGGCGGCGAGCGTCCTGCTCCGGGGCCGAAATCGACCGCGCCAGTATATGGAAGCCGGTTGACACCACGGCCGCTCACCACGTCGCTCCCTTAAGATCACGCCGATGTTCACGACACCGGCATGACGACTGCCGGAACGGTTCCGCAGTCCTCGGACGGCCACGACAAGGACGTCACGGAAGCGACGCGGTCCTCGGGCAGCCGGCAGCGTCCCCGGTACGGCCGCCGCCGCGGCGCCGTTCCGGTGGGCAGCAGCTTCGTCCCCCGGCTCGGCCCTTCAGCCGCCGGTGAGCCGTTCGCGACCATCGATGACGCCGACGCCGACCTGGACAGGCCACCCCAACGGCCGGAGCCTGACACGCCCGTGGAGCAGCTGCGCTTCGTGGCGCTCGACTGCGAGACAACTGGGCAGTCGCCCCATCGCCTGGTCGAGCTCGGCGCCGTCGCCTTCACGCTGGACCGCCACGTCATGTCCTTCGAGACGTTGGTGCACAGCACCGACCGCATCAACCCATACGCCAAGCGCATTCACGGCATCGGGACGGAGAGCCTCGGCGGCGCCCCTCCCGTGGAGCTCGTGCTGGCCCGGTTCCGGCGTTTCTGCAAGGGAGCCGTGCTGGTCGAGCACAGCGCCGACGCCTTCGACACCCGGCTGATCGCGAGCACCATGGAGACCGCGATTGACGCCGACAACATCGACACCAGCCGCATGGCCGGGGTCATCTGGAACCTGCGCGACACCATCGGCCTGGAGCGGATGTGCAAGGAGCTCGGGGTGCACCACCGCCGCCCCCACCACGCGCTCGCCGATGCCGAGGCGACGGCCACATGCTTCATCGAGCTCTACCGGCTGGGTCGCGAGAAGTTCGGCTGGGGGACGCTCGGCGACCTGCTCGCCGTTGCCCAGCCCCCGCTTCCGCGCATCAACGACGGCCCTCGCGGGCGGCAGCGCGACGGTGAGCCGGCAGGGACCGCGGGCGGCAACCGGCGCCGGCACCGCGGGGG
>JALYZN010000029.1 GCA_030948845.1 Candidatus Dormiibacterota bacterium
AAGGCGGTGAATCCGATGGTCTCGGCAGCGATCGGGATCGGTGTCGTCCACGTCGACGTCGGCGAGGTGATCAGTCCCACCACGACCGCCGCAACAACGACCACCATCCCGGCTCCGAGCCACTTGGCCTGCTGACGCGTGTCGGCATCTGCGCGCCGGTAGCGGATGCCCAGCGAAATCAGTCCGACTGCAGTCAGAACCAACGTGCCCCCTCCGCCGACGGTGTTGCTGATCGCCATCAACGCCGAATGCGCGCCGGCTAGGCCGATCGGGTTGGGGAGCTGGCGGTGTCCGTCACCGACGACGTTCGGGTCGAGGAGCGCTACCACGCTGGCGAGAGCCGCGAGAAGCGCGTTCAGCCAGATTGCGAGACGCCACCGCCGCGACAGCAGGTGACCGTCTGGGAAGACCAACAGGACGGTGGCCAGGAGCGGGAAGCCCAGTTGGCTGGTCGCCGCCCCCAGGAGCATCATCGGCGCGACGAGGCTCCGCGATAGGTCCTGGCCGTAGAGCCAGTGAAAGCCGTAGTCGGACCCCAAACCGCCAAGGGCGTAGAGCACCCCGAAGGCGCCGAGCAGCCATCCGGCAGGGTTGCTTGGCCTTCGCGCTGCCAGCAGCACGCCGATGGCACCGGTTGGTACCGATAGGAGCACGGCGCTCAGCGATGACAGTTGGGTGGCGTCGAAGCTGGGCACCGCCGCAGGGAAGGTCAGGACGAGGCTGAAGTCGGCGGCCACCGCTGCGGCGAGGACCGCCGCCATGGTCAAAGCCGCGGTCCGCGCCAGCTGCGGCCGGCGTCGGCCTGCAGCGATCACGGGCGCATCACTCACGTCTTGGGACCTCTTTGCCTCACGCTGCGACTGGCACAGTGTGTGGCGCGCCCGGCATCCTGGGAAGGGTGCCAGCACCCTCAGTAGAGTGTGGATGGCACGCTCGAGCCGCGGGCGGCCGCCGAAGTACGGGAGTGAGCGGGCCACCTCAGTTGGTCGTGACAGTGCCAGCTGTGTACATTCGATTCCAGCGCTTTCCAGCCTGCGGGGACGAGTGCTTTTTCCAACCAAAACCCGACGAAAGCACTCAAATTGACCTCGGCCCTCAGCCTGGAAATAAGCACTGGTCTGGGGGACCAAAGGACTCAGGTCTGCCACGCCGAGACGTACAACTGGGTCCGGAGCGCGGCGTGAACGTCCGCCGCGCGTGCCTCGGGACCGAATCCGGCGATCACCGCCTCCGCGTCGTCGAGCATCGCGCTGGTTCCATGTCCCAGCCGCACCGACGGCTCCCGCCCGCCCAGCAGATCCCGCGCGATGAGCAGCTCGATCACGAGGATGTCCTCGAGCAGTCCGGCCGCGTCGTCCGTCTTCGACACGCTCAACGGCGCACCGGTGCCATGGTCCTCGACGCCGATGTCGAGCGTGGGCACGTCGAGCGTTGCTGGTGCAGCGAGTTGCCTTAACGCGGTATAGCAGGCGGCGGCCGAGTAGCGCAGCTGCACGCCGTACGGGCGCCGTCCGGAGGCGAGTATCGCCGGATTCTTGAAGATCGCATCCCAGATGTGGCTCATCCGGCGATCACTCAACTGGCCGACATGCGCCAGCGCGACGCGCAGCGCGTCGAAGGCGATCGCCATCTCGAGGGGCTCGAAGTTGCCGTTATGAATCATGCGTCCGTCCGCCGACACGAGCGGGTTGTCGGCGGCGGCGTTGAGCTCGGTCTCGATCGCGGCGACGGCAAAGGTGAGCACGTCACGCGATGCCCCATGGACCTGCGGGATCACGCGGAAGGACAGCGCCTCCTGGACGGACGCGGTGTCCGTCGACTGCAGATAGCTGCCCTCGAGCAGGGATCGAATGTGGGTTGCGGTCTCGATCTGCCCACGAAACGGTTTGGCCTCCCCCACCGCCGCATCGACGACGGATGTGCTGGCGCCAACCGCCTCGATCGACAGCGCGGCAGCTGCGTCCGCCAGCTCTGCGGCCCGGCCCAGCCGCGCTGCGACGAGCGCAGATTGGCCGATCGAGATGCCGTTGACCGACATGATCGTGAGCCCGTCCTTCGGTCCGATCGTCAGCGGAGCGATCCCAGCGCGCCGCAGGGCGTCCGCGCCGGCGAGCTGCTCCCCTCGGTACTCGGCACGCCCCTCGCCGATGGCCACGAGCCCAATAGAGGCCATGAGGCCGAGGTCGCCGGCGCCGATGGATCCCGTGGACGGCACGATCGGCGTCACACCAGCGTTGAGCATCGCGACGAGAGTCTCCGGCATGGCCGGGCTGGCGCCGGAGCCACCCTGCGCGATGCCGCAGACCCGGGCCAGCATGGCGGCGCGGACGACGTCCACTGCGAGCGGGACCCCGAGGCCGCCCTCATGCGCACGAAGCATGCCGAGTGAGAACTGCGCGGCCTCGTCGGCCGAGATCCTGCGATCCTTGTCGTGCCCGAGGCCCCGGTTCAGCCCGTACGTCGGTTCGTCCGCCGCCAGTTTCGCGTCGATGACCGCGCGGCTACGGCGGATGCGATCCATTGCCGCAGCCGAGAGCGCGACGGGTGCGCCCCGGGCCACCCTGACCACGTCTGCGACCTGGAACGGCGCATCACCGATGGTCACCGTCGCCTCGACATTCGTCACGGTCATGCCAGTCCTCCGCAACGGGGTGCAGTGCCATTTCCAACCAATTTTCGACGGAAGTACTCTAATCCGAATACAGAGGGATGCTCCGAAATCGGTCCATTCCAGATGTCGCCGGGTGGGAGAATGTCAGGACCGATGGCGGTGAATGACGTTCTGGAGTGGGGGAGGGCCGTGATGAACCACCTGCGACACCAGACCACTGGATTCCACGTACTTGCAGCCGATTCCACCGCATTTCAGGATGCAGGGACTAGTGCTTATTCCAACATTTCTCGACGAAAGCACTCTAAGTGGAACTCAGCCCCGCGCATGGAAATAAGTACTGGTCTGGGGGAGTAGGGGTCGCAGGTTCGAGTCCTGTCTCCCCGATTTCAACCCCGTCCACGACGGTCGCGCTGAGTTCAATCGAGTCCAGTTCCGTCCACCGAACCGAGACTAGCCAACTACGCCGGGACTAGTCCTCTTTCTTGCCGCCTTTTTTTTGTACAACACGTGGTCATCACACCGGCCAGACTCGGACTGTCAAAGCCTGGACGAGGGCGGTGTGGGCAGCGCGAGTTAATGGGTAATGGGCGGACAACGGCACCGGCGCGTTTTCGCTTGGCGAGGGAGGCGCAGGCGTCCGGAGGGGGTCGCTATCCGCTGTGAAAGGCGAGTGCCGTGGCCGCTAGCTGGGAATGCGCCCCCAGCTTGCGCAGGGTGCCGGTCGCGTCTGCTGCGCTGCGAGAACCAATGGCCACGCCTCACCTGGCAAGCCTCGAGCGAACCCACGGGGCGCTGTGTCCCACAGCCTCAGCGAGGCGAGCGAGCGGCCACCCTTCGCGGCGCCGCGGTTCGAGCAAGTCTCTGCTATCTCGTCGCATCCGACCCGGCGGGCGGCGGTTGCATCCGCGGCCAGAGCGCGGGCGCGGTGACCAGCGGGTGTATTTGCTCCGGTGCCGCGAATCGTGATGCCGGCCGCGATCATCTCGGCGCGCAGAGGGGCTCGGCCGAGCCCGGTCGAGCGGCGGAGCGACTCGAGCTAGCGCCACCCCGGTACTGATCCCGAAGCACGGGCCCTACAGGCAGATCGTTCCCGCGCCGCTAGCCCCGTGGCGCTCCGAACTTGTGGTTGTGAGCGGAGTGGCGGCGGTGATGTGCGCACTCCTTCTCCGTGTCCCGAGGACGCGCCGGATCGGTCCCTACGCGACGGCCGCCCTCTTCGTCGCCGTCTTTCCGGCCAACGTGCAGATGGCCATCGAGCCGCGTCGGCAACGACGTGGTGCCCACCGGCGCCGTCCTCGTATGGTTGCGCCTACCGGTGCAGGTTCCGCTGATCTGGCGGGCGCTCAGCTTCCGGCACGGCCCGCGCGTCCCGGCGATCAGTGCGGCGGTAGCTGGACGGAACGATTGAGCTGCGAGGACCGCAATCGGGACGAACCGGCTTCCTGAGCCCTCCCGGCGGCTGAAATCGAGCGACCGATGCCCTTGCTGAAGCCGGCGTTCATCGACATCAGGACCGTGCTGTTCGAGTCCGGCGAGACATTCGTCTGCTTGGGACGGCCATCTTCTGGTGGCGTCGGCGTCTTCCCGACGCTCAATCGCCCGGGCTGCCCGGCCGAATCTCGCACAGCCCGACGGTGGTGGTCGCGTGGTGAGAGTACCCCACTACGTGGCGCGGCGGGACAGCCGCCCGCCTAAGTGTTGCGCCGCTCCAAGCCCACGGCGAGTACCAATCCGTAGAGCACATGGTCAGCCGCGAAGGCCGCGCGCTCGACGGGCCGGGTCGCCTTGGCTTTGCTGAGCCCGAGCGCTGGCGCAAGCCCGGCCTCAAAGCCGAGCCAGACCAGCAGCCCATGGGCCGGGCCGGCCCAGTTCCGACGGCGCAACCAACCCGGCAGTACGCCGAAAAATGCTCCGCCCACAGCTCCGAACCCCCAATGTGAGAGTTCGACCACCGCCCCCCGCTTGGCGGACGGAATCTGCCGGAGCAGTCCGCCTGCACCTTCCCTGGCCATCGCCTCAGGCGGCGTTTCTCCCACCAATCCCAGCTCGTTGGTCAGGGTCCGCATCCCGCTCATGGCCATCGCTGCGACCGCACCCCACACTCCAGCCTGCAGCATCACGGTGACCCTTCCGGGCTCTGAGCTCGGGCGCACGGCTGTCCTCCGGCACGCGTGAACGGGTCAGTCGCTCGAAACCGCGGGGCGGAACGATACGCCAGTCGGCGCGCGGTGGACTAGCTGCTGGACCCACCTACGGTGGGGGACGACGCAGGATCGATCGACTCGCTTTCTGACTAAGCACGGACTACCGTCGGAGAACGAACAGGCCCACGCGCGTCCACTCGTTGTCCCCGGAGAAGCCGCCATGACTGACGCCAAGGCTCCGACTACCATCACTGACTCCGGAATCCCTGCCCGAGCGACGAGTACTCGCTGACCCTCGGGCCTGGCGGATCGATCGCGCTGCACGACTACTACGTCGTCCAGAAGATGCAGCAATTCAACCGTGAACGCGTACCCGAGCGGGTGGTGCATGCCAAGGGAGCGGTGCCCACGGTTTCTGCGGCTGCCCGACACGGGGTTGTGCTCGGACGACATGCAGTGGGACTTCTGGACCCTCTCGCCGGAGAGCGCACACCAGGTAACCGTTGTGATGTCTGACCGAGGCACGCCACGCACGTGGCGGAATGCCCCTTCGACCTCACCAAGGTGGTAGTGGTCGAGGTAAGCGACGATGGTTACGGTATGACCGCGTCACCAAGGAGCGTCTCAGGGTCGACGGGGACGCCGTCGCGGCGAATCTCGAAGTGCAGGTGCGGGCCTGTCGACGATCCGGTGGTACCCAGCAGCCCGATCTCCTGCCCACGCTGCACCGCCTGACCGGTGGCGACCACCTCCTGATCCAGGTGCCCGTATAGGGTGAGGAAGCCCCCACCATGGTCGATGACGATGTAGTTCCCGTAGCCGATAAGCCTGCCCCCGGCGTCGCGGCTGCTGCCGGCGAGGATGACCTGTCCCGCCGCCGCGGCCCCGATCGGCGTGTCGAGGGCGCCGGCGATGTCGATACCGGTGTGAAAGTGCTGGTAGAAGACGCCCTGATAGGTGATCGACGGCTCCAGCCCCAGGGTGGTCGCGCCGAAGCCCTGCGACACCACGCCGCCGACCGGCGCGGTGAACGTCGTGGCTCGTGAGAAGGCGCGCACCGGGCGCAGCGTCTGGGCGGCGGCGGAGGATTCGGCGGCGGCGATCGCCTTTTCCTGGCGGAGCTGGGAGGTGACGAGGTCCAGGTTGTAGGCGACCACGGAGCGGGCCGCCGGCGTCGCGACCGTTGCCTGCGTCAGGGCCTCGCTCAGCCGGGCGTCCTGGGCCAGGGCGACAAAAAACCTGTACTCACCCTGGAGGCTGGTTTGGTAGACAGTCAGCGCCTCCTGATGGCGGCTGAGCAGGGTGACAAGCGGCACCGCCGATGGACTTGAGGCGCGGAAAGCGTTGACCTGATCGTTGGCCTGGGTGAGGGCGTTGGTGCGGGCGGCGACATCCCGTTCGATACGGACGAAGTTGGACCAGACCACGAGATCTGGACCCACGGTCGAGCCCGCGGCGAGGGCCCAGGGGTCGGGAGTGGGGCGGGACAGTGCAGGGGTGGTGATCATTGCCAGCTTCAGTCGGTGATCGTGCGGCGGGGCGGCGGAGGAGGGGCCGACCGCCAAGCTCACCAGCGTGCCCCCCATCACCAGCACCGGGACGACGCGAGACCAGGTCCG
>JALYZN010000036.1 GCA_030948845.1 Candidatus Dormiibacterota bacterium
GCGATCGAGGTCGCGCTTAACCAGGGACGCAGCACCGGACCGCTCCAGCCGACCCGGCTACGCGCGGAGCCGATGTGAACGCCACCCGTGCAAACGCGGACAAGGCCGCGGACGCCCCGGCTGCGCGCGTCCTTATTGTCGGCGTCGGCAACGTGCTCCGCGGTGACGACATGTTCGGCGTGGAGGTCGCGCGCCTCCTCCAGCAACGCGAGCTGCCCGCGTCCGTCAAGGTCGTCGAGACCGGCATCGCCGGGATCAGCCTGGTCCAGGAACTGCTCTCCGGGTACGACGCCCTGCTGATCATCGACGCCGTGGTTCGGCAGCGGCCGCCCGGGACACTAGTCATGCTCGAGCCGGAGCTTCATGACCCTGGCGAGCTGTCGGAGGCTGAGCGGCGCGAATTCTCGGCGGACCTCCACCAGGCCGACCCGAGCCGCGGGCTGATGCTGGCCAAGGCGCTGGGCTGCCTTCCGCCGCAAGTCCGGATCCTCGGTTGCGAGGTGGGCGACTGCGACGAGCTGCTCGTGGACCTGACGCCTCCGGTGCGCGACGCCCTCCCCGCGGCAGTCGAGATGGTCGTCGACACGCTGCGGGGCTGGCTTACCCCGGCGGCTTGGAGCAAGCTCTCCCGGTGACGTCGGAACCGAGCGTGCCCGTGTCGACGCATGCGCCGGAGCCGGCGCTGACATTCCCGAGCGTCGACGCTGTCGGTGAGGCGCTGATCCGCCACAACTACGTGGCCGACACCAGCCTGGCGATGGCCATCTTTCTGTCCTGCGGACTGCCCCGGCCGCTGCTCGTCGAGGGCGAAGCAGGGGTCGGGAAGACGGAGATCGCCAAGGTGCTGGCCGCCGCGCTCGACACGCGACTGATCCGGCTGCAGTGTTACGAGGGAATCGACGTGCGCCAAGCGGTGTACGAGTGGAACTACTCCAAGCAGATGCTCCGCATCCGTTCGCTCGAGCAGGGAGCCGGCGCTGGCGACGACGCCTTCAATTCGATTTTCGGCTCCGAATACCTGATTCGTCGGCCGCTGCTGCAGGCGATTGAGGCCTCCGCCAACGAGCGCCCGCCCGTCCTGCTCATCGACGAGATCGACCGCGCCGACGAGGAGTTCGAGGCGTTCCTGCTCGAACTGCTCTCGGACTACCAAGTGACCATCCCGGAACTGGGCACGCTGCGAGCTGAGAAGGCGCCGGTCGTGGTGCTCACCTCCAACCGCACCCGCGAGATCCACGACGCCCTGAAGCGGCGCTGCCTGTACTACTGGATCCCCTATCCCAACCTCGCCAAGGAAGCCCGCATTGTCATGGTCAAGCTTCCCCACGTCCCGGAGAGGCTGGCAACCCAGGTGTGCACAGTGATCCAGGATCTGCGCCGCATGGACCTGCTCAAGGTGCCGGGCATCGCCGAGACCCTCGACTGGGTGGGCGCCCTGACCATGCTCGGTCGCGACCGCCTCGACCTCGACGTGGCCCGGGACACGCTGGGAGTCGTCATCAAGATGCAGGAGGACCTGGACCGGGTCCAGGATGACCTCCCCGACCTGGTGGGTCGGGCCGAGGCGGGCTAGTGGCCGATCCGCCGGACATCGCCATCACCGCCGGTGTCCTCCGCTTCGGAGCTCACCTTCGCGGCCTCGGCCTGCCCGCCACAACGGGGCGCATGCTCGACCTCCTGCGCGCCACGGCCTGGCTCGACCTGCACCGCCCGGAGGACTTCTACTGGGCCTCACGGTCTCTGCTCACCGAGCGTGTCGAGGACCTGGACATCTTCGACCGGGCGTTCCAATCGTTCTTCCACCCCGAGGCGATTCCCGATGTGGAGTCCCAGCTTTCGGCTGCCGCCACCCCACGCGTCGTCAAACGGGAGTCCCAACAGGAGGCGCCGATGGCGCCCTCGCTCGAAGACGCCGTCGCGTCGAGCGAGACCTGGTCGGGGCACAGCATCGTCAGCGACCGCGAGCGCCGTGACGAAAGTGAAGGGGGCAGAGGCGAGGGTTCGGGGTTGCTCAGCTGGAGCGAGGATGAACTGTTGCGCGCCAAGGACTTCGGTGCCCTGACCCCCGAGGAACTCCACGCCTGCCGCCGCCTGCTGGCCCAAATGCGCTGGCGGATGGCGCAGCGACGCTCGCGGCGCCTGGTTCGTGCCAACAAAGGCAGATACATCGACTGGCGCGGCAGTTTCCGTCGCAACGTTGGGCACGGCGGCGTGCTGCTCGAGCTGCAGGGCCAGCGCAACAAGGTGGTGAGGAGACCGCTCGTCGTAATCGCGGACGTGAGCGGCTCTATGGACAGGTACACGAGGCCAGTGCTGCAACTGGTGCACACCATGCGCGCCGGTCACGGTCGCGTCGAGGCCTTCGTTTTCGGGACCAGGCTGACCCGGGTCACCCGACACCTGCGCTGCCGCGACCCGGACGCGGCCCTGCAGGTCATGTCGGAGTCGGTGATGGACTGGGCAGGGGGGACGCGTATCGGCGACTCGCTGAAGAGCTTCAACCGCATCTGGGCCCGACGCGTGCTCGGTCGAGGCTGCGTGGTGATCATCGTCAGCGATGGCTGGGACCGCGGTGACCCCCAGAAGATGACCACCGCGATGCGCAGTCTGCAGCGCCGCTGTCACCGACTCGTCTGGCTGAACCCGGCCATGGGCGGTCCCAGCGTGCGCCCCGTCCCGCTCGGGATGCGTGCGGCCATCCCATACATCGATGACTTGATGCCGGCCCGCAACCTCAACGACCTCGCGTCGGTCGGCGCCCTCCTCGAAGGCCTCGACGGCAGTCGCCCGGCCAGGTGTGGGATCCCGACCCACATGGTCGCTGGATGACTGGCTCCGCCACAACGGTCCAGGACGGCAGCCACCCGGCGCCGGCTCGTGACCCGCTCTGGTGGGGCGTCCAGATTCAGACGATCGACCCCGCGCGCCTCGATCCGTACCTCGCCTCGGTGGCCGACCAGGAGCAGGCACTGGCCGACTCGGAAAAGTTCGTGGCCAGGCTGGTGCTGCGCAGCCAGCGGCGGCCGGATCGCTTCTGGCTCATCGATGCATGGGTCGAGGAGTACGCGATGGAGTCGGCGGCGATCGCGCTGCGCACGCTTTCCTCGGTGGCGGGGCTGACCGATGCACCGCGCGAGATCGCCACCGCCGAGGTCGCGCTCGGTGGCCGCGCGCCGGTGCGGCCCGGTGTGGAGCGACGTGCGCCCGACGCTCCGCTTCCCTTCTTCCTCATCGCCGAGGCGTTCGTGAAACCGGTCTGCGTCGACGAGTACATCGAGAGCCAGAACGTTTTCACGCGCGAGCTGGAGGAGGAGCCCGGCTTTGGCGGGCGGCGGCTGCTGCGCGACGTCCGCGAAACCGTCCACTTCGTCACCGTCGATGAGTGGGCAACAGAGCGCGACGCCTTCGAGGCCTTCGAGCGGCGCCAGGCTGCGGTGTCAGAGGTGACCATGACCCGGTTCCTCGCACTGCTCGCCGAGCGGGGAGAGACCGACTTCGCACTCGGGGTGCACGCCTGACCCATCCGGTGCGGCTATCGGCACACGTGTCAGCGCAGTGCTTCGTCCTCGTCGTGCTCCGCCCGTGCGTCGACGACTGACGCGACGGACCCGAGCACGAGGATGACCATACCGGGCGCAGCGTGGAACACCGCCGCTCCCAGGTCAGCCTGCCCGTTGCCGGCCTGAAGCAGCAATGGGAGGTGTGACGCCGTCATCCACAGGCCGGCCGCCACCACCACCATGCAGGCGACAAACCAGCGCCTGCCGGTGACGATGGCGGCAAGGGCGACGGCCACCACCGCCGCGCCGGGGATCACGTGGTCGACGACTTCCGTCACCGGGCGGACGTCGACGACGAGGCCGAGGGGACGCCCCAGGTACGGGGCGGCCATGCCGAGGGCCCCGAAAAGGAACAGCTCGACAGGGATTACGATCGAGCCTCCGCTCATCCACCCCTTCCATCGCGGCGACGGGGGAGGCCCGATCACCCACGCATCCGCCGGCCGCGCGGCCCGGCACCCGCGACCACGGCGAGCAGCGCTTGAACCGCCGCAAGGGCCAGGAGGACGATGATGGCCGCCCAGCGGGTCGTTGACAGACCGGTCCCGGAGATGGAGACGGCCGCGGAGAAGATGTCCTGCCGCCCATTCCCGGCAGTGCCCAACCGGGTGTCGACCCACGACGCGACCGCTCCGCTGTCCGAGCTTGCCAGCCCAAGTTGCGCCCCCAGGTCGGGCGGCAGGTACGGGGGACCGGCGAGCGGCCCGATACGTGAGTCGAACGAGGTCGACGATACGGGTGTAGTGCGGAATGTGGTCGCCTCGTCCGCCGACGAGGCCAGGTGGGCGCCGACCAGGCCGTCGCTGTGGTTGCGATGACCGGCGAGGTAGACGATGTCCACCCGGCCGTTCGGGGCGACGCTCACCTTGGGAAGCCAGCTACTCGACTCGGGGGTTGTGCCATCGGTGACCGGAGTCCGCGGTCCCCAGCTGACGCCGCCGTCCCCTGAGCGTCGGACGTTGACCTGGTCGGCGCCGGATCGAGCGTCGGCCCAGGCGACGTACAGCGCGAGGTCGGGACCGGCCGCGATGGACGGAAAGCGCGGTAGGTACACAAGGAACCGTTCGCTGGGAACCAGCCCGGAGTCGACCTCCACCCCTGGCGAGAAGGTCGTACCGTTGTCGGTGGAACGGCTGAGCACGAGCGCGAACGGCCGATCCCACGGAGGGCCATCGAGGTTGTCGAAATCACGGGCGTCGCCCTTGAAGTCCTCATAGAGCACCTCGACCGCGCCGCTCGAGTCGACAATCGGGGTGGCCGCCCCGACGCGGGTCCGGCTGCCATCGCTGACCTGGACCGGCGCGCCGAACGTGGCGCCACCGTCGTTGGACGTTGCCATCACCACCGGGGCCGGCTGATTGAGGGCAAGGAGCCCGACGCTCGCGGCGCGCACCCAGGTGATGTGCACCTGGCGTCCCGGGCCCGCCACCACGCGTGCCTGGAAGCTGTACCGCCCGGCCACCTGGACCGGCGCCGACAGCGATCTGCCGCCATCGGTGGAGCGCGACAGCCAGAGAGTTTGAGGGTCGTTGCCCACGCCTTCGAGGTTCACGTAGCTGACGTACAGGGTGCCGTCCGCGGCGAAGGCCGCGTCGGGGGCGTACGGCCTGTCCCTTCCCGGCGGCAGCGCAAGGGCGGTGTCGGACCACGTCCCGCCACCGTCAGCGCTCCAGTGGAGGATCGCCGAGTAGCGAGGCCGGTCCACGCGGTTGACGGTCACCACGTTGTTCGAATCGATCGGGTTCACTGCAGTAGCTGGGGAGTTGTTCTCGTCGATGATCGCCTCCGGCCCCTTCCCGGTGACCAGCAGGTTGGCCCCGCCGCGCACCTCCGGAGCGGTTCGAACCCCGACGAACGCCAAGGCGACTGCCGCAGCGGTCAGCACAGCGGCGCAGGCGAGCAGGGCGGAACGTCGACGACCGTGAGTCAGGGCGGGCTGCCCTCGAGGCGGCGCATAAGCTGTAGGTCGTCCTCGCGCTCCTGGTCGCTGTTCGACGTCGAGCGCTCACGACGGATCGTCTGGGCACGTCGCCGGGCGCGCCCCGCCAGTCCCTGCCACCCGGCCGCATTGCGGCGGCAATGCACCGCCAGGTCCTCCTCCGCTCGGGCCAGCAGCTCCCAGACCGGCAGTGAGGGCTGGTCGGCGCCGCGCAGCGCGGTCCGGCCGGTGCGTGGATTGCGTTCGCGCACCAGGAGCCCTTTGCGCTCCAGGGTTAGGATCGCTCGGCTGACCGCCGCCTCCGCGCGGGCACGGAGCGCCCGTGCCGTTGCGGGCGACAGGCCTGCTCTCCGAACGCTGGCCGGGAAGGCGGCGTCGACCACTGCGTCCCGTTGCGTTAGGCCGCCGGAGCGGCCTAACTCCTGCAGGATTGCCTGCTCGACGCGGCCAAGTCGCGTCGCAATCTCATTCACCAGGTGCGATCTCATGATTGCGTTATGCGAGGAAGACTATATAACGTTTGGCGAAGTGTGGGCGTTGACAGGGCCCGGCCAGCAGACTACCATTGCGCCAACTGCAGTTACGGAGGTCTCACGATGAAGCATCGACGCTGGGGAATCGGCGCCGCCATGACGGGCGCCGCAATGGTCATCGGAGCCACCACGGTCTTCGCCTGCACCAGCTTGTCCACTCTCAACCTGAGCCAGGCGGCCGGCGCGCCGGGCAGCAACGTCAACGTCACCGGCTCGAGCTTCGGCTCCGTCGCCAAGGGCAACAGCGCGGTGACCCTGCACTGGAACAGCGCTGACGGCGCCGTCCTTGCCGCCAACATCGTCCCGGACGCCAGCGGCGCGATCGGCCCGGTGACGGTCACCGTTCCCGGCGGCGCCATGAACGGCGGGATGGTGGCTGGGACAGCCAGCGTGACCCCCGGTTCTTATGCCATCGTCGCCGTCCAGACCGGATCTGACGGAACTCCTGTGTTCGGGACACCCGCGCGTGCTGCGTTCCAGGTGACAGGCTCCTCGGCGGGCTCGGCCGGCCAGGTCGCCACTGCGCCGACGGCCTCGGCGCTGACTGCAAGTACATCTGGTCTCGGGACGGGCGTCATCGTGCTCCTCGCGGTGCTCGGTGTTGCCGGCCTGCTGTTGTTCGGCCTGGGTGCTGCGACCCTGGTCAGCGGTGCGCGCCGGACCGCGGTCAGTCGGGTGCGTAAGCCCTGACGTCGGCACTAGACTGATTCAGTCACCCAAGAGCCGCCCGACAAGTGTCGGGCGGCTCTTGTTCTTTGTCTCCGTTCTACGCACCGGGCGGTCCGGCTGGCCATGGCGGGTTGGGTACCGCCATCGGTCAGCGCGTGTACAGCTCCGAGCAGCCCTGCGCCTGCGGCGGCTGGCCCGGGAAGGCAGCGTCGCCGGCGATGACGATCACGGAGCCCATCGGCAAGGTCACCTGGGCCTGGGCGCTGCGCGGGCAGCTCATGCTCGCTGCCGGCCGCCATTGGCCCAAGTCCGGCTGGTAGAGCTCGGCCGACGTCAGCGAGCTGCGCTGCCCCGAGGACACGAACTCGCCGCCCGCCACCAGCACCTCGCCGTCCGGCAGCACGCTTGCTGACTGTAGGCGGCGCGGCTGGCCCATCGAGCCCGTCGGCGTCCAGCCGCCGGTGGCGGGGTCGAACACCTCGGCGGAAGCGAGCGCATCCGACCCCGCGGAGCCACCGCTCGCCAGCACCCGTCCGCGGCTCAGGCCTGTGAGCGTGAAGTCCTGACGGGCCTGCTGCATGCTCGCGACGCGCGTGAAGACACCAACGACAGGGTCGTAGATCTCGGCCGATGAGATGGTCGTCGCGCTGCCCTGCTGCTCGGTGAAGCCACCGACGACCAGAATGCGGCCATCGCCGAGCCGAACCGCCGCGGCGTCGCTGCGGCTGGTGAGCAAGGGGCCGGTCTCCGTCCAGGTGTTGGCCCGTGGGTCGTAGATCTCCGCCGAGGCGAGCGAGGCGGTTGTGTTGGCGGCGGTCCCGCCGGCGGCCAGCACCCGGCCGTCGTTGAGCACTTCGAGGATGTTGTTGAACCGCGCCTGGTGCATCGGTGCAGTGACCGCCCACTGACCCGTCAACGGGTCCCACACCTCCGCGGAGGCAAGTACCACGCCTGAGGAGATGCCCCCGGCCGTGAAGACGCGCCCGTCCGGGAGGATCACAGTGCTGTTGCCGCGCCGGGCGTCGTGGAGGTTGCCAGATGGCGACCAGCTCTGAGTGGCGGGGTCGAAGAGCTCGCTGCCTGCCAGCGGGATGGCCCCGATGCCGCCGCCCACCGCGAGCACGCGACCGTGTACAAGGACCGCGCTGGTGCCACCGCGGATGACCGCCAGGTCAGGTAGAGCGCGCCAGTGGCCAACTGGTGGCGGGGGCGGAGGCGCCGTCCGGGTCGGCGAGGCCGGCAGGACGCGGAGCACCACCACAAGCGCCACAACGGCGATGACGACCGCGCCGAGCCCAGCGGCGAGCATGCCGTTGGCCCAACGTCGCCGCGGCACCGCGGAGTCGGGGAGGGCGGCGCAGCGCGGGCACTTGAGTCCGACCTCGGTGCGCACCTGGCACCGCAGGCAGATGGGATCTCCGCACTCTGCGCACTGCAGTCGAGTCTCGACCCCGTGTGCGGCGCAGACACGCGTCATGGTCTCGGGCATTCGGAGATCTCATTGTAGGGACGGCCGGCGCTCGGTCACCCCAGAGGTGACGGCCAACGCACCGCAGTCAGGAGATGACCCTGGCCCCGCTCGCGCCGGACAGAAGCCGGTCGAGCTCCTCGCCCTCGATCGTCTCCACCTCCTGGAGGCGCGACGCCAAGAGATCGAGCGCTCCCCGGTTCTTTTCCAAGATCGCTGTTGCCGACGCGAAGGCGCGCGTCACCAGCCCGCGAACCTCCTCGTCGACGACTGCCGCCAGCCCGTCGGAGTAGTGGGCGCCGAGGTCGCCCTCGACCACGATGCGGGCCGCCGACAGCTTCAACGACACCGGCCCCAGGCGCTCGTTCATGCCCAGCTCGCAGACCATCCGCCGAGCCAGCGCCGTGGCGCGCTCGATGTCATCAGACGCCCCGCTGGTGGGCTCGCCGGTGATCAGCTGCTCCGCTGCCCGCCCACCCATGAAAGCGGTCAGCCGTGCCTCCAGCTGGCCGCGGGTCGCGACCTGGATCTCCTCCTCTTGCACGAACCAGGTGAACCCACCCCCGCGTCCCCGGGAGACGATCGACACCTTGGTCACGTGGTCCTCGGGATTGGCAATCTCCGAGACCAGCGCATGGCCGGCTTCGTGGTAGGCGATCAGCTTCTTGTCCTGGGCGGTGAGCAGGCGGCTCTTCCGCTCCGGGCCAGCCATCACGCGCTCGATCGACTCGGACAGGAGCGCCTGGCTGATCGCCGTCTCGCCACGACGGGCCGCCAACAGCGCCGCCTCATTGACCACGCCGGCGAGATCGGCGCCCGAGAAGCCGGCGGTCCGCTTGGCCAGGGCCTGCAGGTTGATGCCGTCGTCCAGAGGCTTGCCCCGAGCATGCACTTCGAGGATTCCGACCCTGCCGGCAAGGTCAGGCAGGTCGACATGGATTCTGCGGTCGAAGCGCCCCGGTCGCAGCAGCGCAGAGTCGAGGACATCCGGTCGGTTGGTCGCGGCCAGCACCACCACGCCGGGCTCGTTCTCGAAACCGTCGAGGCCGACCAGCAGCTGGTTGAGGGTGGCTTCGCGCTCGTCCTGACCGCCCAACGCGGCGCTGGCGCGGCCCCTGCCGACGGCGTCGAGCTCATCGATGAAGACGATGGCCGGCGCCGCGGCGCGCGCCTCGCGGAAGAGGTCGCGGATCCGCGCGGCTCCGACACCCACGAAAATCTCGACGAAGTCTGAGCCCGACATGGAGAAGAAAGGAACCTTCGCCTCGCCGGCCACCGCCCTCGCCAGCAGCGTCTTGCCGCAGCCCGGCGGTCCTACCAGCAGGATGCCGCTGGGGACGCGGGCGCCCATGGTGAGAAACCGTGCCGGCTCCTCGAGGTAGTCGCGGATCTCGGCCAGCTCCTCGACCGCCTCATCCACACCGGCGAGGTCCTTGAAGGTGACCCGGGTCTCACCGTGTTTGACCTTGCGCGAACCGGATCGCCCGAAGCCTGCCATGCCGGTGCTGTCGCGGCGGGTGAGCAGGAAGACCAGGACGAGGGCGTCGACGAGGATGAGCGTGGGCAGCACTACGATGAGCGACGCGGTGACCCCCTTGACGTACTGCTGGTCGATGACCACCGGCACCCGCGCCGTCTGGAGGGCGTTGAGCATGTTCGAGAACAGCGGGTTGCCCGCCACCCCGCCGCCGTACGAGACCCAGTAGCTCCCCGCGTCGTACGTGCCGACGATGCGCTGGTCGTAGACGTTGACCGTGGCGGTCTGGATGCGGTTGGCCCGGGTGTTGCTCAGGAATTCGTCATAGCGGAGCTGGTCGCCGGGAGCGGCAGGGGCGGCGAGCACCAGGTCGAGCACGAACGCAGCGATGAGCAGAACCATGCCCGCCGAGAGCAGGTAGACGCCCCGCTTCCTTTGCTCTGTCCGCGCCGGCGTGTCGCGGCCTCGACGTCGGCGTCCTGCGGGCGGCTCGTCATCGGGACCGCGCATCGCTCGCAGTGTACCGTCGCGCCCCGACAGCCAGCCCGGGCCTATCTACGCGTGTCGCCGGCGCACGGCACGGACACCGAGGAGTAGCGCCAGGCCGGCTCCGGCCAACAGGCCGGCGATGCCGGCGATCAGGCCCACCACGATGAGATCGGTGCGGTTGTAGCCGGGCACGGTCGCCCCGGCGAATCCGGCCGGGATCGCTGTGGCGTCGAAGGCCAGCGGTGCGGCGTAGAAGTCCTGGGTCTGGCTGTGAGCGTCGCCATTGCGGGTGTCCGACCAGGCCGCCACCGCCCATGTGTCGTTGGACGCGATCGCCGGGGGCACCTCTATGAAGTACTGGTTATTCCAGGTCCCCTTGAGGCGGTCGATGAGCTGGTTGTTGACGCGGATGTTGGAGGTCCACGTGGTGCCGCCATCGAACGAGCTGGTCATGTACACGTCGTTGCGCATCCCCAGGTTGCCGCCTGACGGCGCCGGGTAGGGATCGTTGCGGTAGTCGTACCAAACCACGTCGATACGCCCATTGGGCGCGAGCGCCATCGCCGGCAGCAGGTGGTCCCGGCCCTTGCCCTTGTCGTCGTCGAGGCGCGCTGCCGGGCTCCATCTCTTGCCGTCAGAGGACGACGAGTAGAAGACGTTGAGGCTGCCGTTGCGGTCGTCGTCCCAGAACACGTCGAAGCGGCTGCGCGTCGTGTCGTACAGAACGACCGGGGTGTCGACGTTGCTCGAGTGACCCTGGTCGATGATGTTGTCCGTCCACGACTTGCCGCCATCCGTCGAGGAGCTGAAGAAGAGCTTGGTCTTGGGCGTGGGGCTGTTGGCGTCGGGTGCAGAGAAACTCTCCTCCCACGACGCGTACAGCGTGCCGCTCACGAACACCGGGTATGGCGGGTCAAAGTTGATGCTGCGGTCGAACATGAGCGCCGGCGCGCTGAAGCTGACTCCGCCGTCCGTGGACGACGAGGCCCAGGCCCGCGTGGGTGGCGCTGTGGCGGGCGCGTCGTCAGGGTACGAACGCCGCCAGTCGATGTAGACATGTTTGGCGTTGTTCGGGTCCACGGCGATGTGCGGCTCGAAGTCGAGCTCCGCGTACCCCTTCGACGCCTTCGTCGGCGCCCCGTCGACGAGCACCGTCGTCCAGTTGTGCCCCTTGTCCGTGGAACGCGCGAAGAGGATGCTGCGACTGCCACCAGCGCTGGGATCCACCCCCGTGTAGGCGATGAACAGGGTCCCGTCCGATGCCTGGGTGATGCTCGACCGGAAGTTGAGAGGCGTCGAACCCGATGCCCCACACCCCGTGTACGGCGTCAGCGTGGGTGCGGTACCCATCGTCCAGCTATAGCCCCGGTCCGTCGAAGTGTAGAAGCGGCACTGGGCAGTCAGGAGCTCGACGCCGAACAGATACAGGGTGCTGGGGTCGGAGCGATCGGAGATCATGACCGGCACCTCGAGGTTGCGGGCGATCGACTTGTCCTGGTTGACTAGGACCGCCGTGACCACCTCGGGTGATGTCTGCGCGGCCGTGCTCGACCCGCAGCTGGCAAGAACCAGCGCAAGCGACACCGCTGTCAGGATGCCGCACATGCGGCGGGTGGCCGCCATCAGGTTCCCTCCTCCAGACGCCCCTATGTCCAGAGCAGGGACACAGGCGCGGAGTGGAGCATCAAGGCGCAGCGCACGTCAATGGGTGCGTGTTGCATATACCGGCGCCAGCAGGCTCAGGCGGCGCGCGCCCGGCGCCACCGCGGCAGCGCGACCGCGAGCACGACGATAAGCACGAGGAGACCCGCGCCGCCGGCCGTGAGGGTCACCCATGGAGGGCCAGGGTGGCTCGGCGCGAGCTCGCCGGCGACCCGGGTGGACCACGACCGGCACCCCGTGTTGTCCTGACTGATCGCTGTGCAGCTCCGGAAGTCGTCGAGCGCGGCGCGCAGGGCGCCGCTGTCGTACGCGGCAAGGCCGGCACGCCACGCTCGATCGCTCGGGCCGAGGGCGTTGACCTGGTGGGCTCCAGACAGGACACGGCTGATGTCGGCGGAGCTCACCAGGAAGATCGGCTGGCCGGTTACCGAGCCGAAGGACACCAGGCCGTCGGCACGCGCCTGTTCGTCGACGGCGGGACCCCCGCTGTCACCGTGCTCCGCGTACGCGTCCACCCCGAGCACGGTGGCGTCGGCGGCGATGCCCGCGGTGGTGGCATCGCTGGGCAGGCCGATGCCTTCACTCCCGTGACTGAACGACGTCAGCTGGCCGAACGTGTACGTCGGCGTCACCGAGAAACTCGGCGACATCTTCGGGTAACCGATGATTCCCAACGGTGCGCCAACGGGGGTCGAGCTGGTGCTCACCAGTACCGCCGGCTCGTCGCGGCCGGAGATCGCGAGCACGGAGACGTCCGTCGAGGAGATGGGACTGGAGGCGAGCACGGTTGCTGGTCGCCCCGTGCTGAAGAGCTCAGCGTCGGAGACGCCCGGCGGCACCTGCATGCCCTGGGTGATCACCCGCACAGAGAAGACGGCATTGCGCACCGTTGTTGCCGCCAGGTACGCGGCGAACTGAGGAGAATCGGTGGTCAGCTGGGCGCCGGTGATGGCCACGATGTAGCGGTCGACCAGCGCCACCTTGACGTCGTCGGGGCTCGGAGCCACGACGTGGGTGGCGGTGACGAAGACACCGGCGGGGTTGACGAACCAGCCAGTGCCCTTCGAGGTGGCCACGAGGGGGCCGTGCAACAGGCCGTCGCGGCTCTCCAGCACACTGCCCGTGATGCGCACGACGACAAACACCACCGATGGCGCCGCGATTGCTACCGCGCGCCGGATCGCCGGCGTGTCGGCGGCACTGGCGCGCACCGAGGACGGCGGCGCGACGACCGCACCGATCAGCACCGTCGCTGCGCATGCAGTGGTGAGGAGCCCTCGCCCGCCCCGTCCCGTGCAACTGCCGCGCTTCGAGAACCCGGCCACGCAACGTTCCTCTACCAATCGCGGCCGAAACGGCGCACAGTGCACGGCGCCGTCCTACCGCCCATTATGCCCGCCACATTAGGGCGATCTGCCGTGCACCTCAAACGATTGCACGACCTTGGGGCACCGTTCCGGTGCGTGTGAGGATGCCGGCGGCCGCGGTTGTGCTCATCATCTGCGGAGGGCTCGCTGGCTGCGGCGGTTCCACCGCCACTCCGGCTGCGCGGGCGTGGACGGCGACAGGTTCGATGACGACGCCTCGGCACCAGCATGTGGCCGTGGCCTTGCGCGACGGCCGCGTCCTGGTGGCCGGCGGCTACGACAGCAACAGGCACCCCACCGCGAGCGCCGAGGTGTACGACCCAGCCTCCGGTCGATGGTCGCCCACCGGCAGCATGCGCGAAGGTCGGGCCGCGGCCACGGCCACGCTCCTTCCCAACGGCACCGTGCTGGTGGCCGGCGGCAACGCGTCCAATGGCGACTCGCTGGCCTCCTGTGAGATCTACGACCCGGCGACCGGCACGTGGGCGCCAACGGGCAGCATGAGCACCCTCCGCGACACCCACACGGCGACGCTCCTCCAGACCGGCGAGGTCCTCGTCGCCGGAGGCGATGGGCCGAACGGGATCATCACCACCAGCGCCGAGTTGTACACGCCGTCGACCGGTGCGTGGAGATCGGCGGGGCACATGCTCCACGCACGCGCTGCGCACACCGCGAGTCTGCTGACCGACGGCAGGGTCCTGATCGCGGGCGGTCTTGAGGCGGTGAAGGGGGCGTTGGGTCTCGCCACCGCGGAGCTGTTCCACCCCTCCACGTCGACCTGGAGCGAAACGGGGAGCATGCAGCGCGTGCGTGCATTCCACATCGCCGCGCTCCTGGCGAACGGCCAGGTGCTGGTGGCCTGCTCGATCTTCGGCGACTCGGATGCGCAGGCGTCCGCAGAGCTGTACAACCCGACGACTGGGACGTGGCACGGCGCGGCCGCCATGCACAACTCACGCGGCGAGGCGACCGCCACGACCTTAGCGAGCGGCCGCGTGTTGGTGGTGGGAGGGATCGGTAGCAGTGGGTCGGCCATTGCGTCGACGGAGGTCTACGACCCCGCAGCTGGAACCTGGCAGTTGGTTGGCACGCTCGTTACCGAGCGCGCCGAGCAGACCGCGACCCTGCTCCGAGACGGCCGCGTCCTGGTCGCCGGCGGAGCTGTGGCGCCCCCCCAGAGCGTCGCTTTGGCCAGCGCCGAGTTGTATCGCTGACCGGCCGCGGCGCGCTCCTGCGATCGCTATGTGCAGAGGGCGAATAGCCCCGGGGTCACTGTGCGACGATTGGCGGTGTCCGCGATCCCAACGGGAGGCAAGCACGTGGCCGACGAGAACGACGACACGCCGGAGGAGGTCCGCCAGGAGCGTTTGCAGCGCAACACCAGTGCCGACCCAGGAAGCAAGTCGCAGGAGGACGAGCACAACCCGATGCACGCCGACAGCTGGAGCGGCGGCAGCATCGTCGAGGAGGCCAAGAAGATCGCTCGGGGCGAGCTGCCTCGCGACCAAGAAGGTGGAGGTCCCAACAGTCCGGAGCCGGGGCGGCCCGCCACCCCGCCCCAGGTGAGCCGGCCCTGGTCCCCCGACCCGACCGAGGCTGACACCACGGGCTCGACCGAAGGCGTTGACTACTCCGGCAGGCCGCGACCGCGGGATACCTCGGCCGAGGGTGAGGCCCGCCAGGCACCGCCGACGATCCGCGAGGACGGTGCCTCGGACGATGATGATCGCCCGGAGGTCACGCAGCGGGCGTGACTGGCGGGGACCCGCGCCGCCCGCGCGTGGCCCTGATCGGTAAAGGCGGCAGCGGCAAGTCGGCCATCGCCGGCACCATCGCGCGCCAACTCGCCCGGCGTGGCTGGCCGGTGCTCGCCCTCGACATCGACACCGTTCCCGGGCTGGCATTCTCACTCGGGGCTCCACCGGGTCCCGCCCGACTCCCGTTAGGGCTCGCCGAGATCGTCCAGGGGAAACGGCGCCGGTACTGGAAGGTGAAGAAGGGAGCCGGGGCGGCGCACCTGGTCGATACCTATGCCGTCGTGGCGCCGGACGGGGTTCGCCTGCTCGAGCTCGGCAAGCTCCCCGACCACGTGAAGCCCGAGTCGACGGTGATCTTCCGCCACGTCATCGAGCGGTTTCGCCGGCCTGGCTGGGCCATGGTCGGCGACCTCGCAGCCGGCACCCGCCAGCCCGTTTTCGGGTGGGCCGACTTCGCGCCCATCCGGATCGCTGTGGTCGAGCCCACCGCTAAGGGATGGCTCACCGCCCGGCGTTTGCACAATGTGGCAACCCACCTGGTCGTGAACAAGGTGAGGGCGCAGGTGGACACCGATCGGGCGGCGGAGATGGTGGCCCTTCCGCTGATCGCAAGCATCCCCTACGATGACAGCCTGGCAGAGGCTGAGCGCCGCGGCCTCGCACCGATCGATTTCGCCCCCGACTCGGCGGCGGTGCGGGCCGTCGCCGAGTTGACCACCTG
>JALYZN010000115.1 GCA_030948845.1 Candidatus Dormiibacterota bacterium
GAGCCCGATCTCGACCTCATCGGCGTGATCCTCAACAACGTCCCCAGCGACTATCGCCGCCGCGTCGTCGAGGACGCCATCTGGGACTCGGCGAAGCTGCCCGTGCTCGGTGCGCTGCCGCGCCTTCCCAACGTGCAGATCCCCGAGGTGCGCACCGGGTTGTTGCCGCTCAGTCAGAACGCCCACGTCGATCCCGCGCTCGACGAGCTCAGTGCCGCCGTCGCGCGTCACTGCGACCTGGCATTGATCGAACGCCTCATGTCGCGTGCGCGACCCGTGCACGCGCCCAACGGGCACGCGACTCCCAACAGCGGGACGCCGGTGCGAGTCGGGGTCGCGTTCGACGACGCCTTCTGCTTCTACTACGCGGAGAACCTGGAGCTGCTCGAGGAGGCGGGCGCGGAGGTGGTCACCTTCTCGCCACTCGAGGACCAGGTGTTGCCCCGCGACCTCGACGCCATCTACATGGGCGGCGGCGTCTCCGAGATGTTCGTTCCCCGGCTCGCCGCCAACCACTCGTTCATCGACTCAGTGCGGCGTGCCCATGCGCGGCGCGTGCCCATCTATGCGGAGTGCGGCGGCCTGCTGTACTGCGCGCGCACGCTGCACACTAGCGACGGCGGCGTCCACACCATGGCGTCGCTGCTGCCGCTCGACATCGCGCTGGAAGCTGGTCTGCTGCACACCGGGTACCGCGACCTGCGCATCGCCGCCGACGGCATTCTCGGGGAGGCCGGCGCCACGCTGCGCGGCCACGAGTTCCACTTCGCCCGAATCCTCGCTGGCGCCCAGGCCGGCAGCCACGCGTACTCCATGCACGACGTCGAGGGCGAGCCGCTCGGCTGCGAGGGCTGGAGCGCGCCGAGCCTGCTGGCCTCGCTGGTGCACCTCCACTTCGGCCAGGACCGCCGCCTCGCTGAGCGATTCGTTGAGACGGCCCGCGACAGCGCCCGCCGCCGCGAGCTCCAGGCCACCGCGTCCTAGCCCCTACGGTCGCCACCCGGGCCCGATGTAAGGTGAATGGCATGCCCGATTCCCGGCCGTCCACCGTTGGCGAGCTCCGTCGCACCGAGTACCGCGTCCGGCCAGTGCGCGAGGAGCTC
Organism: Candidatus Dormiibacterota bacterium; assembly: GCA_030948845.1. Taxonomy (GTDB): domain Bacteria; phylum Chloroflexota; class Dormibacteria; order Aeolococcales; family Aeolococcaceae; genus Aeolococcus. The sequence continues at coordinate 1,104 of JALYZN010000115.1, forward strand.
CGCCGCAACCTCATCCGTCGCCTTGCCGCCGGCGACGCCCTTTTCGAGGGGATCCTTGGCTACCAGGATTCCGTCATCCCCCAGCTGGAGAACGCGCTGCTCGCGGGCCAGGACCTCATCCTCCTCGGCGAGCGCGGCCAGGCCAAGTCGCGATTGCTGCGCGGGCTCATCGACCTCCTCGACGACGCCATCCCCGCCATCGCCAGCTGCGAGATCAACGACGACCCCTACGCGCCGCTCTGCCGTCCCTGCCGCGAGCTGGTCGCCGAACAGGGAGACGACGTCGCGGTCAGCTGGCTCATCCCCGAGATGCGCTACAGCGAGAAGCTGGCCACCCCGGACACGTCGATCGCCGACCTCATCGGCGAGGTCGACCCCATTCGCGTCGCCGAGGGTCGCTACCTCAGTGACGAGCTGACCATCCACTACGGGCTGATCCCGCGCACCCATCGGGGCATCTTCGCGATCAACGAGCTGCCCGACCTCGCCGAGCGTATCCAGGTGGGCCTGCTCAACATCATCGAGGAGCGCGACGTGCAGATCCGCGGCTACCGGCTGCGCCTGCCGCTCGATGTGTTCGTGGTGGCCACGGCCAACCCCGAGGACTACACCAATCGCGGCCGGATCATCACCCCGCTCAAGGACCGCTTCGGCGCCCAGATCCGCACCCACTACCCGCGCAGCGTTGAGCACGAGATCGCCATCATCGACCAGGAGGCGACCACCTTCGACGACATGCCGGTGCCGGTGCACGTGCCCCACTACATGAAGGAGATCGTCGCCGAATACACTCAGCTGGCCCGTCGCCATCCGCAGATCAACCAACGCAGCGGTGTGTCGGTGCGGATGTCGATCGCCAACCAGGAGAACCTGGCCAGCAACGCGCTGCGGCGCGCGCTGCGCACCGGCGAGAAGGAGGCGGTGGCGCGTATCAGCGACCTGCCCGCGCTCACCGCGTCGAGCGCCGGCAAGCTCGAGCTGGAGACGCTCGACGACGGCGACGACAGCGCGGTGCTCGACAAGATGCTGCGCAGCGCGTGCCACAACGTCTTCCGGCGCCACTTCACGGCCGGTGAATTCGCCGAGCTGGTGCAGCGCTTCGAACACGGTGGGTTCACTGTCGAGGTTGGCGACGGGCTCTCGGCCACTGCCTACGCAGCCGCGCTCAGCGAGCTGCCCGGCATCGACGCCGCCACCACCAAGCTCGGCGAGCCCAACAGCGCCGCCTCCCGCGTTGCAGTACTCGAGTTCATCCTCGAGGGGCTGCACCGTGGCAAGCGACTCAACAAGACGGAGATGGACGGCACCGCCGTGTACGGCGGGTGAGCACGCATCGCTTCAGCGCCTGGGACGGCACCCAGGATCCGCTGGGGCCGGACGTCGAGGAGATCTTTAACCGGCTCAGCGAGGACGTGTTCCACGGCTGGGACTTCGAGACCGCGCTGCGCCGCATGCTCAGCCAGGGTTGGCGCGACAAGTCAGGCCGGCGCCTCATGGGGCTCGAGGAGATGACCGAGCGGCTGGCACGCCAGCGCCGCAAGCAGCTCGAGAAGTACAGCCTTGACGGGGTGTTCGACGACATCACCGAGAAGCTCGACAACGTCGTGCGCATGGAACGGCAGGGCATCGACGAGCGCGTGGAGCGTGTCGAGGAGGAGTCGGCGCGGCGCATCCTCGACCGGGTCGCCGCCAAGCGCCGCGAGCAGCTCCAGAACCTGCCCCGCGATCCCGGCGGGACCATCCGGGAGCTGCAAGGCTACGAGTTCATGGACGAGCGCGCCGAACAGGCGTTTCAGCGTCTCCTCGAGGAGATCAAGAAGGGCGTCGTCGACACGTATTTCAAGGAGATGACCGAGCAGATGCAGTCGATGTCCAGCGAGGACGTCGCCACTCTCCGCGCCATGGCCCGCGACCTCAACCGACTGGTGCGCGAGAAGCTCGAAGGCGTGCCCGACGCGCAGCGGCAGCGCGGCTACGAGAGTTTCCTGGAGAAGTGGGGCCGGCTCTTTCCCAACGCGCCACCCAAGGTGGACGAATTCCTCGACGAGATCACCAAGCAGATGGCCCGCATGGACTCACTGATGCGCTCGCTGTCCCCGGAGATGCGCAGCCAGCTCGGCGACCTCATGGACGCCACGTTCGGTGACCCCGAACTGCAGGCCGAGCTCGCCGAGCTCGGGGCTGGGCTGGAGATGCTCTCACCGCGTGGCGGCCTGGGCTCGCGCTACTCCTTCTTCGGGGGCGAGCAGCTGCCGCTCGACGAGGCCATGAACCTGATGGGCCGACTCCAGTCGATGGAGGAGCTCGAGCGCAGCCTGCGCGAGGTGTACCGCGGCGGTCAGATCCCACCCGATGCGCGCAGCCAGCTGCGCGACATGCTCGGTGACGACGCCGCGCGCAGCCTCGACCAGCTCTCCCAGATGGCCCGCGAGCTCGAGGCGCGTGGCCTGGTGCAGCGTGACGCCGACGGCCTGCGGCTCACCGCGCGAGGCATGCGCCGCATCGGCCAGAAAGCGCTCGGGGACCTCTTCGCGCAGCTGCGGAAAGATCGCTTCGGAGAGCATGCGCTCCCCCGGCGCGGCCAGCGTGGCGAGCGTGCCGACGACAGCAAGCCGTACGAGTTCGGCGATCCCTTCGACCTCGACGTTGAGCGCACCGTCATGAACGCGATCCAGCGCCAGGCAGCCGAGGCGCCGGCCCGCGCCGGCGTGCCCCGTCTCACCCCCGACGACTTCGAGGTGCACCGCAGCGACGCGCTGACGCGCTCCTCGACGGTGCTGATGCTCGACATGAGCCGCAGCATGCCGCTGCGCGGCTACTTCTACGCCGCCAAAAAGGTGGCTCTGGCGCTCGACTCGCTGATCCGCAGCCAGTACCCGCGTGACTCCCTGCACATCATTGGCTTCAGCGACATCGCTCGTGAGATCAGCTCCTCCGACCTGCCCCATCTCAGCGTCAACGAGTACGTGTACGGCACCAACATGCAGCACGGGCTGATGCTGGCGCGGCGCATGCTCGCTCGCGACTCGGCGGCCAACAAACAGATCATCATCGTCAGCGACGGCGAGCCCACCGCCCACATCGACAACGGCCGCCCGGTATTCTTCTACCCACCACTCCCGGAAACGTTCGAGAAGACGCTCATCGAGGTGCAGCGCTGCACCCGCGAGCACATCGTGATCAACACTTTCATGCTCGAGTCCAACCACCAGCTGGTGCAGTTCGTCGACGAGATGACCCGGCTCAACCGCGGCCGCGCGTTCTTCATCAGCCCCGACCGCCTCGGTGACTACGTGCTCGTCGACTACGTCGCCAGCAAGCGGCGCCGCGCCGCCTAGCAGGCTGATGGCCGACTCCCCCGGGGACCGGGCCGCGTTCGCAGAACGCATGCGCCTCCAGGTCGCCGCGCGGTACGGCGGCAGCATCGTCGACATCGACCCGGCGCGGTACTCGCTGCGCGTTCGTGGACCCGGACTCGACGTGACGCTGCCCCTGGCCACGCTGCACAGGGCGTGCGAGCGCCAGCCCGCGCGCACCGCCGTGCTGATCGCCGACTTCGTGCGCTCCGTGGAGGCGACGATGGTGCCCCAGGCCGCCGAGTCGGTGTCGTTGGGGCGCGTGCTCTGGTGCGTGCGCAGCCAGGCGTACCTCAACTCGCTGGCGCGCAGCGACGAGCTGCTCACCGAGCGCGTCGGTGCCGACATCGTCGCCTTCATCGCCGAGTCGCTGCCCGGGCAGGTGATGCGCGGCGTGCCCCGCGCTGAGTGGGAATCGGGGGGCATCGGCGAGCCCGCGGTGCGCCGCGCGGCCGACGACAACACCGCCACCAGGTTCAACCGCGTGCTCGAGCGGGTCGCGGCCATCGAGCGCATCCCCGCCGACGGCTGGCGCCTGGCCGGAGATTCCCTCTACCAGGGAAGCATCATCATGGTCTCGGCCGTGCTGCGCGGTCTCGTCGAGCGCAGCGGCGGCGACGTGCTCATTGGCCTGCCCGACCGCGCGGTCGCGCTGATCATCCCGGCCGCCCTGCCGGCAGTGGAGACCTTCGGACGGCGCGTGCTCCAGGAATGGCGGGAGGCGATGAACCCATGCTCACGCGAGGTGCTGCGCACCGATGGCACCAGCTTCGCGGCACTCGAGCACGGGCGGCGCACCACCCCCCTGCTGCCGTGGCTCAACGACTGAGCCGATCGCAGCCCAGGGCGTCAGGGGATCGGCACCGCCGGCGTGGGCGCGTCGATGACCTTCGAGCGCTGCTCCTCGCGGCGCGCCGCGATCGCCGTCATCGCTGCCAGCGCGGCGGCGCCGAGCACGCCGGTGCCGATGCGCACCGCGCTGCGCATCACGTCGGTCCCGGCGCCGGGCAGAGACGGGCCCTGGCCGAACCAGACGGTGATCGCCGTGTGATCGGTGCGCGTGCCGTTGCCGCGAGCGCGAGCGCGCTCCACCCGGACC
>JALYZN010000001.1 GCA_030948845.1 Candidatus Dormiibacterota bacterium
GTCGAGGAGCGCGACCGCGGGTGAGCCCGCGAGGATGGCGGCGACCGCGGCGCGCTGACGCTGGCCGCTGCTGAGGTCGCGCGGATCCCTGGCGGCGATGGCGTCGACACTGAGGGTGCGCAGCAAGGCCCGCTGAGCCGCGTCGTCGGCGTCTGCGCGCGGTTCCCCGCGCATGGTCCAGGCAATCTCGGCAGCGACGGTCTCGCGGTGGAGGAGGGCCGCGGGGTTCTGCGGGAGGTAGGCGACTCGTCCGGCGACGCGCCATGCGCTGCCCGAACGCGGCTTGATGAGGCCGGCAATGACCCGCAGCAGTGTGGTCTTCCCGGACCCGTTGCGGCCCATCATCACGACGACCTCGCCCTCCGCGGCCGACGCATCGACGTCGATGAGCAGGTCCCCGTGACCGGCGACCACCCCGGACAGCTGCCACGCCGGGCGCCCCGTCTTCGGCTGCGCCTGCAACCCATCAAGGGGCGTGTCGAGACGCAACGTGTCGGTCGACAACAGAGGCGGTGTCCAGCCCATCGCGCGGGAGAGCCGCACCACCTGCGGGGCACTGTCGAGCGACTCCGCGAGCACCGACGGCGCCGCAGGCCCGGTGAGCGTGCCGTCGGCGAGGGTGACGAGCGAATCCGCGACGGGAAGCAGATCGTCGAGGCGATGCTCCGCGATCACCAGCGTGGTGCCCCCGTCGCGCAGGCGCAGGCAGATGTCGAGCAGGGCGCGGGCATTCGGGGCATCGAGCTGGGCGAACGGCTCGTCCAGCACCAGCAGGCGCGGACGCAGCACCAGCGCCCCGGCAACCGCGACGCGCTGGCGCTCGCCTCCGCTGAGCGTGGCGATGCTGCGCCCGCGCAAACCGTCGAGGCCGAGTTGCTGCGCGATGGCGTCGACCCGCCGGCGCATCTCCGGCGCCGGCACGCCAAGGTTCTCGAGGCCGAAGGCGATGTCGCGCTCCACGGTGGCGTACACGCCCTGGCGCTCGGCGTCCTGGAAGACGAAGCCGACGGTCGTCGCCAGGTGGCGCGTCGCGGTGCGCAGCACGTCGCGGCCATCAATGCACGCACGCCCTCGGATGCGGCCACCGTAGAGGTGGGGAACGAGTCCATTGAAGAGGCGCAGCAACGTCGACTTGCCGCCCCCCGACGGTCCGCCGACGACGCAGAGGCCGCCGTCGAGCGTCAGATCGACGTCTGCCAGCGCCGGCTCCTTGCTCTCCGGGTAGCGGTAGCGCAACCCGGCGATGTCTACGAGCGGCGCCATGCCAGCAGGGGAACGGCGAGAAGCGCGCAGGCGATCACCGGGAGCAGGCTGACCTCGGGCAGCGTGGCGACCGGGAACGGGTACCAATCCGGCAGCCCTCCGGTGAGGCGAGCGACGACGGTGAGGACGGCGGCGGCGATGCTGCACACGATCACGATCGTCGAGGCCAGGTCGAGGCGAGAGGTCACGTATCGGCTGCGCGGCGCAGCGCCGAAGGCGCGTGCGTCCATTGCCTCGGCGAGCTGCAGCGAGTCGTCGAGCGCCGAGATCACGATCGGAGCGGCGACCGCGTGCCAGTCGCGGAGCCGCGTGCCACCCCTGCCACGCATGCGCTGTGCCTCGCTGATGGCCACCGCGTTGCGCGCCACCCCCGGAACCAGGTTGACGGCGGCGCCGGTGAGCGCCGCGGTGCGCTGCAGCGGCCTCGGAAAGGCGTCGATGAGGTCGTGCGGATGGAGCACACGGCTGAGCGGCGCGACGGCAAGCACCGCGGTGGCGAGCCCGAGCGCGACACCGACCCCGTAGATGACCGCCTCGACGGTGATCGGCCCCCCGATCCCCGGCAGCTGGCTGGGAAGCACGACGAGGGTGTGTACGCCGGTGTGGCTGAGCACGACGTTGAACACGACCGCCAGCGCCGACGCCACCGCGACAGCGAGGAACAGCGGGCGGAGCGCGGCGTCGGGCCGGCGAAGACTCAGCAGGATGTTGAGCGCGAGCAGCAGCACCAGCACTCGGTACACCGGGTTGGTGCTGGTGAGCACGACCACGAGCGCAGCGCCGGACCAGGCGGCAAGTGCGCGCGGGTTGATCGCGGTCACGGCGGCGGCCGTTGCGCAGTGCGCCGCCCGACGCGGAGCAGCGGGACCAGCAACGCCGCCGCCAGCAGGCCGGCGAGGATGGCCGCGACCAACACGCCGGTGTTGCTGCGGGCCGTTTGCGGTGCTGACCGATTGGCGCTCGTGATGGCGGCGGTGGTGGGTGTGGCGGCGTTGCTCGGCTCCGTGGTAGGAGTCGCCGTGGCCGCAGCCGTGATCACCGCGACGCCCGCTGCTGACGGCGTCGGACTCGGCGATGTGACCCGATGCGCGGCGGGCGTCGCGGCGTATGTGGCAGCAGCTGTCGGCGCCGGCGTCGTCACCGGGCACACCCCGCGCGGCGAGGTGGGTGGTGAACCGTCGCTCTGACCTTCGTAGCGAAAGCCCTCCGCGTCGCCGTCGCGGAAGGTCTGTGACGAGATGCCGAGGCTCGAGTAGGTCCACGCGCCGCCGCTTCGGCTCACGAAGATCGCCCAGTACGGGCTACTTGTCGTCCAGCAGCTCGACGGATAGGACGCCGGCTCGTTGTCGACCTGGCAGACGGCGCTGCCGCTGCCGGAGTCGGGTGTGGCGTAGAACTCAATTGAGCTCCTTTCCAGGAGCTGGATGCCGGTGATCGAATCCTCGCTGAACGCAACACACGCGGTGACGACGCGGCCATCGCTGTGCTCGGCGACAAGCGCGGCGTGGTGCACGCCCGACGCCTGCGCACACCCGCCGACGGACGGGACGACGCCCGTCCTCGCGCCCGCGACCGTGAGTGTCGCCAGCACGGGAACTGCCACCAGCAGACGGACCAGGATCCGAACGAGCGGGCGCGCACGAGTGGTCATGGAGCGGGGCGGCTACCTCTCAGGAATGCCGCGCCGACCACGGCGAGAGATCCCAGCGCCAGCAGGACAAGCGCCCATGTGGACGCGCTGGTCAGATCGCCGGCGCCTCCAGTCGACGGGACGGTGACCGCCTTGACCGACGAGGTTGGCGATTGCGACGCAGTACCGGCGGTCGCCGGGACCGGCGAACTGCCCACCACGATGGCGGTGCCCCCACCGTACGACTTCAGCGCCAGCGCCTGCGGGACCGCGCTGGTGGTGAAGGCGTCCGCCGCAGCGTTGCCTGGATAGATGTACCCCCCGCTGCCCTGCGGGTCGGCGAACGACTCCAGGTTGGACACCGGGTTGTTCGCGCCGCCGGCGGTCGTCCACGCTGCCCCGGTCGGGTCCTGGCCGATCGCCAGCAGCGCCTGGATGACGACGATGTCGCTGCTCGGATCGCTGCCCGCGCCCGCGTTGAATCCGAAACCACCGTCGGAGTGCTGCGCGGACTTGAGGTACGTCTTGGCAGCGCTGTTCGCCGAGCCAATCCCCGCCTGGCCGAGCGCCTGCAGGATGATCGCGGTGTCGTTGGTATCGCTCGACGTGGCGCCACAATGTGCTGGCGGGCGGGTGGCGGAATCGTCGATCGCATAACCGACCCCGCCGTCGGTGCGCTGCGCGCAGGTGAGCCACCCCGTGGCGTTGGTGGGTAGGCTGTGCCCGGCGGCGACGTCGGCCAGCACCGCCAGCGACTGCGAGTAGGCGTTGGCGGTCTCGACGGCGGCGCTGGCGTTGTGGAACGAGCCGTTGGGCTCGACGAAGCCCCCCGAGCCGGCGGCTGTGTTCAACTTGGTCAGCCACGCGCTGGCGTCCATCGCGCTGGGACGTCGCGCCGCCACCCAGGTGAGCACGTACTTGGCAGCGCCGCCGGCGGTTTCGATCGCGGACGCGTGCGCGCTGAGGTAGTCGTATGCGGACATCCCAGTGGAGGGGCTCTTCAGCGTCGCCGGGTCGTACCCGTTGTCTGCGATGCTGATCACGGTGTCCTCGGTGGCACCCACTGACCCGGCAATGCTGCCGTCGGCGCGCACCTGCGCGTAGAGGTAACGTAGCGCAGCATTCGCCAGCGAGGTTTGCGCCGTCGCCGCCGAGGCGACCAGGCCGGTTCCGAGGATGAGGCCACATGCGGTCAGAGTCGCGCCGACCGCTCCTGTCTGGCGTCGCATCGGGGTCCCCCTCGCGGCGCGGAAGTCCCGCGACGATGAGACCCTCGCCGCGTGAGGGACCCACCTCCCGTTTCGCGCGGGCTTGCAGTGGTTCCGCTCCAGCGGAGGTCTCCTGGCTCACGGATCAAAGCAGCTCGACCGTCTTCCCAGGACCAAGTCCCAGTGACCGGTGGCCGGCTGCTCCCCGTTGACAGTTGCGCGACAGCTCCGGATTCCCACCGGATTCCCTGTCGCCGGAGCGCGGTCCTCGAAGTCTGGCACACGCAGGCTGCGCGCCGCTGACGCCGGCTCGCGCGGCCAAGAGCTTTCCCGTCCGCCCGCTGATTCGAAACACCGCGGGGTTGCGGGGGCGCGAATCGCGAGCGTATGGTCCGCGCACGGGTCCGGGGGACTTGAGGAGGGAGGCCATGCGGGCCAAACACAGGCGTCGCCTGCTTCGGCGCGCGGTCATCACCATCAGCGTGGTTCTGCTCGGGATGTCGGTGTTCCTGCTGAGTCCGCAGCCGACCATTGCTGAGGTCCAGGGCAACTGCCTGGCGACCATCAACCACATCACGGCCAGTCGCGCCTTCACGTCGAACAACGCCATCGAGGTGTACGAGCACAGCAGCGTGGCCGTCTTCATGCAGATGGATTCCCCGATCCATCGACGGTTGACGTACCTGTCCTTCGGCCTGGGGCCGAATCTGCTAGTCGGCGATGAGACAGACCCCTCCAGTTCGTCGACCACGATCGATGTCGACAAGTACGCGACCTACGGGGTCGGTCTGTATCGCGTGCAGTCCAGCGCGACGTCAGCATCGGGTCAGTCGTGCCACGTCGATGCCCTGGTCCGCGTGGACGGCAATCCGCTGACCACCGTGACGGGAGGCTCCGCCGCGGGCCTCGAGGTGCTCAGCCTGCTGGGCATCGGCGCTGCGGCGTTGGGTGGGGCGAACCCCGGCGAGGCCGGCACGGGAGTCGACACCCCCAACAAGGCGGATGACCCATACGACGAGGGCGGAATGCCCAAGGATCCGTCCTCGGCGGACACGCCGCTGCAGGCCATGGATCGGATGGAGGCGGGCATGGGCATGTTCGGCTTCTGCCTTCTCGCATCCTTACCAGCGCTATTCCTGACCTCGGCTGCGATGGTTGGAGGGGCTTCGCCGAGCGGTGCGCCGGTGCGCCTGCCGCGGTACCACTGGCGGCCGCGCTTCTCGGTGCTGGGCATGGGCAGCGGCGTTGTCGGCGGATTGGCGGCGGTGGTTCTCCTGCAGCAGACGGGCAAGCTGTTCCCGAGCTACGAGATCCTCGGTCGGGCACTCGTCGTCGGCCTCCTGGTCGGCATCCTGCTTCCCTCACTGACCCGGGTTATCGCGGTGCGGCGTGCCAACCGGCGCGTGCTGGCGCGCGAGCTCGGCATCAACCGGGCACTGGCCGCGCGCACGACGACCGCGCCTGCAGCGGCCGGCACCGCAGCACCCACGTGGGTCGGCACCCACCGTGCCCTGGTCGGCGGCGCCCCCTGGCGCTCGGAGCCGGATCCGGCGGTGTCCTCGACCTCGCAGTTCAGCCCCGGAACCACCCTGCGAGTCCTCCAGGAGGGCGGCGGCTGGTCGAAGGTGCAGGCCGCGGACGGCACCGAGGGCTGGGTGGAGACCGCTCACCTCGAACGGATGACATGAGCGCCCGGCAACCGTCAGCCGCCTCGCGATTCGCCCTGCGCTTCATCGCGACGTACCGCCTCGAGGTTTCCGGGCGCCGTGGCCACATCTGCGGGTCGAGCCCGAGCTGCTCGGAGTACGGCGAACTTGCCTACCGGAACTACGGCTTCTTCACCGCAACTGCGCTCACGCTGCGCCACCTCGTCGCATGCGGTCCCCCCGCGAGAGACACAGCTCAGAGCGCCGGGGAGGTCACGGACACCCCGGCGGAGGGGTGAACTCGGGCGGGAGAGTGAAGCCGGGCGGCGCGCTCGGGCACGGGATGTAACCGCTCCCGAACGTGGGCGCCGGCACAACCTGGAAAGGGCCGCCCGACGACGACGACGACGAGGAGCCTGAACCGAAGATCGAAAATGGCGTCGGGCCGCCGAACCCCGCACCCACGGTTCCGGTGGCCGAGGCCAGGGTCAGGACGGCCGCCAGGGCTATGACGAGGTCCTCCACCGCGAGCGGCAGTTGCGGCCCGCCGGTGAGCACAAGAGTGCGGCGGGAGAGCAGCCCTGCAGCCATCGCCACCCCGGCGAGCACGACCGCACCGAGGATCAGGAGCGTGGCGTTGGAACCGGGGCTACTGCCTCCACTTCGCACCGCCTCGGCGAGGGTCACCGACAGCATCACGAAAGCCGCCAGGCCAAGCGCGATGCTGCGACGCCGCTCCGCGGCCATGCAGAGGCCCGCCGCTCCAACCGCCGCTGCAGCAACCGCCACGCCACCGACGACGGCCGTGAGCACAGTCACCACCAGCGCGCCCGCCACTGCAGAGGTGCCGATCATCCAGCGGCGCCCGGCGGGATGCGCTGACTGCGGCAGACTGTGTCCGACCAGGACGACCAGCGCGAGGGCCACCGTCCCGGCAACAGCGGCGGCAAGCAGTCCCGCACCGGCGATCGCGATGAGAACGGCCGGGACCACGATCACGCCGAGTACCGCCAGGGCGGCAGCCACTGCGCTGGGGATGCGCTGAGCAGCCAGCGCGGACAAACCGATGACCACAGCTCCCGCCAGCGCGACGAGAAGCCCGCTCGGGGCACCCTCGCTGACGCCCACGACGCCCGCGGCGACGAACAGGGTGGCCACCACCGCCATGACGCTGCGAACCTCCGGCCAGCGCCGCAGCAACCGGCCGATGAGGGCGAGGGCATACAGCACCGCTCCCACGGCAAGCGCAAGCAGCCCGGACACACGCGGGTCATGCCCTGTCACGGCAAGGCCAACACCCTCGAGCAAGCTGAACCCAGCCAGGGCCAGCAGGGCCGCGATCCCAGCGTGAGGACCGGAGCCCGGCTCGTCCGGCGGGATAGAGCCGGTCACCGCCGGCCGCGCGGGCGGCGGAGGCAACGCGGGAGGCGTCTGGTCAGGCAGTGGGGGAGCAGACGCCGGCGATCGGGGAACGTCTGGCGGCAGAGAATCCGCGGGCGACAAGTCCAATCTTCAGCCCCTCCAACCGGGCGAACAGTGGATCCGCAACCCGGCCCCGAGGATGGTAAGGGCCACCAGCAGCTACCGCCTTCAGGCGAAGAGCCGGAAGGTCACCGGTGCTCGATGCTGACGGTCAGCGGACTCCACTCTCCCGTGAGCCCCTGCCCGTGCAGGCTGATGCTGCGGTCATCGTCGATCGGCTTCTCGGTCATCAACCCGAGCGCGACCAGGAAGGAGTCCATCTTGAAGGGGACCTCACTGTGGTGGTCCACCTCCTCGCCGTCGATGTACCACCAGAGCTGGTCGTTGGCCTTGTCGTACATGATCTTGTAGAGGTGTGTCTGACCGGGTTTCGTGGCCACGGGAAGCTCGTTGAAGATGCAGAAGTACGTGGGCCGGTTGAGGTCGGCTGGCGGCTGCGCCACCACCCCCGGGAAGAGCACGCGGCCGTACACGGTGGCCAGCTTGTCATTGGTCGCGAAGAAGTCAATGGCCGCCCCGGTGTTGAAATCGAGCAGGTTCACCGTGGCCATGCCGTCGTACAGGTCACCGGGCACGCCGTTGTGACGCCGCCCGGCGATGCTCAGCTCGACGCTGATGGTGCCGTCTTCCGGCGGCGTGAACCTCGCCGTCGAGAAGTACATGTGCTTGGCGTTGTCGAGCACCTGGATGCGGTCGTGGGACCGTGACAGCGGGTTGGCACGGACGCGCAGCTTCTCGTGCTCGACGATCACTGTGGCGTTGGGTTCGCGGTACTTCCACTCGGTGCCGTCCGGCAGGGCGAAGCCGCCGATCTGCCAGGTGGGCTCGATCCCCGTGATGATCGACCGGAAATTGCCGTATGTGATCGTCTCGGTGCGCGCCGTGCCCGTGCTGCGCTTGGGCGCCTCGGTGACCTGGGCCATGGCAATCTCCTTGGTGAGCCGTGTCAACGGTAGCAGCCGGGTTCGCAACCGAGGCCTGCGGGTAGACTGATCTCATGATTCGCAACGCTTTCGGACCGGTTGCGGTGATCAGCATGCACGCCTCTCCGCTGGGCGCCCTCGGCCGCGGCGAGAACGGCGGCGGCAACCTGTCCGTGCGGCGGCTCTGCGAGGGCCTCGCCGAGTCGGGCATCCCGACCGACGTGTACGTGCGCCGTGACGACGCCGCGGTGCCGGCCGAGGAGATGATCGCGCCGATGAGCCGGTTGGTCCGGCTCCCCGTGGGCCCGCCGCGGCCGATTCCCAAGCAGAACCTGGTCGCCCTCGTCGACGAGTTCAGCGCAGCGGTCATCGCCCACGCCGCCAGCGAGAGGCGCAGCTACGTCGTCGTGCACGGCCACTATTGGCTGGGCGGGCTGGTGGCCCGGCAGTTGCGCGATGCCTGGCACGTCCCCTGGGTGCAGTCGTTCCACACCCTGGCACGTGCCAAGGCGCGCGTGGGCCTGCCTCTGGACGGGGCACGCGCGGTCGCCGAGGCGTCCCTTGTCGCCGCCGCCGACCGGTTGGTCACCGGGAGCGTCGCTGAGGCCAAGGACCTGATGCGCCTGTACGGCGCCTCGCGCAACAGCATCTGCGTTGCCCAGCCGGGGGTCGATCTCCGCGTGCTCCATCCCCGGGACACCGCTGCGCTCCGCGCCGAACTCGGTCTCGACGGCCATCGCGTCCTTCTTTTCGCGGGCCGGCTCGAACCGCTCAAAGGCGCCGACACCCTGCTCGGAGCCGTGGCGAGGCTGGGAGAGGACGAACGCTTCGACGACGTGGTCACGCTGGTGATCGGCGAGGACAGCGGCGACGGTGCTGCCGCCGGCGGCGAGCGGCGCCGGCTCGAGGCTGTGGCCGGTGACAGCGGCCTGGAGGCGCGGGTCAGCTTCCTCGGCGCCGTCGAGCACGAGGACCTGGCCGATTACTATGCGCTCGCCGACATATGCGTGGTGCCGTCGCGCACCGAGACGTTCGGGCTTGTCGCCCTGGAGGCGCAGGCGCTCGGCACCCCGGTGGTCGCCAGCGCCGTGGGCGGTCTTACCGAGATCGTCGAGGACGGAGTCACGGGCATTCTCGTCGCCGACCGCCAGCCTAGGGCGTTCGCGTCCGCGATCGCGTCGCTGCTCGACGACGCCGACCTGCGCCTGCGCATGGGGGAGGCGGCCCGCGTGCGGGCGGCGACCTTCACCTGGGCCCGTGCCGTGGAGCGGTTGGCCGCGATCTACCGACGAGTGACCCGCACCGGCGTCAGCGCCGCCACCCCGTGCGGCTACACCGACAACGAGGTGATGGCGGTCGCCGGCTGACGGCGACGTAGTATTCGGCGGTGACCTGTTCGCACTGTGGCGCCACGGTGCCCGAGGGCCCGTTTTGCACCCGCTGTGGCGCCCATCGCATGAAGGGGCCGATGCGTCTGCATCACTTCGCGCTGCGCCCGGGTGAGCACCTGGCCACGCCGGCCCTGCTCTCGACCCTGCTCCCGCGACTCGCCCATGAACGCGTCCACCTCTTCCGGTGGGCCCTCGTCGCTGGGGTGGTGGTGGTCGGCGTGCTCGCCGCCACCGGGCTGGTGATCCCGGCGATCATCGTCGCCGCGCTCGTCGTGCCGGCGCTCTACATCGCCTACCTGCGCGTCGCCGACGTGTATGCCGACGCGCCCGCGCTCGTCCTGCTGGGAACCGTCACCGCCGGGGCCGCCGTCGGCGTGGCGATCACAGCCGTCGCCAACACGATCGGCAAGGGGCTCGGAGCGGGTGGCGTGATCCTGCTCTCCCTCGTGGTCGCGGTGGTCGCCGAGTTGCTCAAGCCGGCTGTCCCGCTGTTCTTCCTGCGCCGGCGCTTCCCGAACACCCTCGACGGGCTGGTGTTCGGGGTCGCTGCCGGCGTCGGCTACGCGCTCGCCCAGACCCTGATCAACCTCACCGGGTCGCTCGGCGGGGTGGCGCTGCGCGTCGACCCTGCCAGCTGGGTGTTCACGCTGGTCAGCGCGGCGATCCTCATCCCCCTGCTGCACGGCTCGTGCTCGGGACTGGTGGCGGCGTCGCTGTGGCGCCCGCGCGGTGGGCGCGACGCCGTGCTGCGAGCGGCCGGCCTGCCCTTGGCCGTGATCGCCGACATCTGCTTCCTGGTCGGCAGCGAGATCCTCGACGACGCTGGCCTCAGCCCGCTGTTCGTGCTGCTCTGGCAGGCGGTGGTGGTTGCCGGGGTGGTGGTGGCGATCCGGGTCCTGCTGCATGCCGCTGTGCTCGATGAGGGAACCGCGCTGGGACTGCGCGAGCGCCGCTGTCCCCACTGCGGGCTGACCGTCGAGGCGGCCGGGTTCTGCCCGCAGTGCGGGGTGATCTTGGCCGCGCCGGCAGGCGCGGCCATCGTCAGCGGCTGAGCGCGGCTGCGGGAAAGGCGGTGCGCAGCCGCTCGAGAGTGGTCCGCAGAGCCGCCGCCTCCTCGTCGTCGAGGTGACGGCCAAAGTGGGCCTGGACACCACGCAGGTGCAGGGTGGCGGCCCGGCGAAACACGGCCCGGCCCTCAGTGGTCAGCACGGCGAAAGCGCCCCGACGGTCGGACGGGCACCGTTCGGTGCTGATCAGGCCGCAGTGCTGCATGCGATCGACGAGCCGGCTGACGCCGCTCTTGGTCATCCGGGTGTGCGGGGTGAGCTCGTTGAGGCGGAGGCGCTGGCCGCTCGCCTGTGAGAGCCGGTGGAGCACCTCGTACTCAGCGAGGCTGAGGCCGGCACCGCGCTCGAGCTCGCCCTCGAGCCGCACGGTGAGCTGGCGGTGGGCGTCGAGCAACGCCATCCAGGCGGCAAGCCGGCACGCATCCGGTCGTTCGTTCTTCACTGGTGATCCTCGATTTGGCGGGCACGTCGCCCGGCCGCCGTCATCATAGCGGCTCAGGTCGTTGACACCGCAACTACTGTCGCAGTACCGTGAGTCGCGAGCGCGACAGCATCGCGTCGCAGCAGGAGGCATGAGATGAGTTGGACGCTTGATCGGCACCACACCAGCGTGGCTTTCAGCGCCAAGCACCTCGGCGTCGCCACGGTGAGGGGTCACTTCAACAAGGTGGACGCTCAGATCGAACTGGACGATCCCGAGGATCCCACCACCGGACGCGGCTCGGTGACCATCGACGCGGCGAGCATCACCACCGACAACGACCAGCGCGACGGACACCTTCGCTCGGCAGACTTCTTCGACGTCGAGAAATACCCGACCATCAGGTTCGAGGCCAAGTCCGTGACGCGCTCGGGCAACAACTTCAAGGTGGCGGGAGACCTCACCATCAAGGACGTCACCAAGGAGATCGCGCTCGATTACGAGCATGGCGGTGTCGTCGTCGACCCCTACGGCAACAAGAAGGTCGGTGGCACGCTGACGGGCAGCTTCAACCGCACCGACTGGGACCTCATGTGGAACGTCCCGCTGGGCGGCGGGGGCCTGCTTGTCGGCGAGAGGATCAATCTCGAGGTCGATGGCGAGCTCGCCGAGGACAAGGAAGCCGCCGCCGAGTCTGCGCAGGCGGAGGCGGCCGTCTAGCCCACAGCTGGGGGGTACGGCCGCGGCACAATCGCTGGTATGAGACGCACCCTGGCCATCCGTGACCTGATGCGGCCGCTCGAGGCGTGGGCGTTCCTCGATCCCGCGGGCGAGTGGCTGAGCGCCAAGGTCGGCAGCATGCTGGCCCCTGGGGCGCTCAAGACGGCGCTGAGCGGCACCGTGCTCGGCCACCCATTGCACCCAGCGCTCACCGACGTGCCGATTGGCGTGCTGACGGCGGCGACGATGTTCGACCTGCTCGGCGGCGAGGCCGGCGGCGACACCGCAGACGCGCTCACGGTGCTCGGCCTGTTGTCGGTGGCGCCGACCGCGGTGACCGGGCTGTCCGATTGGGCCGACACCGTCGACGCCGAGCGGCGTCTCGGCCTGATCCACGCCCTCGCCAACGCGGGCAGCTCGGCGCTGTACTTCGCCGCGCTGGTGAGCCGACGGAGCGGCAGCCGCGGGCTTGCGCGCGTCTTCAGCGTGGCCGGCTTCGGCGTGCTCGCCACCAGCGGCTACATCGGCGGTCACCTAGTGTTCGCGCGCGGCTGGGGCGTCGACCACACCGTGTTCGATGAGCCTCCGCAGGACTGGACCAAGGTGGCTCGCGAGGCTGATTTGCAGCCTGACACCCCGGTGCTGGCGCAGGCCGCGGGCTACGGGGTGCTCCTCTATAGCCGCGGCGGCTCGGTGCATGCGATCGCGGCGCGCTGCACGCACGCGGGCGGCCCGCTCAACGAGGGCGAGGTGGACGATGAGCTCTGTGTCACGTGCCCGTGGCATGGCAGCCGCTTCCGGCTCGACGATGGCTCGGTGGCGCGCGGGCCGGCCACGGCGCCGCAGCCGGCCTTCGACGTCCGTACGGCCGACGGCAACATCGAAGTGCGGGTCCGAGCGGACATCGGCTAGCGCCATGCCCGGGCACGCCCCGGCACAGGCAGCCCGTAGACTCCGCGTAGCCATGAGCGCACGGCGCTCGGGTACACGACGGGGAGACGGGCATGGGCAGCGATCAGGCCGAGGAAGCCGCCGAGAAGGCCGTAGATGCCGATCGGCTGCTGGAGGGGGAAAACCCCGACAGCACGTACCTCGAGGACGCCACCCACTGGGTGACCGTCTACAGCGAGCTGCTCGCGGTCAAGCGCGATCTTGTCGGCGTCTCCGAGAGCCGGCTTCCCGACCTCCCCACCGAGGCGCGCCACGAAGTGGCGACGACGGACCTCGTCGTGCTCGACGCGGAGATGAAGAGGTTCTCGCAGAGGCTGGCGTTCTGGCGGCAGCGCTGCGTCGACCTCGGCGGTTCTCCGACGGCCTGATCCGCCGGGACGCGCTCAGCGGGGATCGAAGATCGTGCTGACGATCCGGCGCACGGCGGAGCGCGGAATTAGGCGGGGACCCTGGGCGAGGATGAGGTTGTGCGGCCCGGGCACGCAGATGGCGTGGCCCCGGTCCAGCGCTCGCAGCGCGCTGCGCACCACAGCGTCCGCCGACATCGGCAATGCCATGTTGAAGAGGGCTGACATCCCCGCGACTTGGTCGAACTCCGTCCGGGTCGGCCCTGGGCACAGCGCCATGGCGCGCACGCCGGTGCCGCGCAGCTCCTGCGCGATCGCCTCGGTGAAGTGAAGGACGAACGCCTTGGCGGCCGCGTACGTGGCCATGTACGGGATCGCCTGGTAGGCGGCGGTGCTTGCCACGTTGATTACCGCCCCCTTGCCGGCGTCAACGTTGCCGGGCAGCACCGCTGCGGTGAGCTCGTGAACGGTGACGACGTTGAGCTCGACCTCCTCGGCCTCGCGCTCGGCGTCGAGGTCCACGAAGCGGCCGCGGCTGCCGAAACCCGCATTGTTGACGAGCAGCCACGGCCCCTTGGTGCGCAGCACGGCGGCCACCGGCGCGCGGCCCGCGTGCGTGCCGAGGTCAGCGGTGTGCACGCTGATCTTCACGGAGTGTTGCGCACGCAACTCCTTGGCGAGCGCCTGCATGCGGTTGGTGCGCCGGGCGACCAGCGTGAGGTCGTGGCCACGGGCGGCGAGCTGCCGGGCGAACGCCTCACCGATGCCGCTCGACGCCCCCGTCACCAGCGCGGGAACCGACGGTGGAACCGGATCGCTCATCTCATCTCCTCGACCGCGGCTGGCGCTGCCCGCGCAAGCCTACGGGCTGGTACCGCGCGGACGTCGTGACGATCCCGCACGCAGACCCTCCGGGGCCGCCTGCGGACCCGGGAAGCGCTCCGAGCCTCCTTTGTTAGGATCACGACAGATGCTCTCGGACTTCGCGCCGATCCTCGTCTTCCTTGCAGTCTGCGTTGCATTCGGGGCCGGCGTGCAGGCGCTGAGCGCGTGGCTCGGACCCCGCCACCCCAGCGCCGCCAAGGAGCTCCCATACGAGTCCGGCATCGTGCCGGTGGAGACGGCGCGCCGACGTTTCTCGGTGAGCTTTTACGTCACCGCGATGCTCTTCATCATCTTCGACGTCGAGTCGATCTTCCTGCTTCCCTGGGCGACCATCGTCCGCCAGCTGAAGATCTTTGGAATCGTCGAGATGGGCATCTTCATCGCCACGCTGCTGATCGGGCTCATCTACATCTGGCGCAAGGGGGCACTGCGATGGGACTGACCTTCGACAGCGCCACCGGCGTCCCGCTGCTCAACGCCCAGGGCGACGCAGCGCTGCCGCTGCCGCGTGTCGGTGACCTGGAGCGCACCGCGGCCAAAGCCGGGGCGATCACCACCAGCATCGAGAAGGTGATCCAGTGGGGGCGCTACAGTTCGCTGTGGCCCGCGCTCTTCGGATTGGCCTGCTGCGCCATCGAGATGATGGCCACGGGCGCGGCTCGCTATGACATGTCCCGGTTCGGGTGCGAGGTGTTCCGCGCCTCCCCGCGCCAGGCCGACCTGATGATCGTGGCCGGGCGCGTGTCCCAGAAGATGGGCCCTGTGCTGCGCCAGATCTACGACCAGATGCCCGAGCCCAAGTGGGTGATCAGCATGGGGGCGTGCGCCTCGAGCGGAGGCATGTTCAACAACTACGCGATCATCCAGGGCGTTGACAAGGTTGTGCCGGTGGACGTGTACCTCCCCGGCTGCCCTCCCCGGCCCGAGGGGCTTCTCGACGCAGTCCTCAAGCTGCAGGCGAAGATCGCCGCCGAGCGGCCCAGCTCGCTTCGAGGATAGAACCGTGACCAGCACCGCCGCCCCCGTCGCTTCGGCACGTCCGTCGCGCGGACGCCGTGCCGCGGATCTGCTCGAGCGCGAGCTGCCTGACGCGGTGGTGCGCGTCGACGAACAGGTGGGCGAGGTGACTGTGTTCGTGCACGTCGAGCACCTCATCGGTGCGCTGACCCTGCTCCGCGACCACGACAGCGCCGCGTACCGGCTGCCGCTGTTCGTCACCGCTGTCGACTGGCCCGATCGCGAGCCGGCCGCGCCGCGCTACGACGTCGTCTACCAGCTGCGCTCCCTCCAGTACAACGACGAGTGCCGGCTCATCGTCCAGGTGCCGGAGGACGCCCCGCGCGTACCCACCGCCGAGCGCGTCTTCGCCGGCCTGGACTGGCACGAGCGCGAGACCTTCGACCTCTTTGGCATCGAGTTCGTTGGGCACCACGACATGCACCGCATCCTCCTCCCGGAGGACTGGGTGGGCCATCCGCTGCGCAAGGACTACGTCAGCTTCGGCGAGCCGGTTGCGTTCACACACAACCTGGAGTGGGCGCTGCCCTCTGCGGAGCGGCCTCGCGACATGCCCGGGGAGACGCGCTGATGGCCGTGCTGCCGCCGATGGGCGGGCCCAGCCTGCCGACGCGGGACGAACAGTCGGACGCCTTCGACCGCGGTCGCACCATGCTCGGCGTCGATCCCGCCAACGACGCCATCGACATGGTCCAACTCGACGACGAGACCATGGAGCTGAACATGGGGCCGATGCATCCCAGCACCCACGGTGTGCTGCGGCTCGTGCTCGAGCTCGACGGCGAGGTGGTGCGCGAGTGCCGCCCTGACATCGGCTTCCTGCACACCGGCTTCGAGAAGTCGTTCGAGTCGCACACGTGGCAGCAGTGCATCCCGTTCACCGACCGGATGGACTACCTGGCCCCGCTGTTCAACAACCTCGGCTTCTCGCTGGCCGCCGAGCGGCTGCTCGGCGTCGAGGTGCCGGCCCGCGCGCAGTACCTGCGCGTGATCATGTGCGAGCTCACCCGCGTGGCCAGCCACCTCCTCTGGTACGGCACCCACGCGCTCGACCTTGGCGCCACCACACCCTTCGTGTACGCGTGGCGTGAGCGCGAGAAGCTGCTCGACATCAACGAGCTGGTCAGCGGCGTGCGCATGCACACCTCGTTCATCCGGGTCGGCGGCCTGCTCGCCGACGTGCCCGATGAGTTCTACGCGCTGGTCAATGAGGTGGTGCGCACGTTCCCGTCGTTCATCGACCAGTACGAGCTGCTGATCACCCAGAACCCGATCTGGCTCGAGCGCACCCGGGGGATCGGCATCATCACGCCCGACGACGCCATCGCCTACGGCGCCACCGGCCCCACCCTGCGCGGCAGCGGCATCCCCTACGACCTGCGCAAGGCGCAGCCGTACAGCTCGTACGACCACTTCGACTTCGACATCCCGATCGGCAGCCACGGCGACGTCTACGACCGCTACCTGGTGCGCATGCAGGAGGCGCGCGAGTCGCTGAAGATCATCGGCCAGGCGAT
Source organism: Candidatus Dormiibacterota bacterium (assembly GCA_030948845.1). GTDB lineage: Bacteria > Chloroflexota > Dormibacteria > Aeolococcales > Aeolococcaceae > Aeolococcus. Next base: position 16,469 of record JALYZN010000001.1, read on the forward strand.
GGACAACCTCCCCGGCGGTCCTGTCAACACCAGTGATCGCAAGGTGGCGCTGCCGCCCCGCAACGAGATCAACACCTCGATGGAGTCGCTGATCCACCACTTCAAGCTGGTGACCGAGGGCTTCCACGTCCCCAAGGGCCACGTGTACCAGGCAATCGAATCACCACGCGGCGAGCTCGGCTTCTACATCGTCAGCGACGGCGGCAACCGCCCGTACCGCTGCAAGGTCCGCGCCCCCTCCTTCAGCAACCTCAGCGCCCTGCCGCACATGGTCCACGACGAGCTCATCGCGGACGTCGTGGCGGTGATCGGAAGCATCGACATCGTCCTCGGGGATGTCGACCGCTGATGCCCCTCGCTCCGGCGACTCGCAAGGAGATCACTGCTCTTCGTGATCGCTACCCGCACCCGCGGAGCGCGATCCTTCCGTGTTTGTGGGCCGTCCAGAACGAGCTCGGCTTCCTGTCCGTCGAGGGGATGGCCGAAGTGGCCGAGGTGCTCCGGCTGGCGCCCAGCGAGGTGCAGGCGGTGAGCACCTTCTACTCCATGTACTTCCAGAAGCCGGCAGGTGACCACCATATCGTCGTCTGCGTCAATGTCAGCTGCGCGCTGCGCGGAGCCGACGAGATCGTCGGCCACGTCGAGCGCCGGCTTGGGGTTCCGTCAGGGGGCACGACCGCTGACGGGAAGTTCACCTGGGAGAGCACGGTCGAGTGCCTCGGGGCCTGCGGGGGCGCGCCGGCCATGCAGGCGGACCACCACTCCCATGAGAACCTCACCCCCGAGCGCGTCGACGGGATCATCGAGAGGCTGCGCTCGCGACCCAGCGGACACGGCGGCACCGGCGCGGCCGCCGGGAGTCCGCCGAGCGGACCGCACCCGCCCACGGCCGAGACGCCCCCACAGGCGACGGCCGAGGGGCCGCCGTCTGATGACCAGCTCGGGGCAGGGGAGGAGCATCGCGGCGAGCCACCGTCGGTCGAGCATACCGAGATGCCTGGGTCGCGAACCCAGCCCAGCGCCAACCCGCGCGGCAGTCGCAGCAGACCCCGCAAGCGACCGCGTCTCGACGCCGGCGATCTGTAGGATCGCGCGGTCATGGCCGAACACAAGCTGCTCACCAAGGACTTCGGCACCGAGGGCGTGCAGACACTCGCTGTCTATGAGCGCCTCGGCGGTTACCAGGGTCTGCGCGAGGCGTTCCGCAAGTTCACCCCGGAGACCCTCGTCGAGGAGGTGAAGGCGAGTGGCCTGCGCGGCAGGGGAGGGGCGGGTTTTCCCACCGGCATGAAGTGGGGCTTCCTGCCCAAGGACGTCTTCCCGCGCTACCTCTGCTGCAACGCCGACGAGTCCGAGCCCGGCTGCTTCAAGGACCGCGAGCTCATCGACGAGAATCCGCACCAGCTCGTCGAGGGCTTGCTCATCGCGGCCTACGCGCTCCAGGTCAACGTCGCCTTCATCTACATCCGCGGCGAGTACCACGACCAGCGGCTGCTGCTCGAGCGCTGCGTCGAGGAGGCGCGCGCGGCCGGCCACGTCGGCAACGACATTCATGGCAGTGGGTTCAACTGCGAGGTGATCGTGCACGGCGGCGCCGGCGCCTACATCTGCGGCGAGGAGACCGCGCTCATCGATTCGCTCGAGGGCTACCGCGGCCAGCCGCGCCTCAAGCCGCCGTTCCCGGCGATCAAGGGTTTGTACGGCAAGCCGACCGTGGTCAACAACGTGGAGACGCTCTCCAACCTGCCCCACATCGTGCAGCGCGGCGGCCTTTGGTTCAAGGCGCTGGGCACCGAGAAGAGCGCCGGTACGCGCCTCTTCTGCTGCAGCGGGCACATCAACCGTCCGGGCACGTACGAGATGGAGATGGGCAGGCCGATCCGCGAGCTCCTCGAGGAGGAATGCGGTGGCGTCTGGAAGGACCGCTCGCTCAAAGCGTTCCAGCCGGGCGGCGGCTCGATGCAAGTGCTCTTGCCCGAGCACCTCGACCTGCCGCTCGACATGGATGCGGTGATGCAGGCGGGTTCGTCGCTCGGCGCCGGCGCCATGGTCTTCATGGACGAGACCACGTGCATGGTCAACGTGTCGATGCGCCTGGTCGACTTCTACCACCACGAGTCGTGCGGTAAGTGCGCGCCCTGCCGAGAGGGGACGTACTTCGAGTCCGACCTCATGCATCGTCTCGAGGCCGGGGAGTGCAGCCTCGAGGAGCTCAACACCCTCGCCGACATCTGCGACAACATGAACGGCAAGTGCTTCTGCCCGCTGGGTGACACGGCGACCTGGTTCGTGATGTCGGCCTACAAGGCGTTCTCCGACGAGTTCAAGGCGCACTGCGGCGCGGGACGGTGCCCGGTGCGCACCGTGAGAGCTGAACTGGTGACGGCGTAGATGGCCGCCGACGTGACGCCGCCGGCAGCGCCCGACGACAGTCTCGTCGGCATCACCATCGACGGCCGGTCCATCCGCGTCCCCAAGGGGACGTTGCTGACGGATGCAGCGACAGACCTCGGCATCCACATCCCCATCTACTGCTCGCATCCCAAGATGGACCCCGTGGCAGTCTGCCGAATGTGCCTCGTGCACGTCGAGAAGATGCCCAAGCTGCAGCCCGCCTGCGCCACCTACGTCGCCGAGGGCATGGTGGTCGACACCCAGCGAACCGACGTCACCAAGACGCGCGAGGGGATGCTGGAATTCCTGCTTCTCAACCACCCGCTCGACTGCCCGGTCTGCGACCGGGGCGGCGAGTGCGACCTCCAGGATTTCGCTTTCCGCTACGGGCCTCCGGCGTCGCGGTTCCCAATCACCGAGAAGGTGCACTTCAACAAGGCGGTGGTGCTCAGCGAGAAGATCGAGCTCGACCAGGAGCGCTGCATCCTCTGCTGGCGGTGCACCCGCTACTACGACGAGATCACCGGCGAGAAGGAGCTGGTGCTGCAGGAACGGGGCGTGCACACGCTGGTGAACACCTTCGACGGCGGCCAGCTGAAGTCCGAATTCCAGGGCAACCTCCCCGAGGTGTGCCCGGTCGGCGCCCTCACCCATCGCCAGTACCGCTTCAAGGCACGGCCATGGGACCTGCAGCGCACCAGGGGCGTGTGCCCGGAGTGCTCGTACGGCTGCAACATCAACATCGACAGCCGCGACTTCGAGGTGCGCCGCTTCGCGTCGCGCGACAACCCCAAGGTCGAGGACATGTGGCTGTGCGATCGCGGCCGCTACAGCGCGGAGAGCTGGAACGATGTCGAGCGGATCCGCCGCCCCGCAGTTCGCCAGGACGGCAAGGTTCGCGACGTGTCGGTGAGCGAGGCCATCGCCACCGCCGCGCGCTCGATCCGCGCAGTTCTGGAGCGCGACGGCCCGGGCGCGATCGCGGTGCTCGGATCCGCGCAGAACACCAACGAGGAGCTCTGGCTGCTGCAACGCCTCGGCCGCGAGGTGCTGGGAACCTCCCACATCGACCACCAGCTCGAGAGCTTCAGCGAAATCGGACCGCACGAGCACTCGCTGGGCATCGCAGAGATCGAGGAGTGCGCCGCGGTCATCGTGCTCGGTGACGAGCCGGAGCACGAGGCGCCCGTGCTCACGCTCCGGCTGTACAAGGCGGCGACCAAGCGCGGCGTCTCGGTGCGGCGCGTGCAGCACGACGCCAGCGCGCACAGCATCGGTGAGCTGCCCTACGGTCTCATCGGCGTCATCGCCGACGAGATTCACCGCGACCACGCCGCCCGCCTGGCGACCGAGCTGGGACGGTCACGCACCGTGCGCCGGCTCACCATCACACGCGACGTCAACGGTCGCGGCGCCAAGGACGTTGGGGTCCTGCCCAACAGCGGACCCGGATACGCGACGGTCAGCGATCCCGGCAAGGCGGGACGGCAGATCCTCGAGGCGGTCGCGGCCGGCGTGGTCAAGGCGCTGGTGGTCATGGGCGGAAGCCTGTGGGCCGGAGACATCACGCCTCTGGTCGAGCGCGTTACAGCACGCGCCGAGGTGCTGGTGGTCATCGACACCCGGCCGGGGCCGCTGAGCCGTGGGGCCACTGTGCTCATCCCCGGGCACGCGTACTTCGAGAAGGCGGGCACTGTCACCAACGTCGAGGGACGCGTGCAGCGCATCCGGCCCGCGCTGCCGCCGGCGGTGCAGACGCCCACCGAGACACGCATCCTCAGCGCTCTCGCCGCCGAGCTCGGCGCCGCCGGGTGGCCCGGCGATCCGCTGCTCGTCAACCGCGAGCTGGTCGCGGCCATCCCCGCGTACGGAATCGCCGGCAACGGCGGCCGGGCCATCTTCGACGCCGCGGTGAGCGCATGATCGCTGCCTTCTCCGACATTTTCTCAGTGGGCCGCGTCGGCGCGGACGGCATCGTCGTGATCCTGCTCAAGGCCGTCATCGTGCTGCTCGCGCTGGCCACGGCAGCGGCCTACCTGACCTTCGCCGAGCGCAAGGTGGCGGCGCGCATCCAGCTGCGCATCGGGCCCAACCGGGTCGGGCCGCTCGGCCTGCTCCAGCCCGCCGCCGACGCGGTCAAGCTCCTGTTCAAGGAGAACAGCGCCCCCGCGGGACGTGACAAGCTGCTCTTCTGGGTAGGCCCGGCGCTCGCCGGCGGGGCGGCCATCTTCGCCTTCGCGGCGATCCCGATCAGTGGCCTCACCTGCGTCGGCGGGGAGCAAGTCGGGCTGGGCTGCAACGGCGGCTACCCGCTGCACTGGGACCTGATCCACGTCAACGTCAGCCTCCTCTTCGTGCTGGCGATCACCTCGCTCGGCGTGTACTCACTGTTCCTCGGCGGCTGGTCGGCCAACAGCAAGTACTCGCTACTCGGCGGCCTGCGCTCGTCCGCGCAGCTCATCTCGTACGAGATGGCGGTAGCATTTGCACTCGTCGGTGCGGTCATTTTGGCGGGGTCGCTCGATCTCGAGAGGATCGTCCTGGCGCAGCACGACGTCTGGTTCGTGGTGCTGCAGCCGATGGCGTTCATCCTCTACTTCACCGCTGCGCTGGCGGAGACAAACCGCCTGCCGTTCGACCTGCCCGAGGCGGAGACCGAGCTGGTCGCCGGCTATCACACCGAATACTCCTCGATGCGCTTCGGCTTCTACTTCCTCGGCGAGTACATCAACATGGTCATTGTCTGCTCGATCGCCACGCTGGTGTTCCTCGGTGGCTGGCTGCCGCTGGTCCCGTTCATTCACTCGGATTGGCTGGGAGGGCTGGTCGGTGTGGCCTGGTTCCTCGGCAAGGTGAGCGCGCTGCTGTTCGTGATGATGTGGCTGCGCTGGACGCTGCCACGCTTTCGCTACGACCGGCTCATGAACCTCGGCTGGAAGGTGCTGCTCCCGCTCGGCCTGGTCAACATCGTGATCACTGGGGCGATCGTGGCGGTGCGGGCATCGTGAGGATGCGTTCATGCTGATCGAGGTCGCCAAGGGACTGGCGTTCACGCTCAAGACGATGCTGCGCAAGCCGATCACGGTGCGCTGGCCGGAGGAACAGAAGCTCACCGCGCCACGCCATCGCGGTCGTCACATCCTCCACCGCTACGACAACGGCCTCGAGAAATGCATCGGTTGTGAGCTGTGCGCGGCGGCCTGCCCGGTGGGCTGCATCTACGTCGGGCCCGCCGAGAACGATCCCGCCAACCCGGTGTCGCCCGGCGAACGCTACGCGGAGCGCTACGAGATCAACTTGATGCGCTGCATTTACTGCGGGTACTGCGCGGAGGCATGCCCGACTGAGGCGATCACACTCGGCCCGCGCTACGACCTCGCCGACTACCGGCGCGAGCGCACCGTGGTCACCAAGGCGGAGCTCCTGGAGAGTTGGCCGAAGTTCGCGCAGCCGCGCCGGCCCAACAGCGACGTCGGCGCCGGCTCCGACCAGAACGGGCGTGAGATGAACGCCTCGGGCATCAGCCCGCGCGTCGCCTGGGAGGCGGGCGAGGAGCGGCGCACCGACGCGCCCCATCCCGACGAGTTCGGCGTGCCCTCGCACGTGCCCCGCGTGATCAGCCCGGAGGAGTCCGAACCGCGATGAGCGTGATCATCTGGGTCGCCGGCGTCCTCGCAGCGCTGAGCGCTCTGGGGGTCGTGTTCTCGCCGCAGCCGCTCTATTCGGCTCTGTCTTTGGTGCTCACCATCGGTGCGCTCGGGGTCGTCTTCCTGGTGCTGAACGCCCAGTTCCTCTTCGTGGTTCAGCTCATCGTGTACGCCGGCGCGGTGATGGTCCTCTTCGTCTTCATCATCGCCTTGCTGTCGCCCGGGGCCGAGGACCGTGTCCGCATCGACAGCCGGTTCGTCATCGGGGCGGTGGTGGCGATGGGGATCACCGTGGCGATGGTGGTGGCCGCCCGCAACGGCATCACCTTCAACGCCAACGGAGTCTTCCGCGCCCAGCAGATCGGCCAGGGCTCTAACCCCTACCACTCGTTCTCCTTCGACCAGAGCGACCTCGGCCTGGTGAACACCGCGGGCAACGTGCAGACCGTCGGCGGCCAGCTCTTCACCACCTTCCTACTGCCCTTCGAGATCACGTCCCTGCTGCTCCTGGTGGCCGCAGTCGGCGCCGTGTACCTGACCCGGCGCCTGCGTGCCCAGAACCAGCAGTCCCGGCGCGAGGCACCGCTGACCCGCCGGCCGACCGTCCTCGAGGAGGACCGCATCGAGGTGGAAGTCGGATGAGCCCGAGCGGCAACTTCCCGTTCCTGCTCGGCCTGGCGGCTTTCCTGTTCAGCGTCGGTGCACTCGGGGTGCTGATCCGGCGCAACCCGATCGTGGTGTTCATGTGCATCGAGCTGATGCTCAACGCCGTCAACATCGTTTTCGTCGCCTATGGCCGATTCCTCAACAGTGAGGAGGGCCAGGTGTTCGCCTTCATGGTCATCGTCGTCGCCGCTGCCGAGGTGGTGGTAGGCCTGGCGCTGATCACCCAGGTCTTCCGCCTGGGACGCGAGCTCGACGTCGACGACCTCAACGAGATGAGCGATTGAACACGACCACCGTCGCGGTCTACGGCTCGCTGATCCTGCTGCTGCCCCTGGCGGGCGCGCTCTTCAACGCCCTGTTCGGTCGACGGCTGCCACGCGGCGCGGTCAACGTCGTCGGCACGGGCAGCATCTTCGCCGCCTTCGTGATGGCCTGCCTCATGCTCGGCCAGGTCGTCGGCGCGCCGGACGGCGCCAAGTCGGCGACCGTCCACCTCTGGCAGTGGATCGACCTCGGCAAGGGTGGCCTCTCCGTCGGCGTCGACCTGACCCTGGACCCGCTCAGCGCGCTGATGATCATGGTGATCACTGGCGTCGGCTTCCTCATCCACGTGTACTCGGTGGGCTACATGGCCGAGGACCGCGGCGTGGCGCGGTTCTTCAGCTACATGAACCTGTTCATCTTCTCGATGCTGGCGCTAGTCCTGGCCGCGGACCTGGTCATCCTGATCATTGGCTGGGCACTGGTGGCATTGAGCAGCTACCTGCTTATCGGCTTCTGGTACGAGCGGCCCAGTGCCGTGCTGGCGGCGCGCAAGGCGTTCATCACCCAAGTCATCGGTGACGTCGCACTGGTCATCGCCGCCTTCATGATCGTCGTCCAGGTCGGCACCCTGAGCATCCCCGGCATATTCGCCTCGGCGGGCTCGTTCCCGGCAAGCGGGCTGCAGATCACCGTGATCTGCGCGCTGCTGGCCATCGGCGCCTTTGCCAAGAGCGCGCAGTTCCCGCTGCACACCTGGCTGCCCGACGCCATGGAGGGCCCCACCCCGGTGTCGGCACTGATTCACGCCGCCACCATGGTCACCGCCGGGGTGTACTTGATCGCCCGCTTCCATCCGCTCTTCGATCGGGCGCCGGTCGCCCAGGGCATGGTGGCCTGCGTTGGCATCGGCACCGCGCTGATGGCCGGCGTGATCGCGCTCAGCCAGATCGACATCAAGCGTGTCATCGCCTACTCGACGATGTCGCAGATCGGCCTGATGATCTTCGCGGTCGGCATCGGCGCGTACTCGGCGGCGATGTACCACTTCGCCGCGCATGCGGTATTCAAGGCGCTGCTGTTCATGGCCGCGGGCAACGTCATCCACGCGCTCCACGACGAGCAGGACATCCGTCTCATGGGAGGCGTGGCATCGCCAATGCGGCGCACCGAGCTTTGCTTCCTGAGCGGGACTTTCGCGCTGGCGGGCATTCCCTTCTTCGTCGGTTTCTTCAGCAAGGAGGGGCTGCTCGGCTTCGGGCTCACCAACGGCCCGGGCGCGGTGCCCTGGCTGCTCTACCTGGTCGGGTTGGGCATCAACGTGCTCACCGGGCTGTACGCCTTCCGGTTGTGGGCCACGGTGTTCCGCGGTGAGCCGCAGACGGCTCGGGTGTACGCCGCCCAGGAGGCGCCCCCGGTCATGCTGGTGCCGGTCCAGATCCTCGCCGTGCTGAGCGCGGGCCTCGGCCTGGTGCTCGGCATCTGGGCGCTGCTCATCCACGAGAACGTCCTCATCGGCGTCTTCGCGCGGTTCCTGTCACCGGTCTTCACCACCGCGGTGTCCGGCCCGGTGGCCGTCGACCTCCGCACCTGGCAGGCGGTGGTGGCGGCTGTCGCCGGCACGCTCGCGTCTCTGCTCGGCGCCGGTCTGGCAGCGCGGCTGTGGCTGCAGCGCCGCCCCGAGCCCGCCGCCGTGATCGAACGCTTGCCACGGGCCTTGCCGCAGCTCTCCTACAACAAGTTCTACTTCGACGAGCTCTACGACGCTGTGCTGGTGCGGCCCACGCTGGCGCTGGCACGAAGCCTGCGCAGGGTGGTGGAACCGCGCGCCATGGACGGCTGGGTGCGCCTCGTGGCCGACGCCTGCTCCGAGCTCGGGGCCTGGGCGCGCGACTACCAGACCGGCCTGATCCGCGACTACGCGTCGTACATGATCGCGGCGGCCGGGGTCTTCGTCGTCGCCACCATCGTGCTGGTGTCGCGATGAACATCCCCTGGCTGACCGTTGTCCTGGCGGTGCCGCTGGGCGCGTCGCTGCTGTTGCAGCTGATCCCGCGCGGCGCGGCCACGGTCCTCAAGGCGTGCACCATCGCTGCCACGCTGGCCACGGCGATCCTCGTCTGGGTGCTCGTGGCGACGATGAGCGGCACCAGGCTGTCACCAGGAGCGCTCGGCTTCCATTACGAGGAGTTCCACACTTGGATCCCCGCGATCGGCGCCGGCTACCACCTCGGTCTGGACGGGATCTCGGCATGGATCCTCGCGCTCAACGCCGGGGTCTTCCTGCTCGGCGCGCTGATCGTGTCGCGACGCAGCACCGACCGCCTCAAGCTCTTCTGCGGGCTGCTCCTGCTCACCGAGACCATGACCGCCGGCGTGCTGCTGAGCGTCGACCTTCTGCTCTTCTACCTGTTCTGGGAAGGCATGCTCATCCCGCTGTACTTCGTGCTCGCCAACTACGGCAACGAGAACCGCGGTCGGGCGACGCTGAAGTTCGTCATCTACACGGTGGCGGGCAGCCTGCTCATGCTGCTCGCGATCATCGCCCTGGGCGTTGCGAGCGGGCGCAACTCCTTCGATCTCACCGCGCTTCTTGGCGGCTCGCTGTCGCGGACGCCGGTGGTCATCCCGGGGCTCAACATCACCACATTCACTCCCGAGCAGTGGGCCTTCCTGGCGTTCGCCGCCGCCTTCGCCATCAAGATCCCGATCGTCCCGTTCCACACCTGGCTGCCGGACCTCTACGAGTCGGCGCCGGTGCCTGTTCTGGTGTTCTTCGCGGGACTGGTCAGCAAGCTCGGCGCGTACGGGTTCATCCGCTTCGGGCTGACGCTGTTCCCCGACGCCATCAACACCTTCAAGTGGCTGCTCGCCGCGCTGGCGGTGCTGAGCATCATCTACGGCGCCCTGATGGCGTTGAGCCAGACCGATCTCAAGCGCATCGTCGCCTACTCGAGCCTGAGCCACCTCGGCTTCATCGCGCTGGGCGTCTTCACTCTGACCACCAACGGGGTGAACGGGGCGGTGCTCCAGATCGTCAACCACGGGATCATCATCGCCGCGCTCTTCATCATCGTCGGCATCGTCGAGGAGCGCACCGGCACGCGTGACATCCGCGAGCTGTCCGGGCTCGAGAAACGGATGCCGTGGCTGTACGCGCTCTTCCTGGTGGCGACGCTGGCTGGGCTCGGCATGCCGGGGATGAACTCGTTCACCGGCGAGTTTTCGATCATGCTCGGCGCCTTCCAGCTGCAGCCCGTGTACGCAGTGCTCGCCGGCGTCGGGGTGGTGCTCGCCTGCTGGTACATGCTGCGCCTGCACCAGGGACTGATGCACGACCCGCCCCAGCCGCGCACCGAGGGCGTCCGCGACGTGCGCCTGAGCCAGGGCCTGGTGCTGCTGCCGCTGACGGCGCTCATGGTGCTGCTCGGCTTGTTCCCGCGGCCCGTCGGTGACCTCGCGCGTCCCAGCGTCGAGCAGACCGTGGTCGTCGCCAACAGCCCGCTCACCTCGACTGCGGTCACCAACGCGGGGGCGCCGTGACCGCGCTCGCTGTGCTGCCGCCGCTGTCCACGCCGAACGGCGTCGACATCCTCGGCATCCTCCCCGAGGTGATCCTCGGCGGCGGCTTCGTCATCCTGCTGATGCTCGACCTGGTGACCAGCGCTTCCCATCGCGGCTGGCTGGCAGGCTTCAGTGTGGTGGCCGTCGCGGCGTCGTTCGGCTCGACGGTGTGGGGGTGGTTCGACACAGCCACGCCGCACACCGTGTACTTCGGGTCGTTCGCTTACGACCGCTTCGGGCTGTTCATCAACGCGATCATCCTGGTGAGTACCGCGCTGGTGCTGCTGATCAGCCCGCAATACCTCAACCGTCGGGGCATGCACTACGGCGAGTACTACTCGCTGATCCTGGCGGCGGCGACGGGCATGATGCTCCTCGCCGGGGCGAGCAGCCTGATGGTCATCTTCCTGGCCATCGAGCTGCTCTCGATCGCGCTCTACATCCTCAGCGGCTTCAACCGCCATGAGCCACGCTCGCAGGAGGCCGCGCTCAAGTACCTGCTGCTCGGTGGCTTCGCGTCGGGATTCCTGCTCTTCGGCATGGCGCTCATCTACGGCGAGACCGGGCATACCCAGCTGGCCCAGATCTTCTCCGCGCTGCAGAGCTCGGGCAACTCGGTCGACCCGCTGCTCATGGCGGGCATCGCACTCCTCTTCGTCGGGCTCGCCTTCAAGATCAGCGCCGCTCCGTTCCACACCTGGACGCCCGACGTGTACCAGGGCGCGCCGACGTCGGTCACCACGTTCATGAGCGTGACCACCAAGGTGGCCGCGTTCGCGGCGCTGATCCGGGTGTTCACGTATACGCTCGGCCAGCCCACCGTGTACGACCGCTGGAAGATCATGGTGTACTTCGTGGCGATCGCCTCGATGGTGATCGGCAACGTCGCCGCTCTGCGCCAGACCAGCCTCAAGCGCATGCTCGGCTACTCGGGCATCGCCCAAGCCGGCTACATCCTCATCGGTGTCGTGGTCCCGCCGTTCACCGCGCAGGGCAGCGTCAACACGGTCGGTACCGTGGGGTCGCTGTACTACCTGGCGGCGTACGCGGTCACCAACATCGGCGCCTTCGCGGTGATCACCATCATGGCGGGCCGCGGCGAGGACATGGACAGCTACGACAGCCTGCGCGGACTGGCGTTCCGGCGACCATACGTGGCGGCCGCCATGGGACTCTTCCTGCTCTCGCTGGGGGGATTCCCGCCCACGGCGGGGTTCTTCGCCAAGTTCTTCGTGTTCGCTGCCGCCATCAATGCCCACGAGGTTCCGCTCGCCCTGTGGGGCATCGCCACCAGCGCCATCTCGGTCTTCTACTACCTGCGCGTCGCGCTGCTCATGTACACGCGGCCGCGTCCCGAGCAGGCGACCTACAACTGGTCACGCACCTCGCTGTCCGGCGGAGGGGTGTTGTTGCTCACCGTCGGCGGCACGCTGGTGCTGGGCATCTTCGTCACCCTGGTGCTCAACCTCGCCATCCTCGCGCAGCATGGCGCCATCCCCTCCTGAGAGCTGGCTCGGGCGGCGGAGCTGCGGCGACAGGTCAGTCGGGGTTGAAGAGCAGCTCACGCACCGCCGCGAGCGGGGGCAGGCCACTGCCGAGCATGGTGTCGTGGAAGCCGCGCAGGCTGAATCCCGGGGAGCGCATCAGCTCGGCTCGCCAGTCGAGGATGGCGAGCTTGCCGTACGTGTAGGCGAGGTACATGGGGTCGTACGTGCCCCGCGCCGCTTCCCGCCTGGAGGGAAACTCCGGCAACCCGGTCGTCTCCATGAAGAAGGCGGTGGCGTCCTCCACGGTGGCGCCCTCCGTGTGCAGCATCAGCGTGGCCGCGAACCGGCAGGCGCGCAGCAGCGCGTCCTGGAGCTGCGCGAGGTGGAGCAGTGGGCGGCCATCGGCCAATCCCTGCTCGATGGCCAGCTGCTCGGTGTAGTGCGCCCAGCCCTCACCGAACCCCGAGACGAAGCCAACCCGGCGCAGCAGGCTGCGCTGTCGGCGGGCGTGGACGGTGTGCACGAAGTGTCCGGGGTACACCTCGTGGACGCCGATGTTCTCGAGCTGCCAGCGGTTGAACGAGCGCAGCCACTCTTCCGCCTCCTTCTCACTCATGCTCTCGTCGACAGGCGTTACCACGTAGTTGCTCTCGACGTCCGGCGCCGCCAGTGACCCGGCAGGGTCGAACGCCGCCGAGACGAAGCGCATGTAGGGCGGTGACGCGATCACCCGGATGGGCGCGTCGGGGATGGTCACAACCCCGCGCTCGCGCCAGAACTGCCGGACCCGCTCCAGGCTTCTGGCAGCCTCCTCGATGAGGGAGCTCGCGCTGGGATGATCGTCCTCCATGAGCGCGATCGCATCGGGCACACCGCCGGCCGGGGAGATCCGGTGCGCGACATCCTCGAACTCAGCGCGAAGCCGGGACAGCTCCGCGCTCGCCATGTCACGGAGGTTTGCGACCGTCTCGGTGAGGCCTTCCTGGGCGTGCAGCATCGCCAGAAATCGCTCCTCGCCCAGCGCCGGGCTGGGATGGGCGTCGCGCGCCGCGACGGCGGTCGCGAAGCGCCTGCACGCCTGCGCCGCATCGTCGGCATGGGCGTGCAGCCGGTCGCGGAGCTGGGGATGGTCCGGTAGGGGGAGGGCCGTGTCGAGGTCGTGGGCGAAGAAGCCGGCCAGCCCGCGGGCCACCCCGACGGCGATGCCGCGCGGGCCATCGTCAACGGAGTCCCCAAGCTCGTCCAGCGCCGCGTCGAGCCAGCCGGGGAGCTGATCGAGATGGCGGTCCAGCCCCTCTGCGCGTTCGGGGATCGCCGCGTAGTCGTGCGTGCAGTAGGGCTGCGGGTCGGCGCCGCGAAAGAGAGTGGAGAGCGGATTGCGCCGTGCCGACTCGAGCTCGACGCGCTCGAATCGCTCGAGCGCGATGCGGTGCCGCAGGGTGATCACGTCGGCACGTTCGTCGACGGTGCGGGGCACGACGAGGTCCAGCTCAGCGGCCGTCTCGTCCAGCCGGCGCACCCGCTGCCGGGTGGCCTCGGGCCCGATCGGACCGAGCAGCCCGTCGAAGCTGTGGTCACCGTCGGTGCGCGCGTCGCCGGGGCTGAACTCGAAGAGCTCGGCAACGTAGCGCTCGCCGAGAGCGGAGATGGTGGAGAGCGGCGGCCCAGACACCGCGCGAGTCTAGATCGCCGTCATAGACTCTCCCGCGTGGAGGACGCCCTGCGCCGACAGCTCGCCGCGGCCGTGGGCACCAGCGGGATGGATGCCAAGAACGTCGTTCGACCCGCCAATGTCACCCAGCTCCGCGAGGTCCTCGCTGCCTGCGCCGCGGCCAGTGCTCCGGTGGCCGTGCTTGGATCGGCGCAGGCTGCCTCGGCAGCGGTGGTGGTTGCCGCCGACAACCTCGACTCCATCCTCCTCGACCCCACCGCGCTCCTGCTCCACGCCGGCGCGGCCGCCCCCTGGGTCGCGGTCCGCGAGGCCGCCAGCGCGCGGCGGATGGAGGTGAGCGCCCTGCCGAGCGTGCGCAGCGAGACGGTAGGCGAGTCGGTGGCGCTCGGCGAGATCGCCCACCGCTCCATCGCCGGCGTCGAGCTGCTCACCGCTGCCGGCCTGCTGATCAGCGCCGGCGGGCGCACCCTCAAGGACGTGGTCGGCTACGACCTCGCCGGGCTTGCCCTGGGCAGCGGCTCCCGCCTCGGGGTGATCGTGGCGGTGACCCTGCGGCTCGACCCGGCCGGGTCGAGGATCCCGGCGCAGCCGGGGCTCGGCCCCTGGCGAGGCGATGAGGTGATCGACGTCGGTCCCGCCTTCGCCGAGGCCGGCTGACCGGCCGGTCAAGCGACGTCCCCCGCCTCGGACTTGGGAGTCTCCGCTAGGTTGATCGGGTCCACGCTCGGCGGCCGGTACACCGTGCTGGTCAGCGTTCCCTGCACGTAATCGAGCTCGAGCATGCCGCCCTTGGCGCACTGCAGGCGATGCAGCGCCCAGGCAGTTCGCCCCTGGGCCCGCACCCAAAAAGCCTGGATGGGGTCGCCGTGGCTGACGCAGATGCCACCGTCGACCGGGTTGCCGGCGAGGACCTGCCGGATCGCCCGTTCGACGCGCGCCGCCATCTCGCCGACGCGCTCGTCGTTGGGCAGCAGCCCGGGCCAGATCATGTGGATCAGCCACAGCGGTCGCCGCCACGGCACCTGGGGTGGGCGGACCCCCTGCAGGTAGCGGCCGAAGCGGGCCTCGACGAGGTCGTCGGAGAGACTGATCGCGGAGCCGGGGATGTGGCTGCTGATGATCTCCGCGGTCTGAACGGCGCGTTGCAGCGGGCTGGTGTAGATCTGGCGCGCGCTGGTGGCGGCCAGGCGGCGGCCGAGCGCATGCGCCTGGCGAACGCCCTTCTCGCTGAGGGGGAAGTTGGGCAGGTGCCCATAGAGGACCCCGCGCGGGTTGTGGACGTCGCAGTGCCGGGCCAGGTAGACGCGGGTGGACGTCGGGTGAGGCACGCGCCCGATGCTACGAGATCCACGGCCCGCTGCCGCTACGCTTGCCAGCATGGCCGAGACGACGCGGCACTGGGATGGCGCCACCTACGACCGCGTCGCCAATCCGCAGGCTCGCTGGGGAACCGCGGTGCTGGAACGGCTGGCGCTGCGCGGCGACGAGACCGTGCTGGACTGCGGGTGTGGAAGCGGCCGGGTCACCGAGCAGCTCCTTGCTGCTCTGCCACGCGGGCGGGTCATCGCGCTCGACGCATCGGACAGCATGCTCGACCAGGCGCGCCTGCGCCTGGCCCATGGCAGCGAGCGGGTCAGCTTCATCCAGGCAGACCTGCTGGAGCTGTTCCCGGCGACGCTCGACGGTGCCGCACCGGTGGATGCGGTGTTCTCGAGTGCGACGTTCCACTGGATCACCGACCATCCTCGGCTGTTCGCCAACCTCGCCCGCGTTCTGCGCCCCGGAGGCCGGCTGTCCGCGCAATGCGGAGCGCAAGGGAACATCGACCGGCTGCTGGCGGTGGCGCGAAGCGTCGGCGTGGAGAGGTCGAGCGCGTGGGAGTACGCGTCCGCCGAGACGACCAGCCAGCGGCTCGAGGCCGCCGGGTTTGAGAACGTGCGCGTGTGGACGCATCAGGAGCCAACCCGCTTCGACGACGAGATCGAGATGGCGGAATTCATCGACACGGTCTGCTTCGGCGACGCGGTGGCAACGGTGGACGAGGCCGGCCGGCGCGCGTTGATGCGCGAGGTGGTTGCCACCTTGCCGGAGCCTGTGATCGACTACGTGCGCCTCAACATGGTGGCCACGCGCGCACATTGACGCCGCGCCTGGGTTGATCGCGACGCACGTTGACGGTCCGCGCGGCGCGCTGCTAGTGTCCGGTCGAGTTCCGCTCGGTCTCCGGAGAGGGAGCGCGAGGCCGGCGGAGAAAGAAGGGCGCCGGAACGCGCCGCTGCGCGCCGGTTCGTGGGAGGACGGCGATGGTCGACCAAGCGGTGACGGCGCGCGACTCGGACACCGAGACACTCCATCGCCTGGGCTATGCCCAGGAGCTGCGCCGCCGCATGAGCGGGTTCTCCAACTTCGCGGTCTCTTTCACGATCATCTCGATCCTCTCCGGCTGCCTGACCGCCTACGGCGTGGCCATGAACAACGGCGGACCAGTTGACATCAACATCGGCTGGCCATTGGTGGGGATCATGGTTCTCCTCGTCGGCCTGGCCATGGCTGAGGTGTGCTCCAGCTACCCGACAGCAGGCGGCCTGTACTACTGGGCGGCCAAGCTTGGCGGCAAGAAGGGACCCGTCTGGAGCTGGTTCACGGGCTGGTTCAACCTTCTCGGACAGGTGGCGGTCACCGCCGGCATCGACGGCGGCCTGGCCCTGTTCGCGTCGGCCTTCCTCAACAACTGGTTTGGCTACACGCTGGACGCGCCGCACATCCTGCTGGTGTACGCGATCGCCCTCTTCCTCCACGGTCTCCTCAACACGTTCGGTGTGCGCCTGGTGGCGATCCTCAACAACATCTCGGTGTGGTGGCACATCGTCGGCGTCGTGGTCATCGTGGCGGTCCTGTTCATCAAGGCCCCGCACCATCAGTCCGCCGGCTTCATCTTCGGGCACTTCCAGAACAACACCGGCGCGGGCTTCGGCGGCGCGACGATCTATGTGCTGGCCATCGGATTGCTGCTCGCCCAGTACACCTTCACCGGTTATGACGCCTCGGCGCACATGACCGAGGAGACTCGCAACGCGGCAGTTGCCGGCCCTCGTGGCATCGTCATGTCGATCCTGGTGTCGCTGATCGCCGGCTGGATCCTGCTCATCGGGGTCACCGCCGCCATTCAGAACTACGACGCTGAAGCGCTCGCCACAGTGCCTGCTGCACAGATCTTCATCGACGCCGCCGGCCCCGCGTTGGGGCAGTTCCTGCTGCTCGTCGCCATCGGCGCCCAGTTCTACTGCGGGATGTCGTCTGTCACCGCCAACTCGCGAATGATCTACGCCTTCTCGCGTGACGGTGCCGTGCCCGGGCACCGGCTCTGGCACAAGGTGAACAAGCGCACGGGTACCCCCACCAACTCGATCTGGCTGGCCACCGTCGGCGCCTTCATCCTCTTCCTTCCGTATCTGTACAACCCCAACGCGTACGCGGCGGTGATCTCCATCGCGGTCATCGGGCTCTACATCGCCTACGCCATCCCAATCTTCCTGCGGCTGCGCGCGGGCGACTCGTTCCAGCGAGGCCCCTGGCATCTGGGCAGGTGGAGCCGGCCCATTGGGACCGTCGCGGTGCTCTGGGTGTGCATCATCGTCGTCCTGTTCGTCCTGCCCACCGTCTTCCCGATCACCCTCGGCAACTTCAACTACACGGTCGTCGCCGTGGCCATTGTCGGCTTGGGCACGGCCAGCTGGTGGATGGTGTCAGCCCGGCATTGGTTCACAGGGCCGAAGGTGCAGGGGAGCGCGGAGGAGCTCGCCGCGATCGAGGCCGAGCTGGCCAGCGTCGGCACCGTTGCGGCCGCACCGGGCTGAGTGGACGGCAAGCCGCGCATCGGCATCACCTGCAGCGCGCTGCGGGTGGCCGGCTACTACGACGCCTACCTGCAGGCGATCTCCTCGGCGGGGGCCGAGCCGGTAGTGATCGCGCCAGTTGCCGACGGCCCGGATGCCATCGAGGCTGAGCGGATCCTGCGTGACGTCGACGGCCTGCTCGTGCCCGGTGGCTGGGACGTTGCGCCCGAGGAGTATGGCGGCGAATCCGTGAGCGACGTGGTCCAGGTGGACCATGCGCTCGACAAGACCGAGCTGGCGCTCGTGCGCGGCGCGTCGTTGTCAGGCACACCGGTGCTCGGGATCTGCCGTGGCCAGCAGCTCATCAACGTGGCCCTGGGCGGATCGCTGTTCCAGCACATCGACGGGCATGACGCGCATGGTCAGCCGCGCCACACGCTGGCGCACGCGGTCGAGGTGGAGGAGGACTCCGAGCTGGGTCGGGTCGCGCCACGCACCTTGATGGTCAACAGCCTGCACCACCAGGCCATCAAGGATCTCGCCCCGGCGCTCCGCGTCACCGCGCACAGCCCGGACGACATCATCGAGGCCGTCGAGTCGATCGACGGGGCCATCGTCGCCGTCCAGGCGCACCCCGAGGAGCTCATCGACTACTCCTGGGCGCGCGACCTCTTTGAGCGATTCGTGCAACGAAGCGCGGCACGCGCGCGGAACGGCGCCACCACGACGACCCGGTGATGCGATGCTGACCCTCGACGAGCTGGCGGTCCTGGCGGCGAACGGTGACATCGACACCGTGGTGGTGGCGTTCACGGACATGCAGGGCCGCCTCATGGGCAAGCGCATGCACGCCGAGTTCTTCGTCGAGGAGGCGCAGGCGGCGCACCCGATCGAGGGATGCAACTACTTGCTCGCCCTGGACATGGAGATGGACCCGGTCCCGGGCTATGAGATCGCCAGCTGGGAACGCGGCTTCGGCGACTTCTCGATGGTCCCGGACTTCGCGACGATGCGTCGGATCCCCTGGCTGGAGGGCACAGCGCTGGTGCTCACCGACGTCGCCTGGAATGACGGCACCCCGGTGCGACCGTCGCCCCGCCAGGTCCTCAAGGAGCAGGTGGAGCGGGCCCGCGCGCTCGGCTTTGAGCCGATGTTGGGCAGTGAGCTGGAGTTCTACCTCTTCAAGGAGACGTTCGCGCAGGCGCACGCCCAGGGCTACCGCGACCTGACCCCCTCCGTTCCGTACATCCTCGACTACCACATCCTCGCCACCAGCTACGACGAGCCGTTCATCCGCGCAGTGCGCAATGGCATGCACGCGGCGGGCATCAAGGTGGAGACGTCGAAGGGCGAGGCTTGGCCCGGCCAGCAGGAGATCAACTTTCGATTCAGCGACGCGGTGACCATGGCCGACAACCACACCATCTACAAGAACGGCATCAAGGAGATGGCCAACCAGCACGGCCGTTCCGTGACCTTCATGGCCAAGCCGGACCACACCTGGATCGGCAGCTCCTGCCACATCCATTCGAGCCTCTGGGCCGGGGGCCGCAACGCCTTCGACGGCGAGCCTGCGCTGTTCCAGCACTATCTCGCCGGGCAGCTGGCCGCCAGCGCCGAGCTCGCCGTCTTCTTCGCCCCCAACATCAACTCGTACAAGCGCTACGCGGCCAGCAGCTGGGCTCCCACCACCCTGGCCTGGGGGTACGACAACCGCACCTGCGCATTCCGGGTGGTCGGCCACGGGCAGGCACTGCGCATCGAGAACCGCATCCCCGGCGCGGACGCCAACCCCTACCTTGCCTTTGCCGCGATCCTCGCCGCCGGGCTGCACGGGATCGAGAACAAGCTCGAGCTGCCACCGGCGTTCAGCGGCAACGCCTACGTCTCCGAGGTGGAGCGCTTTCCGAGCACCCTGCGCGACGCAGTGACCGCGCTCGAGGGTGGAAGCATCGCGCGTGCTGCTCTCGGGGACGAGGTCGTCGACCACTACCTGAACTACGCGCGCACCGAGCAGCGACTGTTCGACACCGTGGTCACCGAGTACGAGCGCAAGAGGCTGTTCGAGCGGGGATGACACTGCAGGTCATCAACCCGGCGACGGCCTTACCGCTGGCGGAGCTCGACCAGGCAGGAATCGAGGAGACGGACCGCGCCGTCGCGCGCGCAACCGCGGCCTTCCCACGCTGGCGCGCCCTTGCGCCGAACGCCCGTATGCGGCTGCTGCGCCGCCTCGCCTCACTGGTCGAGGAGAACGGCGAGGAGCTGGCCCGGCTGGAGACGCGCAACGTGGGCAAGCCGATCTCGGACTCGCGCGCCGAGGTGGGCATGGTGGCCGACGTCTTCCACTTCTACGCGGGCGCGATCGACAAGCATCACGGCCAGACCATCCCCGTGGCGGGCGGCGTCGACCTGACCTTCCACGAGCCGCTCGGGGTCGTCGGTCTGATCGTTCCCTGGAACTTCCCGCTCAACATCGCCAGCTGGAAGCTCGGCCCGTCGCTGGCGTGCGGCAACACCGTTGTGCTCAAACCTGCGGAGCTGACCCCGATGTCGGCGCTGCGCCTCGCCGACCTCGCCCTGCAGGCGGGCATCCCTGAGGGGGTCATCAACGTGGTTGTCGGCCCGGGGCGTGTGGTCGGCGAGCGCCTTGTCGAGCACCCCGACGTTGCCAAGATCAGCTTCACGGGATCGACGGAGGTGGGCGCGCGGGTCATGCGCGGCGCCGCCGCCACGGTCAAGCGTGTGTCGCTGGAGCTGGGCGGGAAGTCTGCAAGCGTGGTGTTCGCTGACGCGGATATCGAGAAGGCGGCGGCGGCGACCCCTGGCGCTGTGTTCGGCAACGCGGGCCAGGACTGCTGCGCGCGATCGCGCGTGCTCGTGCAACGTTCCGCGTACGATGCCTTCGTGGCGCACCTGGTCGAGGCGGTGGCGCGCGTCAAGGTTGGTGACCCGGAGAACGAGGACACGGAGATGGGTCCGCTCATCTCCGAGCAACACCGCGCGACGGTGTCGTCATTCGTCGAGGGAACACCGCTGTTCGTGGGCAACGCCCCTGACGGCCCCGGCTTCTGGTACCCGTGTACGGTGATCGAGGCGAGCAATACGGATCGTGTCGCCCAGGAGGAGGTCTTCGGCCCAGTCCTGGCGGTGATCCCGTTCAAGGATGAGGCAGAGGCGGTGCGCATCGCCAACGACACGCCTTACGGCCTCTCCGGGTCGGTGTGGACCCGGGACGGGGCGCGGGCTCTGCGCGCGGTGCGCGCCATCGATACGGGCGTCATCTCCGTCAACGCCAACACCTCGGTGCGTGTGGCGACCCCATTCGGCGGATTCAAGCAGTCGGGCTTCGGCCGGGAGCTGGGCATGCAGGCAATGGACGGATACTCCGAGGTGAAGAACGTGTTCATGGCGACGGACACCTGATGGGTCGACTCGACGGCAAGGTGGCGGTGATTACCGGGGCGGCCGGCGGCATCGGCCGCGAGGCGGCGCTGCTCTTCTCGGAGGAAGGCGCTTCGGTGGTGGTCGCCGACGTCAGCGCGGAGAGCGGGGAGAGGACTGCCGCGGAGTGCCGTGATGCCGTGTTCGAGGAGGTTGACGTCAGCGACGCCGGCAGCGTGCAGGCTCTGTACGACGCCGCGACGCGTCGCTTCGGCGGCGTCGACGTGCTCTACAACAACGCGGGCATCATGCCCCCGGACGACGACTCGATCCTCACCACCGAGCCAGATGCGTGGGACCGTGTGCAGGCGGTCAACGCAAGGGGCGTTTTCCTCTGCTGCAAGTTCGGCATCCCGCGGCTCCTGGAGCGTGGCGGCGGCTCGGTCATCAACGTCGCCTCGTTCGTCGCGCTCATGGGGGCGGCCACTTCACAGATCGCCTACACCGCCTCCAAGGGGGCGGTGCTGTCCATGAGCCGCGAACTGGCGGTGCAGTTTGCGCGCCAGGGGGTGCGAGTCAACGCGCTCTGCCCCGGCCCGGTGGAGACCCCGTTGCTGATGCGCCTGTTCAGCGACGATCCTGCGGCGTACGAGCGCCGCCGCGTTCACCTGCCCATGGGCCGGCTGGCGACCGCGCGAGAGATCGCCAGCGCGGCGCTCTTCCTGGCCAGCGACGAGTCGTCCTACGTCACCGGCGCCACGTTTCTCGTCGACGGCGGCCTGAGCGCGGCGTATGTGACCGCAGAGTAGGTGACCACCACGCCTCAGCCGGGGGCGGGCAGCCCTCGGTGCTGGGGCCTGGGGAGAGGGCGTGCGAGCTCCTTATGCGGCAACCAGTTCCGCGAGGCGACCTGGGAGGCGCGGTGGCGGCGACCGGCTGGTCAGCGCACTTGGCGCCCCCGGCAGGAATCGAACCTGCGACCAACCGCTTAGAAGGCGGCTGCTCTATCCGCTGAGCTACGGGGGCGCGGCCAGTGTGCCCCATATAATCGGTGAGCTTCATGGTGGCTATAGCTCAGCTGGTTAGAGTGCCAGGTTGTGGCCCTGGAGGTCGAGGGTTCAAATCCCTCTAGCCACCCCACTCCTCGGCGCTCCTCGAGCGCCGCTGTCGCTTCGCGTCGAGAGGACCCGTTTTAGGGTCGGGCAACCACTACGTCTGTTTCCTGAACGCGTGTGCTGAGGTTTGCTGCGACTGCTCTTGCCAGCGACGCGCCCAATTCGACTGGTACGTTGCCTCCGTTGAGGATTTGCTCTGCACGCTGCAGCCAGCTTGTGTCGACCGCGATTCGGTCGACGAGTGGCTCTCCGCCCAACCGTGCGACGAAGCGCGCTGCGATCCAGGTCAGGCGGCCGCTGTTCGTCTCGGCCGCGAAGCGGTTGGCCTGTTCGGCGAGACGTGTGCCCACCGCGAGGATGGCCATGCGCCGGGCCAGGCGGCGGATCGGCAGCTGCTGCGCGATCGGATCCTCGCCGGCGAGGTGATCGAGGATGCGGGCGAGCGTGTGAATCTCTGCGAGCAGCGGAGTGGCTAGCGCCGACGCGGGCCCGCGTTCCCCAGCGCGCTCCGCGCGGCGCTCGAGGTCACCGAGGAAATGCGGGCCGGCACCGCGACGCAGCGCGCGCAGCACGTCGAGTGCGATGACGTTGCCCGAGCCCTCCCAGATGGCGTGCACGGACACGTCGCGCAGCATGCGTGCGTCTGGCCAGTCCTCGATGAAGCCGTTGCCACCACGGATCTCCATGGCGTCACCGCCACAGATGCGGGCGCGCTCGGTGAAGTAGCCCTTGAACAGCGGGGTGAGCAGGCGCAGCGCGCCCCCGGCTTCGGATTCGCCGGCGTCCGCCTTGTCGAGGAGCTCGCTGACCGCGATCGCGGCCGTCAGCGCCGCAGTGGAGTCGACGACGAGCTCCGCAAGGCTGTCACGCATCAGTGGATGCGTCTGCAGGATGCCGCCGAAGGTTCGGCGCTGGGCGGTGTGGTCGAGCGCCTCGACGGTGTTGCGACGCATCGCTCCGGCTGCGGCGGCGACGATGCCGACGCGGGTCAGCGACACCATGTCCATCATCTGGCGCATGCCGCGGTCGAGTGCACCGACCTGCCACGCGAAAGCGCCGCGCAGGCCGACCTCGCCAGACGCCATCGCTCGAGTGCCGAATTTGTTCTTGAGACGGTGGATGAGGATGGCGTTACGGCTGCCGTCGTCGAGCATGTGGGGCATGAGGAACAGCCCGAGCCCGTCCGGTCCCCGGAGCCCGCCCTCGGGGCGGGCCATCACCAGCACGAGGTCTGACTGCGGGCAGCTGGCGAACCACTTTTCGCCGTGCAGGTGCCAGGCTCCGTCGTCGTCGCGCACGGCGACGGTCTCGTTGGCGCCGACGTCGGAACCGCCCGCCTTCTCGGTGAGGAACATCGCCGAGGTGAGGTGCGCCCCGGTGTCGTCGGCGATGCGCGAGACGAAACGCTCGGCCAGGGCAGGGTCGTTGCGCGCCAGGCAGCGCGCCATCGCGTCCATCATCCCGACCGGGCAGCCTGTGATCGCCTGGTCGGCCTGGAGGAACATGTAGGAGACCGCGCTCACCAGCGCGCGGGGGGCGACCCCCGAGAGCCCGCGCCAGCCCGGCAGGTGCGCCGAGCGCACGGTTCCGAAGCCGAGCACGGTGTTGATCAGCTCGTCGTATGCGGGATGGAGGTCGATGACGTCGACGCGTGTGCCCCGGGCGTCGTACTGCTCCAGGACTGGCGGGTGGCGGTCCGCGGCCACGGCGAGCGGCTCGACGCGCTGCGGCACCAGGGCACCGAGCTCGGCCAGCGCGCCGTCCGCCACCGGCCAGACGGCCTCGCCGACGCTGTCGCGGAGCAGCCAGCGGAGGTGCTCGTCGCCGCTGTACCAGTCCTCGCGCTGCGGGGGCGGAATATGTCGGGCGCCGGGATCGCTGGGCAGCATGCGCGTAGGTTACGTCCGCGCCAGCGCGGCGCCATGCCACTGGCCACGGGCGACGAGCACCTCGCGGAGCAGCCGGGGGCGGTCGGTCATGATGGCGTCGACGCCGAGCTCGAGGAGCTCGGTCATCTCGGCGGCGTTATCGATGGTCCAGACATGGACCTGCAGCCCGGCGGCGTGAGCGGCGTCGAGGAAGCGGCGATCGACCACCACCAGCCGGCGCGCCCGCACCGGCACCTGCAGGCAGTCGGCACGCAACCGCGGCATGCGGCCGCTGCGCGAGGCCAGCCAGGCGGCGGTGATCCCCGCCGGGCCCATCGAGGTGCAGATCGCCCCGCCCGAGAGCCGCCGCACCCGCCGCAATCGGTCGTCGGAGAACGACCCGATACACACACGGTCGAAGGCATCGAGGCGGCGCAACAGCTCCACCAGAGGCTCGACGACGGCGTCCGACTTGGTGTCGATGTTGACAAAAACGCCCGGCCAGCGGGTCAGAACCTCCTCCATGGTGGGGACCCGGATACCGGTGCCGCGGAGGGGAAACGTGCGGCCGTCGGGGCTGAAGTGATAGGCGGCGTCGGCGGCGAAGATCTCTGCAGCGGTGACGTCGACCAGCCTGCCGCGGCGATCGGTCACCCGCTCGAGCACGTGGTCATGGAATGAGAAGACGAGGCCGTCACGGCTGACGTGGGCGTCGGTCTCGAGATGGAGGTAACCCAGCTCGACGGCGGCGTCGAACGCCGGCAGGGTGTTCTCGGGAAACTCCTCGGCGCCTCCGCGATGGGCGACCGCGATCGGGATGGGGTGATCGAGGAAGGCGCGCATCTCAGACCGCAGCGGCCTGCAACTCCTCCTGGAGCAGGCGGTCGCACGTGGCCGCGGCTCGCCTGCCCTGGGCGATGGCGTCGACCACCAGCGCCGCCCCGAGTACGGCGTCACCGCCCGCGGTCACCACGCGGCCGGCGCGCAGCCGGTCGTCGGCCGCGATGCGCGCGCCGTCGACCAGCTCGACGCCGAGCTGTTCGAATAACGGCGAAGTGCGCACCCCGCTGAAGCCGATGGCGAGCAGCACGAGGTCGGTCTCGATGACGCGCTGAGTGCCGGGACGCCGGACCAGGCCGCGGCTGCCCGAGCCGTCCTGGCCGCGATCGACATCGATGACGGTGATGCCACGCACCCGGCCGGCGTCGTTGCCCTCGAAGCCCATGACCTCGATGCCGAAGGCGCGCATCCCACCCTCTTCGTGGGCGGCGTGGTTACGGAGTACCAACGGCCATTGCGGCCACGGGTTCGACGGCGGTCGCACGCGCGGTGGCTCAGGGTAGATGACCAGCTGCTGCACCGATGCGCACGCCTCGCGATGGGAATCACCCAGGCAGTCCGCCGCGGTGTCGCCGCCGCCGATGATCACCACGTTGCGGCCGGCGGCGCTGATCACCTCCTCCGGCGCGCCGGCGACGCGACGATTCTGGCCGGTGAGGTAGTCCATGGCCAGGTGGATGCCGTCGAGGTGTCGTCCGGGAAGCTCGACGTCGCGCGCGTGTTCCGCACCGACCGCGAGCACGGTGGCGTCGTGACGCTCGAGCAGCTCCGCGCCAGTGATGTCGACGCCGCAGTCGTAGTTGCACTCGAAGGTGATGCCCTCGGCGCTGAGCAGGTCGAGACGGCGGTCGAGCAATTCCTTGCTCATCTTGAAGTCGGGGATGCCGTAGCGGAGCAGGCCACCCGGGCGGTCGGCGCGCTCATAGACCACCACCCGATGGCCGGCGCGGTTGAGCTGCTGTGCCGCCGCCAATCCGGCCGGTCCGGAGCCGACCACGGCGACGCTACGCCCGGTGCGGAACGCCGGTGGTTCGGGGTGGACCCAGCCGTTGGCGAACGCTGTCTCGATGGTGGTGCGCTCGATCTCCTTGATGCTCACCGCGTCACCACCGATGGCCAGCACGCAGGCGGGCTCGCACGGCGCCGGGCAGAGCCAGCCGGTGAACTCGGGAAAGTTGTTGGTGGTGGCCAGGTTGTTGGATGCGCCGCGCCAGTCGCCGGTACGGGCCAGACCATTCCACTCGGGGATCAGGTTGTTGAGGGGACAGGCGCTGTGGCAGAAGGGCACCCCGCAGTCCATGCAACGTCCCGCCTGGGCCTCCACGGTCGCCAGCGGCAGGGGGTGGATCAGCTCGCGATGGTCGCGGACGCGCTCGACGATGGCGCGGTACGGTGAGGTGCGCCGGGGCACCTCGAGGAAGTCGCGGCGCGCGCTCACACGGCCACCTCGAGCTTGACCGGGCGAACCGCCAAGGCTCGCTCGTGGTCGACCGGGAACACCTTGACGAAGCGCCGCAACGACTCCGGCCAGCGCTCCAGGAGCTCATCGGCGACCGGGCTGCCGGTGTAGGAGAGGTGATGCTCGAGAAGCTTGCGCAGCGTGTCGCCGTCCGTGTCCTCGTCAACGTCGACCAGCCGCACCATGTCGGTGTTGCAGCGCTGCGTGAAGCGGCCGTCGACGTCGAGCACGTAGCCGAGGCCGCCGCTCATCCCCGCGGCGACGTTGCGCCCGGTGCGCCCGAGGATGATCACCACGCCGCCGGTCATGTACTCGAGAGCGTGGTCGCCAGTCCCCTCGACGACGCTGTGGGCGCCGCTGTTGCGTACCGCGAACCGCTCACCGGCGACGCCGCGGACGAAGAGCTCCCCCGACGTCGCTCCGTAAAGGAGGACGTTGCCGGCGATGACGTTGTCGTCGGCGGGTCGCCTGGCGTTGGCGGGCGGGACCACGACGATGCGACCGCCGCTGAGGCCCTTGCCGCAGCCATCGTTGACCTCACCCTGCACGGTCAGTGTGATGCCGCTCGCCAGCCACGCCCCAAACGACTGCCCGGCGCTTCCCTGGAGGTCGACGCGGATGGTGTCCGGGGGCAGCCCGGCCGCGCCGTGGCGCTTGGCCACCTCGCCGCTGAGTCGCGCCCCGACACTGCGGTCGCGGTTGCTCACCCGCATGCGCAACTGCAGCGGGTTGCCGCTCTCAAGTGCCTCACCGGCGAACGCGATGACGCGCTCGTCGATGTCGCCCTGCCAAGCGTGAGCGGGCCGTGGCTTGAAATGGCGCGGTTCGCCGGGCGCGACGAGCAACCTGGCAAGGTCGACGTCGCCGCTGGTGTCCACCTGGTGGAGCAGTTCGACGCGTCCCACCAGGTCCTCGAAGCGACGGACCCCGAGCCGCGACATCCAGCCACGAACGTCATCGGCGAGGAAGCGCATGAAGGTGACGACGTGCTCGGCCCGACCCGTGTAGCGCGCCCGCAGGTCGGGATCTTGGGTGGCGATGCCAACCGGACAGGTGTTGAGGTGGCACACGCGCATCATCACGCAGCCCGCTGCGACCAGCGGCGCCGTGGCGAAGGCGAACTCTTCAGCGCCGAGCAGCGCAGCCACGACGACGTCGCGGCCGGTGCGCATCAGGCCGTCGCTCTGCAGCACGACACGGTCGCGCAGGCCGTTGGCGACCAGTGTCTGCTGGACCTCGGCGAGCCCGAGCTCCCAGGGCGCTCCCGCGTGGGTGAGCGACGACAGGGGCGCAGCCCCGGTGCCGCCCTCGTAGCCGGAGACCACGATGTGGTCGGCGCGGGCCTTGGCGACGGCTGCGGCGATCGGTCCGACGCCCATCTCCGCGACCAGCTTGACGCTGATCCGCGCGGTCGGATTGATCGAGCGCAGGTCGTGGATGAGTTGGGCGAGGTCCTCGACCGAGTACACGTCGTGGTGGGGTGGGGGAGAGATGAGCCCGACGCCGGGGGTGGCGTGGCGGAGGTGAGCGATGGTGACGTCCACCTTATGGCCGGGCAGCTGACCTCCCTCGCCGGGCTTGGCGCCCTGGGCGACCTTGATCTGGATCTCGTCGGCGTTGATGAGGAAATGGGCGGTGACCCCGAAACGGGCCGATGCCACCTGCTTGATGGCGCTGCGGCGGGAGTCGGAGCCGTCGCTCTCGAACCGTGCCTCGTCCTCGCCTCCCTCGCCGGTGTTGGAGCGGCCGCCGATGCGATTCATGGCGATGGCCAGCGTCTCGTGCATCTCCGGGGAGATCGAGCCCAGCGACATGGCGCCCGTGGCGAAGCGGTGCACCAGCGTATCGGCGCTCTCCACCTCGTCGAGCGGCACGGCGGTGTCCGCCCCGCGCAGCGCGAGGAGGCCGCGGAGGGTGCGGCGCTCGGCCGATTCACGGTCAGCGAGCGCCACGTAGCGCGCGAAATCCGCGCTCGACTCGGTGCGGACCGCGTGTTGGAGGGCGCCGATCACCTCGGGGTTCCAGGCGCGCTTCTCACCGTTGCGGCGCCACTGGTAGCTGCCCCCCGGGTCGAGCGCGGACGGTGGCGCACCCCGCGCCGGGAAGGCGCGGCCGTGGCGGCTCAGCGCGTCCGCGGCGATGCGGTCCAGGCCGGAGCCGCCAATGCGGGTCGGCGTCCCCGTGAAGTAGCGGTCGACGACGTCCTCGGAGAGCCCAATGGCCTCGAACAACTGGGCGCCGCAGTACGAGAGCACCGTCGAGATGCCCATCTTGGCGATGGTCTTGAGCAGTCCCTTGCGCAGCGCCTGGACGACGTTGCGCTGCGCCGCCGCGGCGTCCACGTTCTCGATCACACCGGTGACCGCCATCTCCGCGGCTGTGTCGAGGAGCAGGTATGGATTGACAGCCTCGGCGCCGTAGCCGATGAGCAGGGCGATATGGGCGATCTCGCGCGGCTCGCCGCTCTCCACGACCAGCCCCACCCCGGTGCGGGTGCGCTCGCGGAGCAGGTGATGGTGGATGGCGGCGGTGGCCAGCAATGAGGGGATGGGCACGTGGCCCGCGTCGGCTCCGCGGTCGCTGACGATGAGGACGGAGCGCCCCGAGGACACCGCCTCGGAGGCCAGACGGCAGATGCGGTCGAGTCCGTCGCGCAGTCCGTCGGTGCCGCGGCCGCCGTGGAAGACGGCATTGATCGTTTCAGCTGGGAACTGCCGCTGGGTGACGTGGCGGATCGTGGCCAGGTCGGCGCTGGTGAGGATGGGGTGGGCCACCTCCAGCCGCGCCGCCTGGCCGGGTCCCTGCTCGAGCATGTTCCCACCGGCGCCCAGGGAGGTGGCCAGCGACATCACAGACGCCTCTCTGATGGGGTCGATCGGCGGGTTGGTGACCTGCGCGAAGAGCTGCTTGAAGTACGCGAAAAGCGGCTGGGGACGATCGCTCAGCACCGCCAGCGGCGCGTCGTTGCCCATCGACCCGACCGGCTCTTCGCCCTGGGACGCCATGGGTGCCACCACCAGGCGGATGTCCTCATCCGTCCACCCAAAGAGGTGCTGGCGGATCCGCAACGTCCCGGAATCCGGTTCCTGCTGCTCGGAGCCCTTGGTGAGCTCGTCGAGGCGGACGGTGCCGCCGCGGATCCACTCCGCGTATGGATGGCGGCTGGCGAGCTGGCGCTTGATCGCCCCGTCGTCGAGGATGGCCCCAGCCTCGGTATCGACGAGGAGCAGCCGGCCGGGGTCGAGCCGCCATTTCTTGACGATGCGCTCCTCGGGGATGTCGAGCACGCCCGCCTCGGAGGCCATCACCACCAGGCCGTCGTCGGTCACCAGGTAGCGCGCTGGACGGAGGCCGTTGCGGTCGAGGCAGGCGCCCACCAGCCGGCCGTCGGTGAAAGTGATGGCGGCGGGACCGTCCCAGGGTTCGAGCAGCGAGGCGTGGAACTCGTAGAAGGCGCGACGCTCATCGTCGAGAAGATCGTTGCTCTGCCACGCTTCGGGGATCATCATCATCATGGCGTGATCGATGGAGCGGCCACACATGGTCAGCAGCTCGAGCGCGTTGTCGAACTGCGTGGAGTCCGAGCCGGCGGCGTCGAGGACGTCACGGATCTTGTCGATGTCGCCGCCGAAGAGCGCACTGCGGAACTTCGACTGCCGCGCCGACATCCAGGCGGCGTTGCCGCGGATGGTGTTGATCTCGCCGTTGTGCGCCGACATGCGCAGCGGCTGCGCGAGGTCCCACCGGGGCAGGACGTTGGTCGAGAAGCGGGCGTGCACCAGCGCCAGCGCGGAGCGCACCGTGTCGTCACGCAGGTCCGTGTAGAAGCGACCGAGCTGCGCGGCGGTCAGCATCCCCTTGTAGACGAGGGTACGGCTGCTCAGGCTGGCGATGTGGAGGACACGCCGGTCCATTTCCGCGGCACAGGCGCGCGACTCGATGACGCGGCGCAGGACGTAGAGGCGGCGCTCCAGAGCGTCGCCGTCGAGCCCGACTGCGGCGACGAAGAACTGGCGGATGCGCGGCATCGCCTTGCGCGCGGTGACCCCCGGCACGGTGGCGTCGATGGGCACGTCGCGCCAGCCGAGCAGGTGCACGCCCTCATCGGCGCAGCATTCCGCGATGAGGGTCTGCGCGGTGCGCCGCGCAGCCGCCGCCGCCGGCAGGAAGACCATGCCGACGCCGTAGCCGCCGGCCGAGGGCAGGTCGACCCCGGCTTTGGCGCGGAGGAAGTCGTCGGGAACCTGGAGGAGGATGCCGGCGCCGTCTCCGGTGTCGGGATCGGAGCCGGTGGCGCCGCGATGGCCGAGGTTGACTAGCGCGTGCATCGCCGCGGCCACGATGTGGTGAGTTGCTGTGCCCGATGTGGTGGCCACAAAGGCGACGCCGCAGCCATCGTGCTCGAAGCCAGGATCGCGAAGATCGCGGTCGGTCGGCATGGGAGCGCTCATCCGTTCGTGTGGAGCCTGACACGACTCGGTCAGCCGATCAAGACGCAATAGTAGGGGTTGGCGGATTTGGTCCGCCCTCCGCCGTCATCGATGCCGCATTCGCTACGATCAAAGCGAGTTCACGCTTGTTCTGCACGGATGCGCCGCGGCAGGCGCCGTCAGGGGAGAGATGGCCGAGATCACCGCCAGCTCGGTGGCGCGCGACGCCGGTCACCGGGAACCGACGCTGCTGGAGCGATTCCGCCGCAATCAGCCCTGGTGGCTGCTGCCGGTCAGCGTGGTGACGGTGCTCGGCGGCTTCGGGCTCTACGCGCTGGTATCGGTCTTCATCTTCCGGCCCGGTGAGATCGGTCCGTATCTCTCGCCCTTCTGGTCTCCGAAGATCGGCGACAACGGCAAGCTCTTCGGGCCCTTCCCCGGGGCTGCGTTCATCCTGCTCAGCCCACTGGCCTTCCGGGGCACCTGCTACTACTACCGCAAGGCGTACTACCGGTCCTTCTTCTGGGACCCGCCGGCGTGCGCGCTCGGCGAGCTGCGCCACCGCAAATACCGCGGCGAATCGAAGCTGCCGATGGCGCTCAACAACCTCCATCGATTCACGCTGTACATCGCCGTCGTGATCCTCGGCTTCCTCTGGTACGACGCGCTGACGGCTTTCAACAACCCCGTTACCGGCAGGTGGGGCTTCGGCCTGGGCAGCGCAATCCTGGTCGTCAACGTCGTGCTGCTCAGCGGCTACACCTTCAGCTGCCATTCGGTGCGCCACCTCGCCGGCGGCGGGCTGGACTGCTACTCGACGGCCCGGCTCGGCAACCTGCGCAACCGGGCGTGGCGCTGGCTCACCGTGCTCAACGAACGCCACCCGATGTGGGCGTGGGTGAGCCTCTTCTCCGTGCTCCTCGCCGACGTCTACATCCGCATGCTCCAGGCCGGCTGGTTCGCCGACCCCCATCTCGGCTTCTGACCATGACCTTGGAGAGCTACATCACCCACGAGTGCGACGTGCTCGTCATCGGCGCCGGCGGCGCCGGCATGCGCGCCGCGATCGCCGCTGCCGACGCGGGCTGCAGCACCATCGTGGTCACCAAGTCACTGCTCGGCAAGGCGCACACGGTGATGGCCGAGGGCGGCATCGCGGCCGGACTCGGCAACGTCGACTGCGATGACGGCTGGGAGGTGCACTTCGCCGACACCATGCTCGGCGGCCAGCTCCTCAACAACTGGCGGATGGTCGAGATCTACGCTCACGAGGTCATCGACCGTGTCTACGAGCTGGAGCGTTGGGGCGGCCTCTTCGACCGCACCGAGGACGGTCGCATCATGCAGCGCGCCTTCGGAGCGCACAGCTGGAAGCGCCTCGCCCACGTGGGCGACCGGACCGGCCTCGAGCTGATCCGCACTTGCCAGGACAAGCTGGTGCACACCGAGCGCACCGAGACCTTCATGGAATACACGCTGACGCGGCTGCTCAAGAGCGGTGACCGCGTCGTCGGCGCGATGGGATATCGGCGCAACGATGGCAAGTTCGTGGTCATCAAGGCGGGCGCCACGGTGCTCGCCAGCGGGGGCTGGGGCCGCATGTACCGCTACACCAGCAACAGTTGGGAGGGAACGGGCGACGGCGCGGCGATGGCCTACGACGCCGGAGCCGATCTCATCGACATGGAGTTCGTGCAGTTTCACCCGACGGGCATGGTGTGGCCGCCAGGGGCGCGCGGCATCCTCGTCACCGAGGCGGTGCGCGGCGAAGGTGGCCTGCTCTTCAACAGCGAGCACCAGCGCTTCATGCTCGAGTACGACCCGGTGAAGAAGGAGCTGAGCTCACGCGACGTTGTGGCCCGCTCCATCTACAAGGAGGTGAAGGCAGGCCGAGGCTCGCCGCACGGCGGCGCCTTCCTCGACATCACCCACCGCGGAGCCGACTACATCCAGAAGAAGCTGCCCTCGATGTACGAGCAGTTCCATGCCCTGGCGTCGGTCGACATCACCCGCGAGGCGATGGAAGTGGGGCCTACCATCCACTACACCATGGGCGGCGTGCGCGTCGAGGCCGAGACCGCGGCGACCACCGTGCCCGGCCTCTTCGCCGCGGGCGAGGTGGCCGGCGGGCTGCACGGCGCCAACCGGCTCGGCGGCAACTCGCTGGGCGACATCCTCGTCTTCGGGCGCCGGGCCGGCGTCGCCGCGGCAGAGTTCGCGCGTAGCAGCGGCGCCGACCGTGACATCGACGAGCGCGAGGTGGCGCAGGAGCAGGATCGCCTGTACGATCCGCTCGACAGCCGTCACGGCTGGACGGACCGTGAGAACCCGTACCACCTCCACGAGGAGCTGCAGGCCGCGATGCAGGATGACGCCGGCATCGGTCGCACTGCGGAGTCGCTGCAACGGGCGCTGGCGGCGATCCTCGAGCTGCGCGAGCGCAGTTCACGCATGCGCGTGGTCGGGCGCCGCGACCTCAACCCCGGCTGGCACACCTGCCGCGACGTCACCTTCATGCTCACCGTCAGCGAGGCGATCGTGCGCAGCGCCATGCGCCGTGAGGAGAGCCGTGGTTCGCAGTGGCGGTTCGACTTCCTCGAGCAGGAGGTCGAGCAGGGCAAGGTCAACTACGTGTCACGCCGTGAGGGTGATGGCATGACCATCGACGCCGTGCCGCTGCAGGCGATGCCCGAGGAGCTGGTCAAGCTGCTCCCGCGCAGCCGCTTCTACGACCCTGCCAAGCTTCCCAGGGGGCACATCAAGCCGGAGAACATGCCGGCCGCGGCGGCCGCGGTGGGGAGCGCCTCATGACCACGCTGTACCAGAAGCAGATCGCGCCACCATTCGAGGCGGCGCCGACCGAGCACGACGTTCCCGATCCCGGCCTCACCGGCGAGACGATCACGCTCAACGTCTTCCGGGGGACGCCAGACGGGGAGCAGGGAGACGTGTCCTACGAGGTGCCCGCGGTCACCGGCATGGTCGTGCTCGACGCCATCCATTACATCCAGCACAACCTCGACACGGACCTCGCGGCGCGCTGGAACTGCAAGGCCGCCAAGTGCGGGTCCTGCAGCGCGGAGATCAACGGACGGCCGACGTTGATGTGCAAGACGCGCATCGATGACCTTCCGGAAGGACCGATCACGGTGCGACCCATGAAGGCGTTCCCGCTCATCAAGGACCTGGTGTGCGACGTGTCGCGCAACTACGAGATCAACAAGGAGATCCCTCCGTTCACGGCAGCACCGGACGACGGGACACCGTGGCGCATCCAGCAGAAGGACATCGACAGGCTGTTCGAGTTCCGCAAGTGCATCGAGTGCTTCCTGTGCCAGGACGTCTGCCACATCAACCGCACCCACGGCCTCTCCGATCAGTTCTACGGGCCGCGCTTTTTCGTGCGCGTCGCCGGCCTGGAGATGCATCCCAAGGACGTCCTCGACCGCACCGAGCAGACTCGCGCCGAGGGCGGACTTGGCTACTGCAACATCACCAAGTGCTGCACGGAGGTGTGCCCGGAGCACATCCACATCACCGACAACGCGATCATCCCTCTCAAGGAGCGCGTCGCCGACAAGCACTGGGATCCGGTGCGCTGGGTCGGTCGCAGGGTCTTCGGCAGCCGCGACAACGACACGCGATGACGGGGAAGCCGCGCGACTCGGCACTTCGCGATGCGTTCGTCGGGATCCTCATGACAGTGGGCCCGTTCTTCGGGGTGCGCTACCGGCCGCCGCGAGTGGAGATCCCGGTGGTCACGACTCCCGCCACGGAGACAGAGGGGGACCTCTCCTCAGACGGCCTGACCTCGGCCCGGCCTAATCCCGAGGACTGACGCAGGGCCCGCCACCAGCAGCGCCGTGGCCACCAGCGCGTACGGCGCCAGCGGTCCGGCCCCGGCCGGCAGCGTTCCCGCCGCATCCACCGACAGGCAGGCGGCAAGCACCACCCAGACGCCGAGCAGGGCACACAGGGACGGGCCGGGCAGCGCGCCGCCGCGAGCCCGGTCACGCCCGGTCGCGGCCACGGTCATCCATGCGAAGACCGGTGCCAGCAGCGCCAGGTCGTGGGGGTAGAGGTGCGGCGCGCAGAGCAGCGATAGGACGACCGCGACGGCCAGCGACGACTCCAGGCTCATGCGTCCGCCTGCGCCCCGGCGAGCGGCGACCGCGACAGCCGCCAGTGCGCTCAGCGTCACCACGACGGTCAGAACCGTCGCGATCCAGCCCCCGCCGGTCCAGGAGCTGAAGAGTCCCGCCACGCTCTCCTGGGCGTCGGGAAAGTCCGACCTGCCGCTCTCCAGCGCGCTGACGAAGCCGGCGATCCCCTCGGGTCCGAGAGCGGCCAGGCTGGCCAGCGCGGCGCCGGCCACGCCCGCGATCCCCCCCGCGATCAGCCGGCGATCTCCCCACACGAGGATCCACACGGCCACTCCAAGAAAGAGATGGGGCTTGCCGGCGAGGGCGGCGACACCGAGCAGCGCGCCGGCGAGCAGAGCGCTGGAGCGCCTCATGGCCGCGTAGGCACAGGCGAGCAGGAGCGCGGGCAGGCCGACATCCTGGCCCTGGAGCAGCATCACCAAGGTCGCCGGCAGCGCTAGCCCGACCCCGGCGGCCAGGGCGCCGACGCCACCGCGGCGCGGAGGCATTTGCGCTGCCCGTGCTGCGATCACCACCGCTGCCACCAGGCAGGCGAGCTGCACCAGTCCCCACAGCCGGAAGGCGGCGTCGAGTCCGGCCAGGGTAAACGGCGCCATCAGAACGGCGGCGATGGGCGCGTGGATGTAGAAGAGGGTGCCGGGATGGCTGCTCTGTGTGACCGCCGCGTAGACACGTGACTGGAGCACGGGATCGTAGAGCTGTGCCGCGTGGCCCTCGCGAAGGATCACCCCGGCGACCTGGAGCGGCACGAAATCGCTCTCTGCGATCTCGGTGGGTTTCTCGGCGATCCAGCGCACCACGAACACCACGACGAGGACGCCCGCGGTGGCGAGGAGCATGAGCAGACGGCGCGACGACGGATCGCGCCGCACGCCCCGTATGCCCGGCACGTCAGCCGACTGCCACCGCCTCGCCCAGCGCGGGCATGGACGGGTCGATGTCCGCGCGCCGCGAGTCCATGAGTTCGACGAGCTGCTGCACGGACGCGGCCGAGCGGTGCAGCGCGGCCCGGTCGCTGTCGGACAGGGCCACCTCGACAACCTCGACCAGCCCTCCCGCACCCAACCGCGCTGGGACGCCGGTGTACAGCCCGCGGATGCCGTACTCGCCGTCGAGGTGCACCGCACAGGGGAGCACCTGGCGGGTGTCGAGCAGGATGGCGTCGGTCATCTGTGCGGCAGCCGCCGACGGGGCGTAGTAGGCGCTCCCGGTCTTGAGCAGGGCGACGATCTCGGCGCCCCCATCGCGGGCGCGCTGCACGATGCTCTCGAGGCGCTCCGCGGGGATCAGCTCGGACACCGGCACGCCGGCGACGGTGGTCAGCGAGGTGAGCGGCACCATGGTGTCGCCGTGGCCGCCGAGCACGTACGCGGCCACGTCGAGCACAGAGGCCTCGAGCTCCTGGGCGATGAAGGTGCGGAAGCGGGCGGTGTCGAGAACACCGGCCATGCCGACGACCCGCTGGCGGGGGAAGCAGCTGACCGCCTTGGCGACCTGGGCCATGGCGTCGAGCGGGTTGCTGACCACCACGATCACGGAATCGGGCGACTTCTCGGCAACCTGGCGCGCCACCGAGGCCACGATTTTGGCGTTGGTCATCACCAGGTCATCGCGCGACATGCCCGGTTTGCGGGCGACGCCGCTGGTGATGAGCACGACGTCCGACCCCGCTGTCTCTCCGTACCCGTTGGTCCCGGTGACCAGCGAGTCGTAGCCGACGATGGGACCGGCTTCGAGCATGTCGAGCGCCTTGCCCTGGGGAAGGCCCTCCACGATGTCGACGAGAACGATGTCCGCGTAGTTGCGCTCGGCGAGGCGCTGCGTCAGCGTGGCGCCGACATTTCCGGCGCCGACGACTGTGATCTTGAAGCGCACGGTGGCACGCTAGCATGGCGCGATGCCCTCCCGCCGCCTCCGTCGCCGTGAGCGCGCCGCCGTGTATGCGGTCCTCGGAGTCGTCACCGAGGTGGCTTTCACCGCCGTGGAGGGGAGCCTGCACCGGTCGACGAGGAGCGCGAAGCTCGAGGGGTACACGTACCTCTGGATGCCGCCCATCTACGCGCTGTGCGCAGTTCTCTACGAGCCGCTGCACGACCGCGTTCGCGACGTGCCGGTGGCGCAGCGCGCCGCCGTCTACGCAGCGGGATTCATCGGCGTCGAGTACGTCACCGGGCGGCTCATCGAGCGCGCTGCCGGGGTGATCCCCTGGGACTACAGGGGACGCAGCCGATTCCAGCTGCACGGCGCCACCCGGTTCGACTACGCGCCGCTCTGGGCGGCGGCTGGGATGGCGCTCGAACCGGTCGACGACGCGCTGCGGTCGCTGCGGCTGAGCCGAGCCGGCTGATGGCCCGGCGCCGCCTCCCAGCCGGCGCACGGGCGCGCGCGATCGCTTCGGTGGAGCGCTTGCGGCCTGAGTACCCGCAGGCCACCACCGCGCTCGTGCACGAGACCCCGCTGCAGCTGCTCGTCGCCACCATCCTCAGTGCCCAGACCACCGACGAGCGGGTGAACATGGTCACTCCCATCCTCTTCGCGCGCTACCCGACGGCGAGGGCGCTCGCCGAGGCGCGCCAGGACGACGTCGAGGAGCTGATCCGGTCCACCGGCTTCTTCCGCATGAAGGCGCGGGCGATTCGCGAGATGTGCCAGGACGTGGTGGGCCGGTTCGGCGACCAGGTCCCGCCACGCATGGAGGACCTGGTGACGCTCCGCGGCGTGGGCCGCAAGACCGCCAACGTGGTGCTGGGCGTGGCGTTCGGCGTGCCCGGTTTTCCCGTCGACACGCACGTCACCCGGCTCACCCGGCGGCTTCGCCTCACCAGCGCCACCGACCCGGTGGACATCGAGACCGACGTAACTTCGATGGTGCCGAAGGAAGAGTGGACCCTGCTCAGCCTGCGCCTCATCCTGCACGGGCGCCGGGTATGCGTCGCGCGCACGCCGCGCTGCGCGCAGTGTGTCCTCAACGACATCTGCCCGTCGGCTCAGCTCGGTCCCCTGGTGGTCCGGCCGGCTCAGCGCGCTGCTCAGGCCACTGCGAGGACGCGACGGGTGCGGTCCCCGAGCCCGAGCTGACGGAAGCCGGGGAACGCGCACGCGCGGGGTCGGTGGATGGAGAGCACCAGCGCCTCGGTGCGTTCCAGTTCGCGCACGGCGATCCCGCAGGCGCCGGCCGCCGCCGCGGCAGCAATGACCCGCTCGGCATCCGCGCTGACGTGTCCCGTCCAGGCCGTGAACGACAGGCTGACCTGCGCGTAGACGAAGAGCTCAGTGGCGTGCTCGGGAATGCTGGTCTCAACGACGCTGAGCGTGTGTCCGGCCGGTAGCTCTGACATCAGCGTTTCGGCCACGCCGCCGAGCAGGGCGCGCGCGGCGACCACGCCGGGGGCGTCGTGATACACGAGAGCGGTGCGGCCGTCGGCACGGAGGTGTTGCACGGCGAGCGCGCTGAGGCCTGTCCTCGCGTCGAAGAAGCTGACCGGGAGGGTGGCGAGCGGGGCACAGGCGTCCATCGCGACGCGCAGGCTACGAGTTGCGGCCGGACACCGGGCGGACGAAGGCGCGGGAACTACGGCCCTCGCGCGTCGTACAGTTCGCGTCATGCAGGGCGCCCAGAAGTTGACCCCGCTCGACGCCTCGTTCCTCCACCTCGAGACGCCGCGCACGCACATGCACATCGGCGGCGTGGCCATCTTCGAACCGTCGCCGCTTGGTACAGGGCGTGCCCTCTACGACGGGCTCGCCAAGGCTATCGCGCCGCGGCTGGACCTCATGCCCCGCTATCGCCAGAAGCTTTCGTTTGTCCCGCTCAGCCTCGACACGCCAGTGTGGGTCGACGACCCGGACTTCGACATGAGCAACCACCTGGTGCGCGCCGCCCTGCCCAGGCCGGGTGGCGATAAGGAGCTGCAGGAGCTCATTGGTCGCGTCTTCTCCCGCCAGCTCGACCGCCGTCGCCCGCTCTGGGAGATCTACATCGTCGAGGGACTGCGTGCCGGCCGCTGGGCGCTGCTCACCAAGTCGCACCACGCCATGGTCGACGGCATCTCCAACCTGGAGCTGGCCACCATCCTGCTCGACGTCGACCCGGAGCCTGCCAAGCAGCCCTTTGGCGTGTCCCGCTGGGAGGCGCGCGAGTCGCCGACCCCCATCGGCCTGCTCATCAACTCGCTGCGTGACCGCGTCACCCGTCCCGCCCGGGTCTTGAGCGCAGCACGCGCGGTGGCCGGTCAACCCGCGCGGCTGGCCAACGCGCTGCGCGACACGGCCAGCGGCCTGGCCTCGATGGCCGAGCACATGGGCGCGCCCAAGTCGCCCATCAACGGCAAGACCGGCCCCGCTCGCGCCTTCGCCTACAGCCGCTTCCCGCTCCGGGACTTCCGCCACGTCAAGACGGCGTTCGGGGGCACCATCAACGACATCGTGCTCGCCGCCGTGGCCGGCGGCCTCCGTCACTTCCTGGTGGCGCGCGGGATCGACCCCGACGACGAGAGGTCGGCGCTGCAGGCGCTCTGCCCGGTGAGCATCCGCGACACCAGTGAGCGCACCGCGCTGGGCAACCGCCTCGCCATGCTGCTGGTGAAGCTGCCCATCACGGAGGCGGACCCGGCGCGCCGCATCGCCAAGGTGCGCAGCACCGTCGACGCGCTGAAGGCGCGCAAGCAGGCGGTCGGGGCCGACTTCCTGCTCAACCTCGCGGGCTTCGCGCCCTCGACCCTGCACGCCATGGTGGCGCGCGCCTCTCTGCGCCAGATCGCCTTCAACCTGATTGTCACCAACGTTCCCGGACCGCAGTTCCCGCTGTACTGCCAGGGCGCCAGGCTCGTCGAGGTGTTCCCGATCGCCTTTCTCTACGACGGCCAGGAGCTGGCCATCGCCATCTTCAGCTACGACGGGATGCTCAACTTCGGCTATCTCGTCGACGCCCAGGGCATCCCCGACGTCGACGTGCTCGCTGAATGCGTAGAGGAAGGCTTGCGCGAGCTGGTGGAAGCGTCCAGCGCGGC
This sequence comes from Candidatus Dormiibacterota bacterium, assembly GCA_030948845.1. Taxonomy (GTDB): domain Bacteria; phylum Chloroflexota; class Dormibacteria; order Aeolococcales; family Aeolococcaceae; genus Aeolococcus. Next base: position 56,264 of record JALYZN010000001.1, read on the forward strand.
CACCGGCGACCGCGTCGCACCTGCGCGCACCCGAAGCGCGCGCACGGCATCGAAGCAGGATACCCCGGGCAAGGGCGCACGCCAGGCAACGCCGACGCGCAAGACGGCGCCGCGCCCCCGCAAGCCGGCTTCCACGTCGACGGCGACGTCGCCAACACAGTCGACGGCGCGCAAGTCAGGGTCGACACGCAAGACCACCGCCAGGCATCGCGGCGCCGCCTGACGGCGACGCGATGGTCAGGCGGGGCTCGGTCCGCTCAGTCGGTGCGCCCAGGCGTGCGCCTGGTCATCGGGCACCGGGCTGTGCCCGTCCATCGAGATGGCCAGGCGCCGCGCCTCCGCCGGGTCGAGCCGGAGGCGACCTGCCTCGGCGTTGTCGATGAGGCCGGCGTCGATGCAGAGGTTGAGGAATGGGGCGAGCTGTTCGGGGTCGAGCGGGTCGAGGAAGCGCATCTTGCGGATCAACCGCTCGCGGTTGCTGGGGAGGTAGACGCCCAGGTCGGCGAACGCCAGGAGCACGGCGCGAGCGAGGTCGCGGAGATCGTCCACGGGGTAGATGGTACGCAACCGGAGTGAAGACAACGCTCGAAAAGGGCGACGAATCGTTCTCGGTACGCTACCGCGCCAACCGGATGGCGTCCGCCAGGAGCCCGGCCGCGCCGAGCGTGTGGGCGGTCGTTTGGGTCCGCCACGACGGGTCGCGCAGATGCGCGATGAGCTCGTCGTACATCGGTGCATAGAGGGCATTGACGACGACGCGGTTGCTCAGCGAGGCGACCGTGCGCGGCCGGCCGGGCGTGCCGTCATGAAAGACAGTGAGCATCGCGTCCGCCCAGTCCATCCGCAGACACTGCGTGGGGCGTTCGAGGCGGACCACGTTGGCGCGACGGCTGCCGGCATAGGAGACGTCGATGCGACCGGTGCCGGCGCCGCCGACGCGGACCTCGACGGACGCCACTTCCCGGCCGCCGGGACCCTCACGATGACACGCCGCCACCGCGCAGCCGGGATCGAGAAGCTCGAACAGAGCCAGGTAGTGCACAGCATGGTCACCGAGGATTCCGCCCTCATGCTCGGGATCGGCGCGCCATCCGCCCGCGCTCAACGGGTCCGTACCGGGGCGCTCCACTTGCGCTTGCAGGGTGAACGGCTCGTCGCTGTCGATGGCGCCGGCGGCGGCGCGGGCCAGCCAGCGCCACGGCGTGGCGAAGCGGTACTGATGGACTGTGGCCAGGGCCAGGTCGGGGTGCCGCCGCGCCAGCGCGCGAAGCTCGGCGACGTCGGGGTCGCTGAGCCCGAGCGGCTTCTCGCAGAGCACGTGGACGCCGCGCTCCGCTGCGGCGGCCATCTCGCCGAGGTGCGCGCTGGGCGGCGTGGCAATGACCAGAAGGTGAGGGGCGGTGGCGTCGAGCATGGCGTCGTTGTCGGCGAAGCCGGCGGTGTTGGGATGGGCGGCGATGACCGCGTCCCGACGGGCGGCGTCGGGGTCACAGACGCCGACCAGCTGCACGGCCCCACTCGCCTCGGCCTCGCGCAGGGCGGGGAGATGGGCGCGAGTGGCCGCTGAGCCGATGCCGACCAGGGCGATGCGCAATGCCTCGCTCCGGCGGTCGTCAGCCGGCAAGGGCACGCCGCAGCGCTGCGATGGCCTCGTCCGCACCGTCCTCGGTGAGCACCAGCGGAGGGTTGAGGCGGACTTCGGGCACGTCGCCAACGATGAGAATACCCTCGTCGAGACAGCGCCGGAAGAGATGCAGGCACAGCTCGGGGCCGGCGAGACTGCCCGTGGCCGGGTCGATGAGGTCGAAGCCCAGCATCATCCCGACCCCGCGGTTACGGGCCACGAACGGCGACCCACCGTCGAGCGCGACGATGCCCTCGGCGAGGCGCAGCGCCGCGCGGTTGAGGTGGTCGAGGAACCCGGGAGCCGCGATTACGTCGAGCACGGCGCTGCCAGCCGCGCAGGCCAGCGGGTTGGCGCCGTAGCTGCTCGAGGTCGCCGATGGCTGGGCGAACAGGCTGGCGTCCCACAGCGCTCCCGGTGCCGCCACGCCGCTGAGCGGGTAGCCGCCGCCGATCGCCTTGCCGAGGACCAGGATGTCGGGGCGCACGCCGAACCAGTCCACCGCGAAGTTGCGCCCGAGCCGGCCGAAGCCGGTGATCGACTCGTCGACGATGAGCAGCCAGCCGCGCCGGTCGCAGAGCGCGCGCAGGCCGGCGAGGAAGCCGCGCTCGGGCGGCCGGTTGCCGGCGGTGCCAAGGACGGGCTCGACGATGATCGCGGCCACCCCATCGAGCTCGGCCGCGCTCCGATCGAGCTCGGCGAGCGCGCCGGCACCATCCTCGCCGCACTCCGGGTAGGTGAGCGCGTCGTGCTCCTCACACCGGGGATAGGGGAGGGAGTGAACCCAGTCGACGCCGAGGCTGACCTGTTCGTCGGGGAAGCGACCGCCGCTGAAGCGCACACCGGTGGTCTTGCCGTGGAAGCCGTTCGAGAAGGAGATGAGGTCACGGCGCCCGCTCACCGACTGGGCAAGCCGGACCGCCACCTCAACGGCCTCGGCGCCGCCCGAGTAGAGCGCCACCCGGTCCACGCCCGCGGGGAGTACGCCGGCGAGGCGCTCGAGGTAGGCGGCGTGCTCGGGCGTGTGGAGCACGCAGGCAGCCAGCCTCTGGGCCTGCGCCGCCACCGCCGCCGACCACACCGGGTTGCCGTGACCGATGGCCGCCACACCCATGGCGGTGGCGAAGTCGAGCAGCCGCCTGCCGTCGTCGGTGACCAGGTAAGGCCCTTCGCCGTGGGTCACCACCAGGCCGGCGGATTCGGCGATGCGCCGCGGACCTCCACCGCCGAGACGGCGCACTGTCTGCGCGACGGGGCTGGTGCGCGAGGTTCCCACAGTTGTGCTCACTAGATAGCCTCGATGTCGTTGTCGCCCCCCCCGCGCCGCCGGATGCGGCGGACGTGGGGGGCGTGCTGCAGGTGGTAGGGGATGTTGACGACCACGGTCCCGGGACGGAACAGTAGCTGCGCCTTGAGGCGCAGTGCTGTCTGGTTGTGGAGCAGCTGGTGCCACCAGCGGGTGGCCACGAGCTCCGGCAGGACGATGATCAGCGTGTCGTCGTTGCGCTGGCTGTCGATGGCGTCGATGTAGCGGAGCAGCGGGCGGACGAAGGTGCGGTACGGCGACTCGACGATCTCCAAGGGCACGTGGTTGCCCCAGACCTCCCAGCGTGCTCGCATCCTGGCGATGTGGTCCTCGTCGTCGCAGATGTGGACCGCGATGACGTTGTCGGTCATGCTCCGGGCAAAAGCGAGCGACTGCAGCGCCAGGCTGTTCAGGTCGGCGATCGGCACCAGGGCGACCAGCTTGAGTTCGTCGGGGGAGGTGGCGATCTCGGTGGTGAGCGTGTTGCTCACCTCGAGGTAGTGACGATGCACCGCGAAGCAGGCCGCGACCAGGATGGGGACAATGATGACGATCACCCCGGCCCCGTCCTTGAACCGCGTCACTCCGTTGATGAGCAGAACCAGGGCGGTGATGACGGTGCCCGTGGCATTGATGACCAGGCCGAGCCTCCAGCCCTTCTCGCGCAGTCGTAACCATCGCGACACCATGCCTGCCTGCGACATCGTGAAGGCTGTGAAGACTCCGACGGCGTACAGCGGCAGCAGACTATTGACGTTGCCGTTGAAGCCCCACACCAGCAGGCCGGACAGCACGGCCAGAACGATGATGCCGTTGCTGTAAGAGAGACGGTCGCCGAGCCTCTTGAACTGGTGCGGTGCGAAGTCGTCCCGAGCCATGAAGAACAGCAGCCGTGGAAAATCGGAGAAGGCGGTGTTGCCGGCGAGGACGAGGATCGCCGTGGTCGAGACGATCACGAAGAAGTAGAGCGGCCCGTTGTGGAAGGCGTAGGTCGCAACCTTGGAGATGACCGTCTGGTAATGCGGCGACGATGGGTCGTCAGGCACCAGGCCCAGCCAGTACGTCACCAGGCTGATGCCGACGAACATGAGGCCGAGGATGATCCCCAGCGTTGTGATGGTGATGCGGGCGTTCACCCACTCCTTCGGTTTGAATGCCGGCACCCCGTCACTGATCGCCTCGACGCCGGTGAGCGCCGTGGCCCCGGACGCGAATGCCCGCAGAAGCAGGAAAATGCCTAGGGTTTGGGTCACCCGGTGCGGATCGATGACGGGGATGGTGTGCGGCACGTGGTTGCTGATGATCTGGAATCCCGCCACGATGACCATGAGGAACATCGAGGCGATGAACAGGTAGGTGGGAGCTGCGAATATCGACCCGGACTCACGGATGCCGCGCAGGTTGCCGAAGAGCAGCAGCGCGATGAAGGCGAGGCAGAGCGGGACCCGATAGGGGATCGCCGCAGGAGCGGCGCTGATGATGTTGTCGGTCCCAGCCGCCACTGATACGGCGACGGTCAACGTGTACGAAGTCATCAGCGCGCATCCGGCGGTCAACCCGGCGAGGTGGCCGAGGTTATCACTGGCCACGATGTACGAGCCGCCGCCTTTGGGATACGCCTTGATCGTCTGTCTGTAGCTGAGCACGACGATGGCCAGCAGAAGGGCGATCGCCCCCGTGATGGGGAGGATGAACCCGTAGGCGGTGGCGCCGGCGAGGACCAGGTAGAAGAGGATCTGCTCGGTGGCGTACGCCACCGACGACAGCGCGTCAGACGAGAGCACCGCCAGCGCCTTGATCTTGGTGAGGCGCTCATGTGCTTGCTGATGGGTGGCCAGCGGTGTGCCGAGGAGGGCGTTGCGGAGACGGCCCCGGAAGCGCGCGAAGTCCCCGGTGGGCGCGGTGGCGCGCTTGGTGACCTCGAGCCAGCCCGGGGCCTTGTGCTCGAAGCCTTGGCTCTTGGAGCGCATCACGCGCACGTACTGCTGACCGGGACGGCCGCGCTTCTCGAGAAGGTCGAGGTCGGGGTCGATGGCCGCTTCGACCTGCGGACGCGCCCGCGGCACGCGCGCCCACGCCCGCCCTGCCTCTCGAAGCGCGGCCACCTCGTCGTCGGCGAGTTCGACGGTCGCGGAGCCGGACACGTCCGGCGTTGGTTCACTCACTTCTTGGTCACACAAACTCCGTCGCAGAGTGTAGTCAGCGCTCCTCGAACGCGGATTAGGGAGTGTCGGGTACGATTCGCGCGTTCCGATGGATTGCGAACTGGCCGAGTGATCGACACAACCGAAGCATCGTCCCCCGCCGCCGGCGAGGAGACGGACAGCCGCCGCGCACCTGTCAACGGTGGCGGCCGCGCTGTCGCACACGCCATGCGCCGCCGCGCGCCCGCCGGCGGGCCGGCGCCGTCGCAGTTGCCGCGCATCGTGCGGCCCCCGGGATTGCCTCACGCGGCCTCGCCGATCGAGCCCCCCGCCCCGGACCATCACCACCTACCCGGATGGGTGCGCCGCGTCCACGGCCAGGCCCGCCCCATCCTGTCCGACCTGCTCGGCAACCTTTCCGGCGAGTCCCGGGATCGTTTCCAGGAGAGCCTCGACACCCTCATTGGCGGCATGAGCGCGGGCAAGTTCAGCCTGGCCTGGCAGTACCCCAAGGTGATCGGCGACGGCATGGAGCTCTTCGAGAACCATCGGCGCGAGAACGCCGCGCAGTTCCAGGCCCAGCGCGCGCTCGAACAGCGTCGCAAGAAGGCCGGCGACGCCCTGCGGGAGGCCGGCGGCCGGCTGGCCGCGGATGCGCTGGCCCGGCTCAACCGCAGCCTGCGCAGCGCCACCACCGCCGAGGAGATCCATGCGGTGGCGACCGAGGTGGAGCAGGCCGTGACTGCGGCCCGCAACAACGAGGAGCGGCGCCGCGATCGAGAGATCGATCGCACACGCTCGCGGATCCGCAAGACGCTGCCGCGGACGGCGGCGGCAGAACCTGCCGAGACCTGGCAGGACGTGCTCCGCCGCTTTTCCGAGACGCAGGCAGCGGAATAGCCCGGCGGCAGGGACTTGGGGCGCCGGTATACTCGCTGCGAGTTCGCAGCCAGCGCGAGGAGTTCGTGACCACAACCCCCGTCGCCGCGTCGCTCGACCCCGATCGCCTCGCGCCTGACGCCGGCAATCCCGCTGTGGCCGCCGTGATGCGCGACGAGGTGGTGTTCTGCCTTCCCAGCACCGGGGTGGACGCCGTCGCCAAGCTGATGGCTGACAACGAGCTGACCGAGATCCCCGTCCTGCTCGACCGCCGCCCGGTGGGCTACGTCCACCAGGACGACATTCTCGACCGCCTCGTCGCCGGGGAGGTGGTGATCGCCGGCAGCGACGTGGCCATGCGTCCGCCGACAACCGTGGTGCAGGCCCGGGACATCCTCCGCACCCCGCCACTGCTCGTCGACGAGGCTCAGCAGGTGCGCGAGGTGGCCTCGGTGATGGCCCAGCAGGGGCGCCAGGTGGCGCTGGTGATGCACGAGGACGAGACCCCGGTGGGGATGCTCACCCCGCGCGAGCTGGCCGACCACCTTCTGGCTCACCCGGAGATCACCGGTGCCTGAGCTGGACCGCCTGGCAATCACGCTCGGCGCGGAGTGCGATCCCGACGACAGCCTGCTCGACATCCTGGCGCCATTGCGCGCGCAACACCCCGTGCCCTTGGTGGTTATCCGCGACGATGTGATCGAGGGCACCGTCGGCCTCGAGGTCGTCGTCGACGCCTTCGGCCATGACCTGGCCGCGGTCCGCGTCGGCGAGGTGATGCGCCCGTCCCCCCAGCTGGACATCGGTGAGGCGACCGAGCACGGCGTCGCCGCGATGCGCGCCGGCGGTGCAGCGACGGTGATCGTCACCGAGAGCCAGGGCGGGTTGTTCTCGCGCCAGCGTGACCAGCGCCCGGTGGGGATGGTCACCGATGCGCTGGTCCTGGCCACGATCGGCAAGAACGTCACCGACAAGGCGCCTATGAAGATCCTGTCCGGCCACCGCGACCTCGGCTTCAACGTCCCGGTGTCGCCGTGTCAGCGCAACTGCCCGATCAAGCAGGACATCGCGACCTACGTCGACTACGTGAGCCAGGGGCGCTACGTCGACTCCTGGACGGTGATCCACGAGACCAATCCCTTCCCGAGCATGCTGGGCAGGCTCTGCAACCATCCCTGCGAGACCGATTGCAAACGCGGCTGGGACCCCGGCGAGGAACCGGTGACGATCCGCTCGATCAAGCGCTTCAGCACCGACTTCGCGTTCGCGCAGAACCTCTGGATCGACTACCGGGTCGCGCCGCCCAACGGCCGGCGCGTGGCCGTGGTGGGCGCCGGTCCCGCCGGCCTGACCTGCGCGCTCGACCTGCGCGTCCAGGGCTACGACGTAGCCGTGTACGAGCGCGAATCGAAGGTGGGTGGGTTGCTCAGTACGTCGATCCCGCCGTTCCGCTTCGACCACCGCCAGCTCCAGTGGGAGCTCGACATGATCCTGGCCACCGGCATCGAGGTGCACACCGACAGCAACATCGGCACCGCTGAGAACGACGTTGCGATCGACGATCTGCTCGCCGAGTACGACGCCGTTTTCGTGTCGATCGGGATGATGAAGGGGCGCATCCTGCCCATCCCCGGCAGTGATTTTCCCCAGGTCACCGACGCGATGACCTTCCTGCGCCAGATCTCGTACGACCGCATCCCGCCGCACTTCCCCGTCGCCGGCCGCGTGGTGGTGGTCGGCGGGGGCGCCATCGCCACCGACGCGTGCCAGAGCTCGATCAAGCTCGGCGCCAAGGAGGTGTGGATGGTGGCTATCGAGCCCGAGGACCGCCTGCCCGCCTTCGGCAATGAGCTTCACGAGGCCAAGGAGATCGGGCTGAAGATCAAGTGCGGGGTGATCGTCAAGGAGATCCACGCCGACGAACGCGGCAACGTCAGCGCGGTGAGCTTCGCGCCGCTGCAGCCAATGGAGTTCGACCCGCTCAGCGGCAAGCTCGTCTTCTCCTCGGTGAAGGAGAGCGAGGGAGCGGAGCGCTGGACGGTGCCCGCCGACCTGGTCATCTTCGCCTCGGGCCAGATCATGGAGGCGCCGGGCGACACCGTGCCGCTGACGCAGCGTGGGCTGGTCGCCGCCGACCGCGGCGGGCACACGGGCGTCGACAGGCTGTTCTGTGGCGGCGACTGCGTGCAGGGCCCGTCATTCATAGTCGACGCCGTCGCCTGGGGTCACCGGGTGGCGCGCTCCATCCGCGAGTACCTCGGTGACGACCTGCCATCTGACGAGCGCATCTACCAGACCACGGTGGAGCGGACCGACGATCACCGCCAGTCCGAGGTGTTCGCGCGCACCGACCCGCCCATCCTCGAGGCCTCCAAGCGCTACGACATGAGCGAATGCGAGCTGCCCTGGAGCGATCGCGAGGCGATCGTGCAGTCGATCCGCTGCTTCCAGTGCGACTCGGTGCACCACTACGACACGGCCGTCTGCGTGCTGTGCGGCGCGTGCGACGACGTGTGCCCGGAGAAGGCGATCGACGTGGTGGTGTTCGGGGAGGATCGCGAGCGCTCCTCCGGTGGCGAGACCATGGTGTGCCAGACGTCGGGCGGCGATCCCATCGCGGGCGGCTACGAGGGCGAGATCTACATCAACTACGACCGCTGCACCAACTGCCGCATCTGTGAGGACCACTGCCCGGTGAACTGCATCACCTTCGAGCGGGTGCGCTTCGTCGACGACACCATGCGGGTGGTGGAGAAGCCGCGCATCAGCGTGGAGCTCCCGCTGGTCGCGGTGCACTGACCGCGCGGATACCTGCCGGCTCGGTTGTGCGCGCGGGGGTCGACCCGGACGGGGATGCGGCGGTGATGCGGCGCGCGCTGCGCCTGGCCCGCGCCGCGGGGGCTCGGGGCGAGGTGCCCGTCGGTGCGGTGGCCGTGCTCGACGGGGAGGTGATCGCGGCGGCGTCGAACCGCATGGAGCGCTCCGCCGATGCGACCGCGCACGCGGAGATGCTGGTGCTGCACCTGGCGGCGGCGGCGGTGGGGGGGTGGCGGTTGGGCGGGGTGACCGTCGCCGTGACCCTGGAGCCTTGTCCAATGTGCGCGGGGGCGATGGTGCAGGCGCGCATTGAACGCTGCGTGTACGGCGCGCGCGACCCCAAGAAGGGCGCCGACGGCAGCGTGTACGACGTGCTGCAGCATGCCGCGAACAACCACCATATCGCCGTCAGGCACGGCGTCTTGGGAGAGGAGTCGGGACGGCTGTTGAGTGAATTCTTCCAGGCTCAGCGCCGCCGCCAGAGTGCTGCGGGACGACCACGCTCTGTGGCACATTGATCGACAAGGAGGCCACGCATGACGACATACACGACGCACCTCGACATGAAGTTCGCACCGCTGGAGAGGATCGACGTCCAAGCTCTCGTCGATGCCTGCACTGACAAGTGGTACAACCAGACGCTCTGCGCGGTCAATGAGTCGGTCGTGCGTCTGGGCGTGTTGGAAGGTGAGTACCACTGGCACACCCACGAAGAGGAGGACGAGTTCTTCTTTGTGGTCGACGGGGGTCTGCTGATGGACCTCGACAGCGGCACGGTCGAGCTCGGGACGCAACAGGCGATCACCGTCCCGAAAGGGGTGCGCCACCGACCGCGAGCGCCGCGGCGCACCGTCGTTCTGATGATGGAGCGCTGCAGCGTCGTCCCGACCGGTGATGCGCCGGCGGGCGAGCGCTCGCAGGCGCTCTAGTCGAGAAGTCCGCCTGCCACCTCGCCGAGGCCCTCGGTCGCCAAGAGGTCGCGTCCCCGGTGGTCTCCACCTGCTCGAATACAGCCCATGTCCTGCGATTGGCTGTTCGTCGACGGTTCCAGCCTCATCTTCCGCTCGTTCCACGGGGTGCCGCGCAGCGTCCGCTCGCCGGACGGACGGCCGGTCAACGCAGTGCGCGGATTCATGGATGCGCTGGCGCGCCTCATCAGCACCCGGCAGCCGCGCCGCCTTGCCGTGGCCAGCGACGAGGATTGGCGTCCGGCCTGGCGGGTCGAGCTCATCCCCGCCTACAAGGCGCACCGCACCGCCGAGCCGATCCCGCCCGAGCTGGAGCCGCAGATGCCGATCATCCACAAGGTGCTCGACGCCGTCGGCATCGACTTCATCGGTCTGCGGGACTACGAGGCCGAGGACGTGATCGCCACCTGGACGGCAGCGACGACGGACAGCGTGGAGATCGTCAGCGGCGACCGCGACCTCTTCGCGCTCATCGAGGACCCGCGTGTGTCCGTGCTGTATCCGGAGAAGGGCGGCATGGCCGTGGTGACCGAGGCGGAAGTGACCCGGCGCTACGGCATCGCCGGGCGCAGCTACGCCGACTACGCGATCCTGCGCGGTGACCCGTCGGACGGCCTGCCGGGACTAAGGGGGGTGGGAGCCGTGGCCGCCGCGGACATCATCCGCAGGCACGGGGGGGTCGCAGGGCTGCTTCGCGACGGTGCGGTGTCCGAGCAGCAGCGCGACTACCTCGGGCGGGCGATGAAGGTGGTGCCGCCCGTGCAGGGTCTGCCGGTGGCGTTGCCGGAGGGGAGGCGGCACTCATACCCGGTCAATCCGGGGGGCTTGGCCTCGCTTGCGGACAGGCACGGACTGTCGTCTGCGGCCGACCGCCTGGTGGAGGCGTTGAGAGTGAACCAGCACACGGGGTAGCGCGACCGAGTCAGATGCGGACGGCGGTGGCGCGCCAGGCCTGGACGACGCCGTCATCGAGGTTGACCTCGAACGTCGCTGATTCGACCGCGCGCAAGTCCCAGCCGCGCGCGAAGGCGGCGTCGAGCTCTTCGCGCTTGATCCGGCGCGGCCCCCAGTCGCCGGGCTCGGCGTCGCTGAACACGACCAAGTGGTACCTCCCTCCGGGTACGAGCACACGACGGATCGACTCGACATAGCGCGCGCGCTCCTGGTCGGAGAAAACGTGGAACACGCCGCTGTCGAGCGCGGTGTCGAAGGTGGCGTTGAGGAAGCTCAGGTCGAGCGCGTCTCCGACCTCGAAGCGGACGCCGGTGAGGCCGCGCGCGGCGGCACGCGTTCGGGCGATGGCGATCGCCCGCGGTGCGGAGTCGACGCCGGCGGCTTCAAGGCCGCGTGAAGCTGCCAACAGCGCCAGCTCGCCCGTGCCGCAGCCCACGTCGAGGACTCGCCCTCTGACCTCGCCCGCGTCGAACAGTGCGGCGAGCGTCGGTTGCGGCTTGCCGATCTCCCAGGGTGGCGTGCCCAGATAGGCGCTGTCGAAGCTCGCCAACGCAGGTCGTGGTGCGCTGTCATCAACCATGTCCGGAGTCTGGCGCTAACCCCGGGGCCTTGCGACACTGAGACCATGCGGGAGCGGGTGGCTGCGGGCGACGACCTGACCATCGAGGCGATGTCCGCCGAGGACTGGCCGGCGGTGCGGGCGATCTATGAGGCGGGGCATCGCGACCGGGAACGCCACATTCGAAGAGACCACCCCACGGGGAGCACCACGGGAGCTGGCGCGACGTGGTCTTCCTCGAACGGCGACGCGCGTGACCGGTGGGTGGCGTCAGTAGCCGGTGGCTCCGTCGATCCGTTCGCGGAGAAGGTCGGCGTGTCCGTCATGGCGCGCGTACTCGGCGATCATCGCCACCAGGATCCGGCGCAGGGAGATCGGCTCGCCGGTGCGGCGCTGGATGCCGGTGTCGTCGAGGCCGGCGTTGCTGACGATCTCGCGAGCCCGCTCGCATTCGTTGCGCCAGACCTCGAACGCCTCGGCGGGGTCGCCATCGAGCGAATCGAAGTCCTGGCCGGGGTCGTCGTCGGAGTAGTACAGGTTGGGGATGTCCTCGCCGGCGAACTGCTGGCGGAACCACCAGCGCTCGACGGCGGCGAGATGGCGGAGCAATCCGTGCAGGCTGAGCGTCGATGGCGGGATCAAACGCTCGGACAGCCGCTCGCGCGGGACGCCCGCGCACTTGAGCTCGAAGGTCTGGCGGTGCCAGTCGAGAAAGGCGGTGAGGATCTCGCGCTCGGCGGCGACCAGTGGAGGCGGGCGACGGGTGCCGCCGGCCCACGCCGTGGAGTAGTTCTCCTCGGGGATCTCGCTCACGGCGGCGAGCGTACCGACTCGAGGCCGGGGTGGTCCGCTGACCGTCACAGCGGTGAACACGATGTCGTCAGCTTGTTACGAGCCCGCGAGGCGGCGCTCGGGCACAGTCCAGGTCGGCGACGATGCGCCCGAGTAAGTCCGCGTGGAGGCCCTGAGTGAGCGATCGGCTGTGGTGTGCCCTGGCAGCCGCTGTGGCGGTGTGCTGTGCCGTCCTGGTGGCCGTGATGCTGATCGCCCCGACCTCGGCGACTCTGCCGGTCGATGACATCGCCGAGGTGGTGGCCCCGGTGCTCGGCGCTGCCGCCTGCGTGGTCGCCGGCCGGCGCCACCGCGGCCGCACCAGCGTGGGCTGGTACCTGGTTGGCGCGAGCGCTTTGACATGGGGCAGCGGCCAGGCGGCGTGGAGCTGGCTCGAGCTGGTGGCGCACCAGGACAATCCGTTCCCCTCGCTGGCCGACGTCGGCTACATCGGCTCGGTGCCGCTTCTCTTCGCCGGCCTGTTCACGATGCCGGTGTGGCCGTCGGGCACGGTGGCCAAGCTGCGTGCCATCACGGACGGGCTGATCATCGCCGGCGGTCTGCTGCTGATCAGCTGGTACACCATCCTCTCGGCGATCGTCGCCAGCCCTGCCGACACCGCGCTGGGTCAGGGCCTCAGCCTCGCCTACCCGGTCAGCGACGTGATCGTGGTGACGGCGCTGGCGATCATGTGGTCGCGCGCCTCGACGCATTCGCGCGGGCCGATCCTGCTGATCATCGCTGGCCTAGGCTCGATCGCGGTCGCCGACAGCACCTTCGCGTATCTGCAGGCGCAGGCGCTGTTCGGCTCCGGCAACGTCGTCGACATCGGTTGGGTGGCCGGGTACCTCATGGTGGGGCTCGCGGCGCTGTTCTCTCTCACCCGGCCGATGGGCACCAGGCGCGGCACCGTCCCGAGGTGGCGGACTGTGGTGCTGCCCTACGTGCCGCTGCCGGTGGCGATCGGCTTCGCCATCCAAGAGCGGATCACCAACGGATACATCAGCGCCTTCACGCTCTCCATGGCGCTGGCGCTCTTCGTCCTCGTGCTGCTCCGGCAGGGGCTCTCGGTGCGCGAGAACATCATGCTGCTGCGTCGCCTGGCGACCAACGAGCACGAGCTGCACCACCGCGCCGAGCACGACCCCCTCACCAACCTCAGCAACCGCGGCAGCTTCATTCGCTCCGTCGACGAGCACCTCGCCAACCTCACACCCGACCGCCTGTGCGCGGTGATGTTCGTGGACCTCGACGACTTCAAGCACATCAACGACAGCATGGGTCACGCTATGGGCGACCAGGCCATCGTCGCCGTCGGTCAGCGTCTGAAGTCGTGCATGCGCGACCACGACCTGGTGGCGCGCCTCGGCGGCGACGAGTTCGCCGTGTTCCTTACCAGCTTGAACAACGTCGGGCAGATGGTGACCATCGCCGAGCGGCTCATCGAGACCCTCAACGAGCCGTTCCAGAGCTCCGACATGCACGCCTCGGTGTGCGGGACGATCGGCGTCGCCATCGCTGAGCCCGGGGACGACGCCGGCGAGCTGTTGCGCCGTGCGGACATCGCCATGTATGCCGCCAAGGCCCGCGGCAAGGGGCTTTTCGGGATCTTCGAGCCGAGCATGCACGTGGCCATGTACGCGCCGCTGGAGCGCCGCGCCGACCTCGAACGTGCCGTTGCGGAGCAGGAGTTCATCCTGTACTTCCAGCCCGTCGTCGACGTGAGCACGAGGACCATGGTGGGGGTCGAGGCGCTGATGCGGTGGGAGCACCCACGGCTCGGCCTGCTCGGCCCCGTCGAATTCATCAACGATCTCGAGAAGGCGGAGCTCATGGTCAAGGTCGGCGCGTGGGTGTTGGAAGAGGCCTGCCGGCAGACGATGCGGCTGCGCGCCGGCAGCCGTGAGGACCTCTCGGTCAGCGTCAACGTGAGCAGCTCGCAGATGCTCGACTCCGGCTTCGTGGCTGTCGTCGCCGACAAACTCGCCGCGACCGGACTCCCACCGAGCGCGTTGGTCATCGAGCTCACGGAGAGCGGCAGCATCGGCGAGAGCGAGGTGGTGGGGCTGCGCCTCCGCCAGCTGCGCGCCATGGGTGTTCGGGTTGCCATCGACGACTTCGGCAGCGGCTACTCGTCGTTCACCTACCTGCGCCGCCTGCGCGTCGACATCCTCAAGATCGACAAGACTTTCGTCGATGGCCTCCTCGCGGGTGGTCCCGGTGCGGCGCTGGTCGAGGGGATGATCGGGCTGGGCAACAGCCTGGGACTGCAGACGGTCGGCGAGGGTGTGGAGGAGGAGGAGCAGCACGCCGCGCTCGTCCGCCTCGGTTGCACCTTGGCGCAGGGATATCTGCACGCGCGACCGATGCCGATGGACCAGGTGATGCTCCTGCACGGCGCCGGCGCGTCGCGCGAGGTGGCTGCCACTGGCTGAGGCTGTGCCTCCCGGCCGTCGGGCGAGCGCGGTGCTAGGCTGCGCCGATGGCGGGCGAGAACATCGTGCATCTCACTCCGGAAGGCCGCGACCGGCTCGAGGAGGAACTGCGCGATCTTGTGGAGAACCGGCGCCCGGTCATCGTGCAGCGCGTTGCCACCGCGCGTGCCGAGGGAGACCTGAGCGAGAACTTCGCGTACCACGACGCCCGCCAGGAGCTGGGCCTGCTCGACGGGCGCGTGCAGACCATCGAGGCGACGCTGCGCAACGCGCAGGTTTTGGAGACGACGGTAGGTGAGGTGGTGGGGCTGGGGTCCACGGTGACCATTCGCGACGAGTTCGGCGAGTCGACGTACGTGATCGTCGGTCCGGTCGAGGCCGACGTCGCCGGCGGACGCATCTCCATGGTCTCGCCGCTCGGAGCTGCTCTCATGGGCCGCACCGTCGGTGACGAGGTCAGCTTCGCCTCACCAGGTGGCACCCGAAGCGCCGTCATCGCCGCAGTCCGCTGACCTGCAGCTGCCACCGCGAGACGTCAGGCAAGCAGTGCCCCCCGGCGGCGGCGGCGCCGGAAGATGAACACGGCAGCGGCGAGCGCGCCCGGAACCAGAAGAAGAGCGGCCCAGCGCGCCTCGGGCAGCGCGAGGCTGGCGGCCACGTAGGTCTGGTTGCCTTACGCAATAAGGAGTTCTGGCGGAGAGGGTGGGATTCGAACCCACGGTGGCTATTAACCACACCGCTTTTCGAGAGCGACTGATGCTGTGACCGCGGGTACCACCAGGGGTTACGAAGGGCCCTGTTGAATACGACTGTCGGCTCATGAGTGCCGGAGAGGGGTGCTGCGGGACGGCTGAGGTCGCCATGTTCGCGGCCCAAATGGGCACCGTATTGGTTAGGGATGTCCATAACTACATTGGGGAGGGCGGAAACCGACCCCCACGCGGTGCCGAGCTACCGTGAGGCGTCGTGTTGTGCGCACGGCTGGCAGTCGGACCTCTCACCTAGCGTCTTGACGGAGCGGACCAGAGAATGTGGAGCCTTTGCGCGTGCCTGGGAGATACAGCCACACCTCGCCGAGATCAGTCGCGCCCCGCTGTGCGCCGCCGCGATCTCACTGATCGCCGTCTGGGCGGCACACTTCGTGACGCTCGTGGAGTTGGCTCGCTCGAGTGGCCTCCGCTTGTTTGGCGTTGCTTCGCCTTCTGCAGAACGCTTTCGAGCTCGGCCTCGATCACCGCGTAGCATTCACACGCCACCCCTTCGAGCCCCGAACGGTCAGTGATGGTGACGACGCCCCGCCGGTACATTATTAACCCGGCGGCTTGGAGGATCCCTGCTGAGAGGGTGACCGTGGCCCGACGTGACCCGAGCATCTGTCCAAGGAACTCGTGGGTGATCAGAAACTCGTCGACACCAACACGGTCATGGCTCATCAGAAGCCAACGGCTGAGACGCTCCTCAGTTGTGTGCAGACGGTTGCAGGCGGCGGCCTGGGCGACCTGCCCAAACAGCGCCTGGAGGTAGTCGTTGAGGATGTCTCGTACAGTCGGCTCGGCTTGGATGCACTCATCGAAGGCCTTTGCCTCCATCTTGAGCACCCAGCCGGCGACCTGCGAGATAGCGCGCACTGCGAGTGAGCCACCTAGCACCAGCGGCACGCCGACGATCCCCTCGTTGCCCACGGTCGCCACCTCGACTATGGCTCCGTCATCCAGCGGCGTGACCAGCGAGATGACGCCGTTGAGGGGGAAATACACGTGCTCGATCACCTGTCCGGGCTCGAAAAGAACCGTTTTGATCTCAAGGAAGCTTGGGGTGAGCGACGCGAACCACCGGTCGCGCGCCGCGGCGGGCAGCGCGTCGAGCAGCTGATTGCTGCTGTTCTCGGCGAGGTCCACTGCCTGCACTCTGCCCTCCACCGCGGCAGCCATCCCCTCGGGCCCGCTTGTGGCCCCACTTGTTCTCAAAGGTGACCGCGCTGGTGCCAGTGTATCGTCGCGCTCCCGGATGTGCGGCTGGCGGGTTCCCTAACGGCCTCGGCCGTCAGGATGCTGCGCAGACCACCCTGCGTGCGCCCGGCCAACGGGGCCGGCTGTCGATCGGCCGTCCAGCCGTCGCGTCGAGTGAGGCGGCCCATCAACGCTGCGGCCGTTGATCGGCCGGCCGCCGCTCCGGACTGCGCTGCCGGTGCCGCAGGCCTATGTCAGCCACCGTGCCGACCCGTCGAACGATGGGCGTCACAGTGGCTGGATGGCAGACCGTGCGGTCGCTCACCTGCGTGTCCTCATTGCGAACGAGAGGCTTGAGCGCCTCGGGCTGCTCGCGACGGTCGTCGAGGGCCTCGGCCACGAGGTCGTCGCCCGCTCCGTCTCAGTGAGGGAGGTTGCGGCGATGACGGCGCGGGAACGCCCGGAGGTGGCGCTGGTCGGTCTCGGGGCCAGTTCCCAGCACGCGCTCGACCTCGTGTCGGAGATCGTGAGCGAGGCGTACTGCCCGGTCATCGCGATTCTCTCGGCGTACGACGCATCGTGGGTGACTGAGGCCGCGAAACGCGGCGTGTTCGGCTACATCGTCGACGGCAACCCGGATGAACTCCAAAGCGCGATCGACATCACTCTGCGGCGGTTTGCCGAAGTCCATAGCCTGCAGACGGCCGTCGAGCGCCGCAACGCGGAAGTCGACCGGGAGAAGCAGCTCGGACTAGTACGGCAGCGGGAAGCGCTCGAGCTCCACGACGGGGTGGTTCAGGGGCTGGTGACCGCTCAACTGGCGCACGACCTCGGTCATCAGAGCGAGTCTCGCGAGGCTCTTGCCGCGACCCTCGACCGCGCCAAAGTGGTCGTGACGCGTTCTCTCGAGGAGCTCAAGGCAACCGGCCTCAGTGCCAAGCAGCTGATCCGCGAGGCAGCGCCGCATCCACCCAGTGACTGAGGGGGGAGGCGCACCGGCTGGCTCGACCGGCGTCCTGATCTGCGACGACGTCGAAGCCGTTCGGGAGCTGCTCGCCACGATCGTGAGGCGGCGCCCAGGGCTCCGCGTCGTCGGCGAAGCTGAAGACGGCGAGCAAGCGATTGGTGAGGCCGAGCGATTGCAACCTGACGTGATCCTTCTCGACCTCTCCATGCCGCGGAAGACCGGCCTCGACGCCCTACCTGATATACGACGAGTCGCGCCGAATGCAAAGGTCGTCGTCCTATCCGGGTTCGCGGCGTCAATGCTTGCATCCGACGTCCTCGCGCAGGGAGCGCATCGATACCTCGAGAAGGGTGTGCGCCCCGACATCATTGCGGCTGCAATCGAGGAGGTCGCTGCGGCACGTGCAGAGGCCTGACCTGTTCGCGTCACCGCCAAACGGCGAATTGCTGGCTTTGGGCGCGTCCGCGCGCAACCGCAAGGAAGAGACGGAATGCCTGATCGTCCGGCGCCGACCTCGCCGCCCGCGTGCCCCAAGGATGTGGACGTGGACGTCCTCGATTCGCCCGTTTGAGATGACGCGGGGAGCACACGTCTACCCGATCCCGGGACACCCTGACCCCACCACACAGACGACGCGTGCGCAGATCGCTCGCTCGACCATAATGGAGCTCTGACCATCATGGTGAGACTGCTGGTCGGCCTGCTGCTGGGTCTCACACCCGCACAAGGTTGCAAGCCGATGAAAAGGTTCTTCCTGCTGGGCGGATCCTCTGCGGTGCTTATGAGCCTCCTTGTGCTTTCGTCGACGGCGACGTACGCAGCAACGTCTCCGGGTCTTGGAATGGCGGCTTCCTTCGGCATTCTTTCCAGCACGTACACCAATACCGCTTCGGGGACGACCATCAACGCAGACCTCGGATACACGACCGCCCCGGCGCTGACGCCAACGGTCAATGGGGCAACGTACAGCCCGCCGAGCAGCAAGTATTCGACAGCGGGGACAGATCAAGGCTCGGCCCTGACCAACCTCAACAGTCAACCGTGCACGTTCACCTTTCCTGCCGGGGCTGTGGACCTCGCCACGGACACCTCACACGGCACCCTGGGCACATACACGCCGGGGGTGTACTGCACCGCGGCGTCAAGCGCCGCCTCCATTGGCGCGGCGGGAATCACTCTCAGCGGCAGCGGAGCATTCATCTTCCGCGTCAATGGCGCCCTGACGACGGTGTCCAACTCTGCTGTTAGGTTCGCAGGTGGTGCATCGGCCTGCAACGTCTTCTGGACCCCCACCGCAGCCACGACTCTCGGCGCCAACTCCGGGTTTGTTGGAACTGACATTGATGGCTCGGGCATAACGATCGGAAGAACCGTGACGTGGACTGGGCAGGCGCTCGCATTCGGCGGCACCGTGTCGACGACGAACGACACCATCAGCGTGGCGACATGCACAGCGGCGACCCCGACCCCGGGGCCGATGCCGAGCGTTCCTCCCAGTGGAGCGTCAGGCTCGACGCCGGGCGGATTCCCTACGATTCCTGCCGGCCTCTCGCTCCTCCTCGGCGGATCACTGGTCGTCACGACGGTGTGGGCGCGTCGCCGCCGCGCATAGCCCAGCGAGGCCAGACCCGGGCGCCATTCGTCCGCTGTCTCGATCGGCGCTGCGCGAGGGCGTGACCGAATCCCCCCCTGTGGAGCGACGAGAGCGATCGTGTGCACCCGACCGCGCGCGTCGGCGTAGCGGCGGCGGGGTAGCCAACGACGTCACTCGGACTCTGGTGGCGGGAGCGGATGCCGCTCTATTCCGCGCCAAAGACGCAGGTCGTATACCGTCGCTGCCTAGCGGAGAGCGCCGCGCGAGGTCGCGGACCTCAACATGCCGCACAAGAACTGACCAGTCGCATTCAACGTGGCCGCCGAGCCGCCGGTTGGCGTACTGGTCGGTCATATCGCGCGCTCTGTTGTGATGACCCTGTGGCGCCGCTATACACCACTGCTCCGCTCCGGTGACGGAGAGTGCGCTACGTACGGTGGCATACAGACCTGCCCGGAAGACAGCGCGAACATGGGCCCAGTCGGAGTCGTCCCTCCGGCCGTTCCAGGTAACCGTGATGTCCGTACCAGCGCTGCGCAACCGCTCGACCAACGAACGGCCAACGCATCGTGCGGTGAGTTGCCGAACGGCCAGCGCTGAGGTCGGGCCGTCCTTCAAGCAAGCCCCTGTGGTCAGTTGCGACTCCATGTTGGTGGCAGTTCTAACGCTATTCAACAGCTCGCATGATGCGGAAGCGGTCATACAGCAGAGTCTTCAAATGATCGCTGCGGCGGGCGGGGCGCGTGCGGGCGAGATCTGGCTGCTCCCAGACACGGGAGGATCGGCGCAGATGCGCTACTCGTCGTCGAGTCAGGAGTCCAACGGCGATCCGCTTCCCAGCGGCAAGCCTTTCGGCGTAACTTCCAGTCAAGTCGACCGCGTCGTGAAGAGCGGTCGGTCGGCGACGATGTCCGGGACAGGGGCCAGCAAAGCCACGCATACGGTGATTGGTTTCCCCATCCACAGCGGCAGCGACATCGTTGGCGCGCTGGCGCTCGTGTACGAAAGTGGACATGCGGCGTCTGAGGAAGACATCGCGGCCGTTTCGGCCGCCTGCCATCACCTGGGAGGCTTCCTCGAGCGCGTGCGCGCGGAGGGCACGCTCCAAGAGACGGCCCGCGAGCTCTCCGAGCTCGCCTCGACCGACTCGCTCACCGGCCTGAAGAACAGGCGGGAATTCGATCGCGCCCTGCGCACCATCCCGCGCCAACCCTTCGCTATCCTGTCGATCGACGTCGACCACCTCAAGCTGATCAACGACCGTGACGGACACGCGGCAGGGGACGCATTGCTGCGGCTGGTCGGAAACACGCTTGGACTGATGGTGCGCGGCTGGGACGTGATGGCCCGGGTGGGTGGCGACGAGTTCGCCGCACTCCTTCCCGGGGTCGGGGTCTTCGGGGCTTCCCTCGTCGCCGAGCGGATGCGCGAGGCGATGCATGTGCTCGACCTTCCCAGCGGTCCAGTGCGGATCACGGTGGGATGGAGTGCCGCCCCGGCGGGTGCAGACCCAGTGTCGGTGTGGCGGGTGGCCGACGAGTGCCTGTACAAGGCCAAGGCCACCGGTCGTGATGCGGTCGATGGCCGCTCATACGAGCGCGGCGAGGCGGCTGACCTCGCGGATCGTTCCTACTCGGATGTGGTCGTGCGGCTCCTCGAGGGCGGCGCGCTGCACACGGTGTTCCAACCGATCGTGAACCTCAACGATGGTTCGGTGATGGGCTACGAGGCGCTCGCCCGCCCCGAGGGCTTCGCACCCCTGGACTCGGTCGAGGCCGTCTTCGAGGCAGCTCGCCAGGGCGGCCAGATTCGCGATCTGGACTGGCTGTGCCGCCGGCGTGCCGTGGCGGATGCGCAATCGCTTCCCAGGGAAGCGTCTCTCTTCCTCAACATGAGCGCAGCTGCCCTGGTCGATCCCGGTCACGGCGTGGATCAGCTGTTGCAGGTCTTGCGCGACGTGGGGCGGACCCCGGAGACGGTCGTCATCGAGATCACGGAGCACGAGCGCATCCGAGATTACGCTGCGCTCAGTGGCGTCCTGCTGTCCTACCGGGCCGAGGGCTTCCGCTTCGCGCTGGACGATGTCGGCGAGGGTCACTCCACGCTCGAGCTGCTCATCGCATCCAGCAGTGAGTACCTCAAGCTTGGCCGCAGCCTGACCATGACCTCGACCCGTTCTGGGTCACGCGCTGGCATCGCGGCAGTCATGGCATTTGCGAGCTCGAGTGGCGCCGTGCTCATCGCCGAGGGTGTCGAGAATGAGTTCGTGTCGGACCTCATGAAGGCGGCGGGAATTACGCTGGGGCAGGGCTTCGGGCTGGGCAAGCCGACCCTCGCCGCCGACCGCGAGGATGTCGGCGCGGCGCTCACAGGCCGCGCTGCGCTCAGCGGGCTCCGGCCCCGCCGCGCCTCGGTCGGCGGACCGAATGCAAGCGACACGTGAGGCCGCGAGCTCCCGCGTCTGTCGCCTCACCTTGCCGGTGCAGTGGCGCACGCCTCCTGTATGCGACGCCGGCAGCGGAGTGGAGCGGGAGAACACCAGACGACCCCCGAGTCGCCCGACGAGGACGCCACGCCCAACCCTGAAGAGTAAAGACGCCCCGCGACGCGTGTCGCGTCCGACCGCACCTCGTGGGAACCGGTACATCGAGCCTACAGTGGACGGTGCCGCGACGGCGGAAGACCGATTCATCCGACACGAGGAGATGCCAATGTCTGAGGAAACCCCCAAGCCGGATCAGGCGACCAGTGACGAGAACGCGAAGCGGACGCACGAGGGCAACGCCCACGCCGATCACGAGGAGACTGCGGAGGAGTCGCGTGGCGCCATCCAGCGGTGGGGCTCCAGCTCACCGGGCGGGAACACACTCGACCCAACGGGCGACAGTCCCCCATCCGACGCGGACAAGAAACTGCCCAACGAAAACTGATGTCGGCGGGGCGACCGTCGTTGCGGTCGAACTCGATCGGTTTCACGTAACCCTCAAATCCGCCTGCTCGCTGCCGAGCTTGCCCCGCCGTTCTCCATGGCCGACCAGGTCTGTGGTATGGGCCTCTTTGCGCGCTACGACCCGGGCTTCGCCGATGGTTGTGTCCGATCGGCCGGGTCAAATGCGGGTGTTGTACTACGTGATGACCACCCTCATGGGTAGACGGCTGACCCGGCGCATCGCGTTGCGCGCATCGGTCCGCGGGCCTAACACCACTTTCTGCAGGTAGTGCGTCTAGGAATTCCTAGACACATACCTTCGGCGAGTTTCACGCAGTCGATCGCCGACCGAAGCCGGGCCATTCCGTATTCAAATCACGGAGTGGAGCGGGAGACGAGGCTCGAACTCGCGACCCTTACCTTGGCAAGGCACCGTTCCAATCCCGTATTCGCAAGGGGTCGAAAGTGGGCTGTTAACGACTACTTACCCCCAACCTTCACGGGCTCAAACGCCGAGCACGCGGGGACCCACGTTGACCACACCGGTGGTCGGGGCCCAAGTGGGCACCGGGACTGGGCTCACCGATCAGCTTTGCTGACTGCCGTGATGCCACGTTTGAATACCAAATTGGCGGAGAGGGTGGGATTCGAACCCACGGAGGCTATTAACCTCACCGCTTTTCGAGAGCGACAGTCGCCATGATGCCAAGTGCCATTATGGGTCGGTGGGGGCCATTCTGAATACGGATTCCGTCGCCATCGTGATGCGGAGGTGCACGGCGGGGTGCCGCGGGTTACCGTGGACGGGGCCCAACTGGGGCCCGTAGCAGCCAAGGCTGGCGGTAACTGGTCGAGGGAGAGGGCTGAAGCGAGCGTCCGGGGCGCCGCCTGCGGACCGGAATACTTGCAATGGCGAATACGCCGTGATGTAGTAGCTGATCGGCCCGAGGGCGGGGCAGCCAACCACGTCGCAACCTTGAGTGGGGAGATGGCTCTCGCAGTCGATGGCAACGACACTCTTGCAGGGGTACGCGTGGTCGCCTACGCTGGCTGGCTCCCTTTCCAATGCAGGTCCGAGGAACAACCCGTGGCCGACGATCCCGACACCGTGACGGCCACCGCGTTGGACTCTGTCGGCGCCGAACCCTTCGTCTTCGTGTTCGCGCAGGCCTCGACGCCTGCGGCCGCGCACAACCAGCGCCTGGTCGGCAGCATCATCTCGCCCGCGGTCATGACTCTCGAGGACGCCAACTTCGCCGGCGAGTACCTCGCCGGGAAGGCGGACTTCCTTCC
>JALYZN010000004.1 GCA_030948845.1 Candidatus Dormiibacterota bacterium
CCTCGCCGAGCATCCAGTACATGATCTGCAACAGCTCGTCGCGCATGTGGAGGTATTCGAGAGCGGGGAGGTCGTTGGCGTGTGCCGAGCTCACTGCGCGCCCCCAAGGCCCGCGGTGAGAGGCGCGCCGGCAAGCCCCGCCTCACGTTCGACACAGGCGATCAGCTCCGGGACGGCTGCCTCCACCGCGCTGCTGAACCCGTCGCCCCAGGAGTCGTCCGCCAGAGGCTCCACCTCGAGCAGTACAACGTCCTCGGGCAGAGCCTGGAAGGCGGCACACACAAAGACGAGGTTGTCGAGGCTGATCACGCCGCTGATCGCCTCCCCCACGCGCTCCTGCACGATCTCGGGGCTGGGAACATCCGACGCCTGCCATTGACGGCGGGTCACCGTCCCGACGGGTCGACCGCGCTCCACCGCCCCGAAGAACACGACTCGGTCGAACTGCGGGTCGGCTGCTTGGAGTTTGTGCAGGCCGTCGAGCGGACCGAAGCTCCAATCGTCGACCTCGACGCCCGACGGCCACGTGCGGTTCTGGAGAATGGCCACGACCCTCGGCCCCACTGACCAATCGTGGAGGAATGAGTAGCCGACCCCGGCGATGAGCACGCGGCCAGGTCGTTCCACCTGCGCGTTAGCGCCGGGTCGGCTCTCCATTACTCGTCCAGCGCGCAGGCGCAGGTGGTCACTTCCTTGTTGACGACCAGCTTGTTGTCGGTGTCGTACACGTGCGAGGTACACGGCATGCAGGGGTCGAAGGAGCGGATGGCGCGGAGCACGTCAATCCCCTTGAAGTCCTCCGGCTTCTCGAAGTTCTCGAGGATGGGTGTGTTGAGCACGGCCTCCTCGTACGCGCCGGGCTTGCCGAAGGGATCGAGCGGCGAGGCATTCCAGGTCGAGGGGGTGAGGATCTGATAGTTCTTGATGAGCCCCTTGTCCATCACCAGGTGGTGGGTGAGGAAGCCGCGGCCGGCGCCCCAGAACCCGACAGCGACGCGCTCATTCTTGGGAATCTCGTAGTTGGTGAAGACCTTGTCCTGGCCGTTCTTGATGAGCTCCCACGCCTTGAGTAGATTATTCATCGCGACCGCGCAGTTGAAGGCCTCGGCGTAGCAGCGGCCGCGGTTGCGCTCGAACGCGTTCCAGTTGCCGAAGGGCACCTTCCACTCCAGCGTCATGGCTGGAAGCTCGCCGGCGGGCATGTGCATCTTGAGGCTGGTGCCGGTGGCCTCGAGGAACTCGTTGGGACGGATCTTTTGCGCCACGGCGGTGGTCCACATGCGCGAGTAGGCACCCGTCTCCATGGTGATGCGGTCCCAGCGCGGCGCCGTGTCCCAGGTGTACCGCTCCTTCCAGCTCGTCGCGCCGGGGCGCGGCGTGGTGGTCTTGTTCCACATGTGGTAAGGGCTCAGCGGCGCACCCGACGGATCAGCGCGGTAGGGGACGCCGGCGCCGCCGCCCCTGCTCCCTTCCGTCCAATCCTCATAGAACGAGTGCGAGACAAACTCCTCGATCCCAATGTTGATGTCCTGCAGGTTGGTGGTGACCAACTCGCCGTTGACCACCACGCCCGGTGTCGCCCAGCGCGCGTTGCCCCACGCGTTGCAGTTCTCGTACGTGGCGTCGTACGCGTCCGGGTCGTCCCAGATGCCGCTGTCGATCAGATTGGCGGCGCGGGCGCCGACCTTGCGGTACTCCGGGTTCACCTCATACAGGAAATCAAAGAGGTCATCGGCAATCGTGGCCATCCGCTTGGACCAGTCAAAGAAGACGCCGAGCCGCACGAAGTAGTCCTGCAGCGCGGTGGGGGTCACCGTCGTGGTGACGCCGCCAGGGACGATGGTCTGCGGGTGGGGGTACTTGCCACCAAGCACCACGTACATCTCGCGTGCCAGCCTTGTCTTCTCGAGTACCTCGAGGTAGATGGAGCCGGTGAGCGGGTTGAGACCCATCATCAGGTCGCCGACGGTGGCGAAACCATGCACATCACCGAATCGCGACGACGTGCGCGCAGCCGTCTCCCAGATCTCCGGGTTGGTCGCACGAATCGCCGACTCGCAGAAGTCGACCATGCCGAGCAGGAAGATCAGTGGCTGGTCGTACAGGAACTCGGCGCAGAGCAGGAGATTGCGGACCACCGTGCCGAGCGGCGGTGGGACGACCCCGAACGCCATGTCGAGCGCGTAAGCGGAGCAGACGGAGTGCACCCCGCCGCACACGCCGCAGGCACGACTGGAGATGAAAATAGCGTCGCGCGGGTCGCGACCCTGGAGAATGATCTCGTAGCCGCGGAACAGGGTCGCCATGCTGCGCGTCTCGACCATCTTGCGTTCCTGGAGGTCGGCCACGCTGTGGAAGGCGAGCGCGCCCGCAACGCGCGTCACAGGGTCGACGTTGAACTCATGGACGTTGGCGTTGTTGGCCAGGAGCGACTGCACCTTCTCGTTGCTCAGCACTGGCGGAGATCCGTGGCCGACGATTTTCTTGTCGGTGTCTGTGACGTAGGCGCCCTCCCATCCCTCGCGTAGGAACGGACGACCGACCTCGTCGAACTCGACCGGTAGGTTCTTGAAACACATAGCTCAGGCGCACCTCGTCCGCAGACAGCTGTTCTGGTTCATCGGCTACTTCTTCTTGCGACCGGCGACTTCGTTCGACTTCTTCGATCCGGGCTTGGTGCTGCCCCAGAACTGCCATTTCTCGTAGAAGTAATGGGTGGCCTTGTCGACGGGCGTGGCCTGCGCCTCTTCCACCGTCCAGCCGCTTGACACCTTTCCCCGGCGGTCGGTGATCATCGAGCGGTTGAGGTTCTTTTGACTGATCTGACGCAGGCGGCGGATTCCGCCTCCGGTGATCCGGGACGTGTTGCTCGAGAAGAAGGCGCCGGGCGGCGTCTTGTAGAAGGGCGCGAACTTGTCCGGGAAGCCCGGCATGGTGCAGCCGATACACGGCCCCCCGGTGTTCATGCAGCCGCCCACGCCATTGATCGCGCCACGCTCGCTGATGTTGCATTGCACGGTGGGTCCCCAGCAGCCGATCTCGACGAGACACTCCTTGTCGCCGTAAGTCTTGGCGAATACGCCCTCCTCGTAGTAGCCGGCACGCACACAGTGACGATGCACCGTCTCGCCGAACAGCCAGGCTGGACGGCCCAGGTCGTCGAACTCGGGAAGCGGCCCAAGGCCTTGGAGGAACAGGACCACGGCGGCCACCGTCTCCATGATGTTGTCGCCGACGGGCGAGCAACCGGGAATGTTGACGACGGGCAACCCGAAGGCACTTCGGAAGTCCTTGCCGAGCAGGTCCTGTAGCGACATCGCGCCGGTCGGGTTGCCGTATGCGGCCGGGATTCCGCCCCAGGTCGCGCAGGTCCCCACCGCGATGCACGCCGCAGCGCCGGGAGCGAGCGCCTTCACCCAGTCCATCACTCGGACGGGCTGGCGCACACCGTCGATGATGTTGGCCTCCTCCTCCTCGATATTGCCAACGCCCAGCGCGACCCAGTAACCGTCACCAGACATGGACTCGTCGCACGCCGACCCCTCGAGGCATACGACGTACGGGGCGTCGAGCTCGCCGCGCAATGCGCGCCGGAAGTTCTCCATGTATGCCGAGCCGGACTCAATGGCGAGGACCGGGTGGTGCAGGATCACCTTGGGCAGAGCGGGCACGTGTCCGAGCAGGAGCTTTTCGAGCGGCGGATTGGTGGCACCCGTCACCGCAATCGAACAGCCGTCGCAGCTCATCCCGGCGAGCCAGAACACGTAGATCTTGTCGAACGGCTTCTTCAGCGGCGCCATCCACGGCTGGTCCTGCAGCCTCTCGCTGGCCGGAATCGGGGCGGTCTCTGTTACCACAACGTGTCCTCCGGGAATCTAGGACTCGGTCGACTGCACCAGCGCCCTGAAGGCTGGGGCATCGTCCAAGGTGATGCGTTGGCCGGGCTGAAGTGTCAACGGCGGAGGTGCTGGGAAGCCGGGCTCGGTCGCTGAGATTGCAGCGTAGCGGTACAGGTACCTCTCCAGGGTGCGCTTGGTCTCGGCGAGAGTGTCCGCCCACGCGTGTAGCCATTCTCGGCCGAGGTGCGTGAGCGAGTACAGGCAGCGGTCAGGTCCAACCTCTGACGCCTCCCAGCGCGAGACCACCTGCCCCTCCCGCTCGAGGGTGCGAAGCACTCGATACAGCCCTCCGGGGTCGCGCCCGAAGCCAAAGCGCTTCAGTCGCTCCAGCAGGTCATAGCCGTGGGCGCTCTGTTCCGAGAGGAGGAGCAGGACGCAGGGACGCAGAAAGTTCTTCGGCTGACCACCGTCACAACGACACCCCGGAGAGTACCCGGAGCCGGTCTTACAGGACGATTCTCCGCACGACAGCGAGGCTTCCTCCTGCTCACCAAGGCGCGTTCACACGGGCAATATGCACGCTACATCTAGCGCGCCTCGGCGTCAATCGACAACCTCAGTGATGGCGACCGATGCGGCCAGCCAGGTCCTCGGCCACGGACTCGCAGAGCTCGCTCCAGGCGGTGTCGGCACGGAGTGCCTCGGGCGGAAGCTGCGCCACTCGGCGGTAGCCCGCGCTCGCGCAGGTCACGTGAAGCGACCACGAGACCCCCGTGTAGGCTAGCCGGAGGTCGACCAGCTCGGGCGAGACCTGCTCGCGGCGCAGCGCCGCCCGCATCACCGCCTCGCCCGCCGGGAATCGCGCGCCGAGTGGGTCAATGCTCATCTGGTGAACGATCTTATTCGCCCCCGAACCCGCAGCACCTGGTGCTCCATGCCGACGCACCCAGCGACGACGAGTACCCTAGACCGATGAAAGTCGCCATCGCTGGCAAGGGCGGCACCGGCAAGACCACCATCGTGGGCACCATCGCCCGTGAGCTCGCGAGCCAAGGCAGGCGGATCACCGCCATCGACGCCGACCCCAATCCCACTCTGGCGATGACCATCGGGATAGACGCCGACGCCGCCGCCGACGCCCCTGTCCTCCCGACGGGACTGCTCCGGCAGGTTGTCAGCCCGGACGGCACCGCTAGCTTTTGCCTGACCATGGATGTCGACACAATCCTCGGGCGGGTGGCCCTGGCTGGTCCCGATGGCATCCAACTGGTGGTCGCCGGCCGGGTCGAGCACGCCGCGAGGGGGTGCATGTGCGGCACCCACGCGGCGGTTCGGGCAGTCCTCGGCGCCATCGCGGAGGCGCCGACAGACGCCGTTCTGGTTGACATGGAGGCCGGGATCGAGCACTTCTCGCGCGCGGCCGGCACGCTCCGATATGCCGACGCGCTGCTCATCGTCGTCGAGCCGTTTTACAAGTCGATGGTCACGGCCAAGAGCGTGGTCTCGCTGTCGGCTGAGCTCGGCATCCCCCGCCGCTACGTGGTCGCCAACAAGGTCCGTGGCGAGGCCGACCTGGTTGCGGTCAGCGAGTTCTGCGACGACGCCGGCCTCGAGCTGCTCGCCACCGTCCCCTGGGACGGCGCCTTCCAGGAGGCGGAGGCAGCCCGCGTCGCGCCGATGGACTTCGCGCCCGAGAGTCCAGGCGTCACGGCGACACGAGCGCTGGCCAACGCGGTCGTGGAGCGCCTCGCGGCTCCCGTTCGCGCCTAGTCCAACGCACCGGCCGTCAGCAACGACTCCCGCCTCCATGCCCCGTGGTGCGAGCGTTGACGGTCCTCGCGGGACGGATGTAAGGTAGGTGCAGAATGCATCGACCCCGCGTGCCGGTGGCCCATGACTGACGCCGACCTGCTCACGCGGTGGGAGATCGGCATCGCCGCAGCCGCCGTCGTGGTGGTTCTGGTTGCCGTGCTGTCACTGCTGATCATCGTGGCTGCGCGGGGCATCCTCGCCGCCGCGGTGCGGTGCCTTGGCGCAGTCGAAGGCATCAGGACCAACGTAGCCCCGCTCTGGGATTTGCGGACCACCAACGACGTGGCTGCGCAGATCTCCGGGGGAGCGCACAGCATTGAGAACAAGACGCAACTGCTGGCGCACGCGCTCGAAGCCCACGAGCCGACGACCACAGGCGCGGGTGCCTCGTAGTGCCGAGCGCCTCGGAGAGCTACGCGCTGTGGGGCATCTCCCTGGGCATCGCAGTCGTGGTGCTTGTGGTGGTCGCGCTTCTGTTGACGATTATCTTGCGCACGGCGCGCCAGATCGACGCTGGGGCCAAGCAGATCTGGGTGGTCGGCAAGCAGGTCGCCAACTCCACGATCCAGCTGACCCAGCTGCAACAGACAAATCAGGTCGTCGCTGATGTCATCGAGGCGGCCACCGGCATCCTCCACAACGCGGGTCGGATCGCGGCGCACGCGCAGACGTGCCCCGGCTGTCCGGCATGTGTCCTCTCGGCAGCGCCTCCTCCCCCATCCGGGCACGGGGTCAACGTCTTCGCCGACAGGGACGGGAGGCCCAACACGTGATCTGGATGATGATCCTGACCATCGTGGTCACTCTCTTGTTCTTCGGCGCCCTGATCGATTTCGTCTCCAAGATCACCGACCGGCTCAACTCGATCGGCCGCGGCGCGAACAGTTCGCTGGCGATGATCACCTGGGGAGTGCGGGCAATCGAGAGTGAGACGGCGATGATCCCGAGCCAGGTGCCCCACCTCAACCAGCAGCTCACCGCGGCCGCTGGCGCGCTGCAGCAAATCGACGAAGGCTTGGTGGCCGTCGCGGGTGCGGCCGCCGCCCAGAGGACCTATCAATGATTGCCGAAGATGCGCCCATCGCGGTGCTGGCGCTCTGGGACGTCCTCCTCCTCGTGGTCATCGCGGTGGTGGTGCCGATCGTCTTGTACCGCGTTGCTGGACTGATCCTCGCGGCCCGGGCGATCCGCAAGCATTTCGAGACGACCCTTGCCGCGGCTGCGGGCATCGCCGCCAACACAGCGCCGACCACGCCGGCACTCGACCAGACCATCGAGGTCGCGGGATCGATCCTTGGTGTCGCAGCCAACCTCGACGCCCACAGTGCCACCATCGAGGGACTGCTCACCCAGCGCGCCGCCCAGGGCTCACCGCGATGAGCGCCTGGCAGGCCATCAACACGTGGATCACCTTCGTGCTGGCGATCGTCGTGGTCCTCGTACTCGCCGCCACGCTGATCCTGACGCTCGCTGCCCTCATGGGTGCGCGACGGGCAGCGGAGAAGCTCGCTAGCGGCCTCGAGGCTGTGCAATCGCAGACGTCCAGCGTGCCCACCCAGCTCCCGACCATCAACGGGGCGCTCACCCAGCTGCTGGCTGGTCTCCAGAGCGTGGACTCGCACCTCGGCGGCATTGCTCGAGCCTTCGGCATCCGCTGATGCGCCCAGAGGCGGTCGGACTCAAGTAAGCGTTCACCCGCGGCGTAGAGGCGCGCGCGTCACCGTATCATCGCCCTCATGACAGCATTGCGAATCACCGTGGCGGGCAAGGGTGGCGTCGGCAAGACAGTGATCTCGGCGGTTCTCGCTCGGCACTTGGCCCAGCGCGGCCATCGCGTCCTCGCCGTGGACTGCGACGACAACCCAATGCTGGCCATCAGCCTCGGAGCCGACCTCGCGGCGATGGCGTCGCGTCCACCCATCCCGACCGACTTCTGGACGGCGGTCGAGCGCATTGGTGAGGGCCGGGCAGCAGTCCTGGTCGAGGAGC
>JALYZN010000048.1 GCA_030948845.1 Candidatus Dormiibacterota bacterium
CGCAGGAAACGCCGCAAGGCCACGTTGATCAGCTCGCTGCGGCTCAACGGCGAGCCGCGAGTATGGGCGTTGAGAGCCTCGAGGATGTCGTCGTCGACGGAGATGGCGATGCGGCGGGACATGCGAGAGATCGTACGCGGCCGAGGGTGGCGGCCATCGGCGCCGTCAGAGCGGCGAGAGCACCAGCCCGGTGGGGACCTTCGGATAAAAGTACGTCGACTTCTGTGGCATCACCTCACCCGCGTCGGCGACCGCGATCATCTCCGTGGTGGTGGCAGGGTTGACAACGAACCCGAGCACGGCCTCGCCTGCTGCGACCGCGCGGTCCACGTCGTCGAGCGAGCGCGTGTATCCGAGCGCACCTTCGCGAATCGCTGCCTCGTCCGCGCCGGCCGGGCCGAGGACCTCCTCCTGCAGCACCACGACGTCCAGCGCCTCGCGCGGTGATCCACCCGGCGTGCGCGGCCGGGACAACACCGCAGCGCCGTCGTGAGCTCGCACGGCAAAGGCGTTGCACTCCTCGCGCTGGGCGCCGGCCGCGATGCTCGCGGCAGTCAGGTCGTCGGCGGGGGCGACCTCCCAGCTGTCGTCCAGCCGCATCCAGAGGTCGTCGAGGCTGAAGGCGGCGCCCATGCGGGGCAGGAGGAGCCGGTGGGTGGGAAGCAGGCTGGTGGTCGGGTCATCGGCGGCCGACAGGGACACCAGCGCGAACTGCGAGTCGGCATCCGGTCCGTCGCCCACGGCCGCCCGCTCGGCGGCGTACGCCGCGGCAGTCTCGTAGCGGTGATGGCCGTCGGCGACGTAAAGGCTCGCGCCGCGCAGCGCCTCTTCGATGGCACGTACATCGGCCCGGTCCTCGGCGACCCAGAGCAGGTGCTTCTCCGAGCCGAGCTCACCGCCGGTGCGGCCACCCAGCAGGGCGCGGCCGCCCGCGGCGCGGGCGAGAAGCTCTTCCAGCCCCGTGGCGCCTCGCCACACCGCAAACACGGGGCTCGTCTGGGTGGCGGTCGCCCGCATCAGCGCCAGGCGGTCCTCCTTGGGTCCGCGCAGGGTGTGCTCGTGGGGCCGGAGATCGCTGTTCTCCCAGGCGGTCGCCCGCACCCGGGCGATGAGCCCGCGCCGGATCCGGTCGGTCCCGTCGGGCGCGGGGAAGCGATGCTCGGTGACGTAGAAAGACGGCCCCGGGTCGCGGACGAGCACGCCGATGGCGAGCCACGCCTCGAGGTGCTCCGCGGCGCGGGTGTACCGATCGTTGACCCCCGGCTCGTCGCCGGACAGCTGCCGGCCGAAGTCGATCCTGATGATGTTGCGCAGGTCGCGCCCGTACAGCTCCTCGCGCTGCGTCTCGCTGATGACGTCGTATGGCGGGGCGAGGACGCCACCAAGGTGCACCAGGTCTGGGTTGAAATGGATGCCGCGCAGGGGCCGGACGTCTGCCATGCGCGCGAGTCTGCGTGAATAGGTCGCGCCGACATCGCCGCAGCGATGGTGGGTCGGGCGGCGCCAGCCGAAAGGTTGCAGGGAGTCGTCCCCCCGCCTCGGTCTCCCTTCCTGAAAGGCAGGTGCTCTCTCGTCAGCCATGCGGCCGCCGACCCACTGATAGAAACGTCGCTCTCGGCGATTCCTTGCGCTGAGCCCTGAGCGGTGCGTTCGCCGAGTTCGGCCGGCCCGGTCACCACCCCTGGCCGTTATACCGTAACCTACTAGCGTGACTATAAGGTCCACTCTCGACGTCGCCGGTGGGGAGGCACTCACTAGGCTGGTGAGGGACGCCTTCCAGGGATTCGCCGGTGGCGACGGACACCCCTGCCTGGGGGCGCGGTCGGTGGTGCGCCGCGACGCCTACGAGCTCCGCCTCTACGACCGGCTCGGCACCGTCTCTGCCGCCGCGGCGCTCAACGCCGACCTGGCGCGCTTCGCCACGACTCCGCGGCTGGACGAGCTGAGCTCCTTCGTGGCCGTCTTCGCAGAACCGGCGGCAACGACCGAGGTGCGGTTCAGCCGGCTGCTGTGGCGCCAGCTGCAGCACATGCACGATCGCGACCACCACCGCAACCCCTGGGACCCGCGCGTCAGCGCCGACCCCGAGGACCCGCTTTTCTCCTTCAGCGTGGGCGGCAACGCGTACTTCGTGGTGGGGATGCACGCTGGGAGCTCTCGGTGGGCGCGCCGTTTTGCGTGGCCGACGCTGGTGTTCAACCCCCACGAGCAGTTCACCGCGCTGCGCGAGCGCAACGGCTACGAGCGCATGCGCGCCCTGATCCGCGGTCGCGACGTGGATCTGCAGGGAACCGTCAACCCGACTCTTCGCGACCACGGGTCCGAATCGGAGGCGCGCCAGTACGCCGGTGCTGAGCTCGGCGACGACTGGCGCTGCCCTCTGCATGTGCATGATCGGCCGTGACCATCTTCTTCTCGTCCCTGAAGAGACGCCTCCCGCCCCAGACCGGCACGGCGGTGCGCCTCAACGCCGGTGAGATGCTGGTCATCGTCGACCCCGACGGTGAACAGGTTGCCGACCTCGCCTGCTTCGCGGCAGACGACCTCCGGGACGGGCTCAGCTCGGGCCGCACCATCGACTACAACGGGACTCTGCGGCTCACCACCGGGCACGTTCTCTGGTCGCGACAGAGCCGCCGGCTCTTCACCATCGTGGAGGACACCTGCGCGGTGCACGACATCCTGCTGGCGCCGTGCAGCCCCGAGATGTTCGGCATCCTCCACCACCACCAGGGCCACCACCGCAGCTGTCTGGAAAACCTGTCCACGAGCCTGACGCCGCTGGGCGTCGAGGAGCGCGACATCGCCTCGACGTTCAACGTGTTCATGAACGTCGCAGTCGGCCACGAGGGCGAAGTCATCGTCCACCCGCCGACGTCCGCCGCCGGAGCGCGCCTGGTCTTGCGCGCCGAGACGGCGCTAGTTGCCGGGGTGACTGCGTGCTCGGCCGAACAATCCAACAACGGCAGCTTCAAGCCCATCGACATCGAGGTGATCGCGCTGCGGTGACGCTCACCTACCTGTTGCCGCTGCGCCGCGATCGGGTGGCGCTCGAGGCCGGCGGAGAGCTGGTGCGATACCTCACGACGATCGCGGGATACGTCAACGTGCTCATCGTCGACGGCTCATCACCGCCGCTCTTCGCGCGCCACTCCGAGCTGTTCGCCGGCGTCGCCGAGCACATCGCGCTGGACCCGAGTGACCGTTGCGCCAACGGCAAGGCATGGGCGGTGCTCACCGGGCTGCGCCGCGCCCACCATGACGGTGTGGTGATCGCCGACGACGACGTGCGCTGGGACGCGATGACCCTGGCACGCGCGCAAACCCTCCTCGAAGGTGGTGACCTGGTGGTTCCCGCGAACTACTTCGCGCCGATGACCTGGCACGCGGCGTGGGACACCGGCCGCATCCTCCTCAACCGCGCTCTCGCGCACGACTGGCCAGGAACGCTGGTGGTGCGCCGGAGCGCCTTGGCGGCAACACCGCGGTACGACGGTGACGTGCTCTTCGAGAACTGCGAGCTGGTGCGCACGGTGGCGGCGAGCGGCGGACGCGTGCGCGTGGCTCCCGACCTGTTGGTGGCCCGGCGTCCTCCGACAGTGCGGCACTTCCTCGGCCAGCGCCCTCGCCAGGCGTACGACGACCTGGCCCAGCCGGCTCGGATGCTGGCCATGCTCGCCATCGTCCCGGCCGCCGTGCTGGGAGGCAGGCGAGCTGTCGCGGCCGGAGCGCTGTTCTCCCTCGCCGTCGCCGAGGCGGGGAGGCGCGCGGGCGGTGGGCGGCGCGTCTTTCCGTGGTACACGTCGCTGGGCGCGCCCGCGTGGCTCGGCGAGCGCGCGGTGCTCTCGTGGTGGGTGCTGTGCCTGCG
The DNA here is from genome assembly GCA_030948845.1 of Candidatus Dormiibacterota bacterium. Lineage (GTDB taxonomy): Bacteria > Chloroflexota > Dormibacteria > Aeolococcales > Aeolococcaceae > Aeolococcus. Next base: position 3,869 of record JALYZN010000048.1, read on the forward strand.
CCTTAGCGATCGCGGCGTGCGCTATGGGGACCACCGCCTGCTGCGCGCGGCGACCCCCCTGGCGGAGCTGCGGGCGCGGCACGGTGGCGGTCGCGTCTAGAGACGCACCTGGCGGAGTTGCTCCAGCTTGGCGACCGCGGCGAGGCGCCCGAGCAGCGCGCCGTCGACGGCGTCGTCGATCTCCATGAGCATCACAGCGCGCCCGCGCGGACGGTCGCGACCGAGCTCGATGCGCGCGATGTTGATGTCGTTGCTGGCCAGGAGTGAGGACACGGCGGCGATGACGCCGGGGCGGTCCTCGTGCTGCACCACCAGGAATGTTCCCGCCGGTTGCATATCGACGCGGAAGTCGTCGATGCGGGTGATCCTTGGCACCCCGTCGAAGTGGGTGCCGGCCACGAGCAGGCGGCGCTCGCCGACCACCTCAACGAAGACGGAGTTGGCGTGGTCGACGCTGCGCGTGGTAGTGTGCTCGTCGACGTCGACGCCCATGGAGCGCGCCACCGTCTTGGCGTTGATGGCGTTGACCCGGGTGTCGGTGAAGTGGCCGAGCAGTCCGCGCAACACCTCGGCGGTCACCAGCGTGGTGTCGACAGCGGCGAGCTCGCCCGCGTAGCTGCAGATCACCCTCTGCACGCCGCCACTGCTGAGCTGAGCTGCCAGCGAGCCCATCTTGCGACCCAGCTCGAGATACGGGCGCATCCGGGCCAGCTCCTCGGGGTTGACAGCCGGCGCGTTGACCGCGTACCGCGGCGAACCACCGTGAAGGTACTCGACGATCTGGTCGGCCACATCGGCAGCCACGTTCACCTGCGCCTCGGCGGTGCTGGCCCCGAGGTGGGGCGTCACCACGATGCCGTCGACGCCGATCAGCGGGTGTCCCTCCGGCACGGGTTCCTTGGTGAACACGTCGATGGCGGCGCCGGCGATGACCCCGTCGCGCACGGCTTGCGCGAGGGCCGCCTCATCGATGATCCCGCCGCGCGCCACGTTGATGACCCGCGCGCCCGGGCGCATGCGCCGCAGCTCGGCGGCACCGATGGAGCCGCGGGTGTGTTCGGTGAGCGGGACGTGGACGGTGAGCACGTCGCTCTCGGCGAGCAGTGTCTCCATGTCGACCAGCTCCGCACCGGCCTGCTCGGCGCGCTCGTGGGTCACCAGCGGGTCGTGGGCGAGGACGCGCATGCGCAGCCCCTCGCCGGCGATCCGGGCCACCTCGAAGCCGATCTTGCCGAGGCCGAGCACGCCGAGGGTGCGATCGCGCAGCTCCACGCCGATCAGCTTGGAGCGCTCCCAGCGCCCGCCTCGCAGCGAGGCGTCAGCGGCCGGGATGTTGCGCGCCAGCGCCAGCATCATCGCGACGGCGTGCTCAGCGGCGGCGATGGTGTTGCCCGTCGGTGCGTTGAGGACCAGCACGCCGTGACGCGTGGCCGCCTCGATGTCGATGTTGTCGACGCCCACCCCGGCGCGGCCGACCACGCGCAGCCGCGTCGCCGCAGCGAACACGTCGGCGGTGACCTTGGTCTCGCTGCGCACCACCAGCGCGTCGTAGGCGGCGATGCACGCGATCAGCTCGGCGGGATCGAGACCAGTGGCGACGTCGACCTCGCCGGCGGTGCGCAGCCGTTCGACACCGTCGGCGGCGATGGGGTCGGCGACAAGGATGCGCAGCACGTCGACCTCCTGCCCCTCGGCAGACGAATCCTGCGAGAGCGGCGCCTCCGTCTGGATGCTCACCCCACGCCGGCGGGCTGTTCGCTGACCTGGACGCTGCGCACCACCGCCTGGGCGGCGGGCACGGCAAGGCCGACGCGGCTGCGCATCCCGGTCTCCTGCAGGCCCTGCTCGAGGGTGGCGAGGATGCTGTAGACGTCGCCCTCGTCGATCATCCCGAGGTGGCCGATGCGGAAGATCTTCCCGGTCAGGTCACCCTGGCCGCCGGCGAGCACCAGCCCGTGGCGAGTGCGCAGCGCGGTGAGCAGGTCCTTGAGCGCGTCAGGTCCGTCCACGGGGCTGTGGATCGCGGTGACGGTGTTGCTGCGATAGCCCTCTGCGGCAAGGAATTTGAGCCCGAGCGCGTCGACGCCGGCGCGCACCATCTCACCGACGCGCGCGTGGCGTGCCCAGACCCCGTCCAAGCTCTCCCCGCGCATGATGGCGAGTCCCTCCTGAAGGGCGTAGAGGACGGACACTGCAGGCGTGCTGTACGTCTGCGACTTGCGCTGGAACTTCTGCTCGCGCGCGAAATCGAGATACCAGCGCGGCGTGGTCGTCTTCTCGGCGCGGGCGAACCCGTCGGCGCTGACCGCCAGCATGGTGACCCCGGGAGGAGCCATCCACCCCTTCTGCGAGCCCGTGATGAGCACGTCGATGTGCCAGCCGTCGGTCTCCAGCGGGATGCAGCCGGCGCCGCTCACCGAGTCGACGGCGAGCAGCTTGTCGCGACCCTTGACCACCGCGGCGAGCGCGGCGAGGTCGTTGGTCACGCCCGTGCTGGTCTCGTTGTGGGTGACGAACACGGTGGTGACGCCGGGGTGCTCGGCGAGGATGCGGTCGACGTCTTCGGGGTCGATCGGTTCGCCGGCCTCGACCTTGAGTCGGAGCACGTCGGCGCCGTACGCGGTGCCGATGTCGGCCCAGCGGTCACCGAAAGAGCCCATCGAGCAGAACAGCGCCTGCTCGCCCGGGCTGAGCAGGTTGACCACCGCCGCCTCGAGGCCGCCGGTGCCGCTGCAGGGGAAGATAAGCACGTCGTTCTCGGTGCGCAGCGCCCAGCGCAGGCCTTCCTCGATGTCTCGCAACAGGGCCGCAAACTCGGGGCCGCGGTGGTTGATCATGGGCCGGCTCGCCGCGCGTACGACGCGCTCAGGAAGAGGGGTGGGACCGGGGACGCGGAGCTGCTGTGCGAAGGCCATGTCTGCTCCCAGCGTGCACGTTGGACGTCTGGAAGCAGTCTATCAAGCGCCCCTCGGCGGACTGCCGGACGACTGCGCGTGGGTCAGAACAGCTCGTCGTAGATGTGATGCGGACGAGCAAATCGTTGCGCGTGGGCCTCGAGCGCGCGCAGCGCCACGGCGCGACGACGACGGCGTTTGGCGTTGCGACGCACCACCACCCGGCCGATGCTCGCCCGGGTGAAGCGCAGGTCGGCGCGCACCATCACCCAGGCGGTGCGCGGCCAGCGCATCACCGCCGCGAACAGCGCCAGCAGGAGGGTGTAGCGGACCAGGGTGCCGAACCATCCCGCAGACGCCGGGGCAGCCGCATGGACAGCGAGGGCTGTGGTCGCCGGCGTCACCGGGTGTTCGGGGTGCGCCATGTTCCAGGCCACGATTTGGGCTTTGCGCTGGAGCAGCTGCGGTTCGTACTTCTCGATGCCCGAGCGGATCGACATGGCCAGCACCTGCTTGAAGCCCGGTGTGGCGATCAGCGACGCCTCGCGCGTGTTGCTGAGGAAGGCCGGTTCCACCGTGACGGTGGGCATCTGGGTGTGGATCCACCAGTTGTCGCGCAACACCACCCCGTCGTTGACGACGCCGAGGGGCTTGAGGTACGTGCCCATCGCGTCACTCATGGTCTGCGCGAACGCGAGGTCGCCGTCCTTCGGGTAGAGCACCAGCGAGCCGTTCGGGCCGCCGTCGGTGAAGGAGTTGAAGTGAACGCTGACGAAGACGGCGGCGCCGTTGTTGTTGGCAGTGGCACTGCGCTGTTGGACGTCGAGAGAGCGGTCGTCGGAACGGGTGAGAATGGCGTTGACGTCGTCCTGCTGGAGGAGAGCGCGCAACCGCAGCGACACCGCCAGGGTGGCGTCCTTCTCCATGAGGCCGTTGCTAGGTGCGATCGCCCCCGGGTCGAACGGCATGTCCGGCTGAGCTGGGTCGATGGCGCCGCCGTGGCCGGGATCGATGACCACCACGAGGGGGGTGGGCGCCGCCGCCTGGGCGTGCGCGGTCGGCGAGGCGGCGATCACCGTCGCGCTGGTGAGGACCGGGACGCTGAGAAGGACGTGGAGTAAACGTGTCGCCGGACGGCGCATGGCCAAGCCCGAGTATATGACCAATATCGATGGGGGAACTGCGTTCCCCCATCGGTCACCCCCCAGCTAGCGGTGTCGGCTCCGGCGACGTGAAGTCGCCTGCGCCGACGGCTTTACGGGAGGACAGACTTCCGTCGCTAGTTATCGAACCTCGGCTTGGTAGGGCAGCAGGGCGATGTGGCGGGCGCGATTGAGCGCCGTGGTGAGGCGACGCTGGTGGCGGGCGCACGTTCCGGTCATGCGCCGCGGGAGGATCTTGCCGCGGTCACTGAGGTAGCGGCGCAGGCGCGCGACCTCCTTGTAGTCGATGATCTCGACGTGCTCCAGGCAGAAGCTGCACACCTTGCGGCGGCGGCGATCGTAATCAGGCATCTAGAAGGGGATGTCGTCCGGGTCGACGTCGCCGCCGGCGTTGACGCCCAGCGCCGC
>JALYZN010000056.1 GCA_030948845.1 Candidatus Dormiibacterota bacterium
GGACATCTGTCCAACTGGGACAAGCATCGCCTCCCGCATCTGACCGGCAGTTTCCTCAGGAGTGTGGCCTACTTCAGTTCCGACAGCCTCCCCATGCCGGGTCTCATCGCGGGCCCGTTCAATGACAACGCACCAGTCATGTGGCTGCGCCTTCCGCTGAGCGACACGGATATGAACATGGAGCCGCTCGGAGTTTTCGACATAGCGTTCGAGAAGGAATGGCCAGGAATGGGTCGCCCGGTCAGGGACACCCTGCGCGGATTGGCCGTCTTCGTGGACGACGTGATTTCCCGGCTGGAGCCGTTCTGTTGGCGGCTGCACTGACCGCCGTGAGTCCTCAGCTAGACGCTTCGACCACTCGGGCTGAGGCACCGGACCGGGCCACGGCAGCGCAGGCGAGCGAGGGTTCCACCAAGTCATGGCACGCGTCAGCGTGCCAAATCGTTAGGCTTGCCCTCGTCCGGCTGAGGGGGCGAGCCGTAGATGTTGATCTCTCCGCCCGCGCCCCCCGGCCCACCAATGTCTCCAGCACCGCCACCACCGCCAGCGCCGATGCTCTGACCGCCCTGCCCTCCCTGGTATGTCCGGGGCATCGAGGAGGGTCCGACTAGGGCAACGGGCTCGCCGACGTCGGTGTGGCGATGGTCTCGCCACCTCGCAACGAGGACGACGAGCCCAACGAGGGCAAACCCACCGCCAACAACGTACAGGACGACCGCCCAGCCGGTGCTCTGGCCGCTCACCGCGAACCCAAGCGTGGCCGAGGCGAACGCCAGCGCCCACAGTCCACCGGCGATTCCGAAAGCCTTACCCATGTAGCACTTATCCTAACGCGTGCTTCTACACTCATGGGATAGTTACCCAAATCCGTGTAGGTACACTCCAGTGCGCGCCGGTCGCTGACCGGCCGGCCGGAGGGGCGACCGTCATCCGCTGTTCGGAGGTCGCCCTGTGTCGCAGCTCAAGGGCCTCGTCGACAACTGGATCCTGCTCGCGCAGGGGCTTATCGGCTCAATCGGTGCGTTGGCGTTCCTGATCGCCTTCATGTACAAGATCGTCGCCGTCGATCCGCGCAGCGTCATGGAGGCGAAGCGCTGGATCGGTCGCATCGTCTTCGGCACCATCGGCGTCGAGGTCGCCGGGACTTTAACGCACGCGATCATCGCGAGCATCCCGGGCGGCGTCCACTGACGTGTCGATCATCCACGGCATCGTCAACGGCGCGCATGCGGTCAGCGACCCCGTCGGGTTCATCGTGCAGTCGTTGATCGACCTGCTCGGTCACCTCATCTCGGTGGCGCGAGTCGACATGATGGGCGTGCTCGACCGCTTTCTCTTCCGCACCGTCGACCCCACCGTGTCGGGCAACCGCCCGATCACCGCCAACCCCAACCTCGCCAGCCTCAACCTCGGGTTGGCGCTGGCTGTTGACGCCATGATCGGCCTGGTCATCCTGCTGACCTCTTTGCGCAGCATCTTCGAGCGCTCGATGCGCTCGCGGTACGACCTCAAGGTGATCCTCCCCCGGGTCCTGCTGGCGATCGTGCTGGCCCACGGATCGCTCCTTTTCATGCAGATGGCGATCGACCTCAACAACGCGCTGGGGAGCGTCGCGCTCTCGCTGGGCGGACCTCTCAACACCGACACGCTGCCGTGGTCCCCGAGCCTGGCTCCGCAGACGATCGCACGCCTGATCGGCGGCCAGGATCTATTCCAGGCCCTCTTGGTCGTGGTTCTGATCGCCGTCATGGCGATCCTGGTGCTCGCCTACGTGATCCGCACGGCCCTGCTCAACATCCTCATCGTCACAGCCCCGCTCGCGGCCCTTCTGACGGTGATGCCCGACACGCGAGCCCATGCACGCACGTGGCTGCGCCTCTTCACGGGAACCGTGTTCCTGCAGGCGGTGCAGCTGATCATCCTGCGCGTCGCCGTGACCACCGAATTCGACTCCAACGGCGGCCTGATCACCACCGTCTACGCGCTGGCGACGCTCTGGCTCCTGCTCAAGGTGCCCGGCGCAATGAACACGTCGACACACCTCGAGAGCAAGGCTCACACGATGCTGCACACGCTCGAGCGCTCCGCCAAGCACGCGCTGATGCCGGCCCACCATCGTACCCCGCACCCGCACAAGGCGACGTGAGCGCACCCGCAGGTGGAAGAACTCTTCACCAACAGTCAAACACCACTGGAGGCACAGCCGTGATCAACCGAGTCATCCTGGTCGGCAATCTCACGCGTGACGCGGAGTCGACGTCTGGTCCATCGACAACACTGACACGCATGCGCCTGGCCACCAATGCGGTGTGGCGGGACGGCGACGGCAACCGCCAGGAGAGCACCGAGTTCCACTCAGTCGTCGTCTTCGGCAAGCTCGCGGAGATCTGCGCGCAGTACTGCCTCAAGGGCCGGCGCGTGTACATCGAGGGCCGCTTGCGCACCCGCGAGTTCGACGGCAGCGACGGTCTGCGCCGCCACTCGACCGAGATCGTCGCCGAGACCATGAAGCTCCTCGACCGCCCGCCGAGCGGCCTTCCCACCTCGAGCGATGTCGACCTCGGCTCCGACGAGGAGGGGGCGCCTGCCGCCGACGCCGATGTGGAGGGCGAGAAGTCGCAGAAGCGCAGAACGCTCGAGGTCAGCCCGGTGTCCTAACCGGTGATGATCACCGTCGTGCCCATCCCGACCCATCCGTACAGCCAGGCGATGGCGGCGGTGGGAACGCGGATGCAACCGTGGCTGTCGCTGAAGCCGTTCTCGCTGCCGGCGCCGAAGTCCAGACGCTCACGCGGTCTTGGCCAGACGGGCGACGAGGTGGTCGAGGACCTTGTCCTGTGCATGCAGGTGCTCCTGGAGCTGCAAGCACTCGTGGAGGATGGCCTCGGCGTCCTTGTACGTGTCGGCCGCGCGCTGGTCGGCAGCCTTTCCCTGGATGTTCTGGCCGACCATGAGGATCGACAGCATCACCAGCTGGATGAAGGTCTGCGAAATCCATTGCACCAAGAGCAGCGGTGAGCTCGTCGCCTGCGGCAGCACCACCAGCGCGAGCACGGCGAAGGCGTACGCGCACCACATCGTGCCGACGATGGCTGTGATGCGCAGTGCCAGCCGCCCGTTGAAGCTCGGGCTCACCTGGTCGGCGACCTTGACCGGACCACGCTCGTGGCGCTCGGCAAGGCGTGGGTGCGGGATGTGGACGAAATGGGCGTGTGGTGCCGCCCCGGGGGATATGTCGGTCATCGATTTGTCTCCTTGTCACAAGCTCACAGCGCGAACTCTCACACGGTATGGCCGCTTTGTGGGCGCATGCATGACCTCAGCGCAGCGCGGTCGACGCGGGATTCGGCCCGACCGCGACCGTCTGCTAGCGTCGACGCGGTGAGCAATCGACTCGCGCGCGAGACAAGTCCATACCTCCTGCAGCACGCTGGCAACCCGGTCGACTGGTACCCGTGGGGGGAGGAGGCGTTCGCACGCGCCCGCGCTGAGGACCGCCCCGTGCTGCTCAGCATCGGTTACAGCGCCTGCCACTGGTGCCACGTGATGGCCCACGAGTCGTTCGAGGACGAGCGGATCGCGGCGCTCATGAACGAGCTGTTCGTCAACATCAAGGTGGACCGCGAGGAGCGCCCCGACGTCGACTCGATCTACATGCAGGCGGTCATCGCCATCAGCGGACACGGCGGCTGGCCGATGACAGTGTTCCTGACGCCGGCCGGCGAGCCGTTCTTCGGGGGAACGTACTTCCCGCCCGTCGACCGCCAGGGCACGCGCGGCTTCGACTACGTGCTCAACGCCGCCGCCACCGTGTACCGCGACCGGCGCGGCGAGGTGAACGAGGCGGCGGCGCAGCTGCGCCGGGCTCTCGAACCGGCGGCGCTGCCGCCCGGCTCGGTGTCCGCCGCCGACCTCGGCGCCGCTGCCACCCAGCTGGTGGCGCAGACTGACATGCGTCATGGCGGGTTCGGTGGCGCGCCGAAGTTCCCTCATGCGGGGGCGCTCGACTTCCTGCTGCGGCGCCATCACGCCACCGGCGACCGCCGCCTACTCGACGCCGCGCTGGTCACGCTCGACCACATGGATCGCGGCGGCATCCACGACCAGGTCGGCGGCGGCTTCCACCGCTACGCCGTGGACGCCACCTGGTCGATCCCGCACTTCGAAAAGATGCTCTACGACAACGCCCAGCTGGCCCCGGTGTACCTGCACGCGTACCAGCTCACCGGCGACCAGCGCTGGCGGCGCGTCGCCGAGGACACGCTCGACTACGCCATGCGTGAGCTGCGCCTCCCAGGCGGAGGCTTCGCCTCGTCGCAGGACGCCGATTCCCCGGGTGGCGAAGGCTCGTACTTCGTGTGGTCCCTCGGGCAGCTGCGCGAGGTGCTCGGAGAGGCGGACGGCACGCTGGCCGCGCGCGTCTTCGGTGTCACCGATGTCGGCAACTTCGAGCGAGGTACGACCGTCCTCTCGCAGCCGTTTCCGCTTGCCCAGGTGGCGCACAGCCTCGACACCCACGAGGCCGCAATGCGCGATCGTCTCGACGGCATCTGCGCGCGCCTGCTCGAGGCGCGCGGGCAGCGCGCTGCGCCGGCCCGCGACGACAAGGTGCTCACCGCTTGGAACGCGCTGATGATCAGCGCGCTCGCCGAGGCGGGCGCCGCGCTCGGTCGGGTCGACTACCTCGACGGCGCGCGTCACGGTGCGGATTTCCTGCTCGCCGCCCTCCGGCCTGACGGTGTGCTGCTGCGCACCTGGAAGGACGGGTCGGCCAAGATCACCGGTTTTCTCGAGGACTCCGCCTTTCTGGCCGAGGCGCTGATCACCCTGTACGAAGGGTGCGGAGACGGCAGCTACCTCGCAGCCGCGCGTGAGCTCGTCGACGACGCCGTGCGCCGCTTCGACGACGGCGGCGTCATGTACGACACCGCGTCGGACGCGGAACGGCTGCTGGTGCGGCCGCGGACCATCGACGACAACCCGGTCCCCGCGGGCCAGTCCATCCTCGCGTCAGCACTGCTGCGCCTGGCCGCGTTCACGGGCGACGCCGCCCTGCGCGAGCGTGCCGAGACGATCATGGCACCCCTGGCCGGCGCGGCGACGCGCTCACCCCTGGCCGTCAGCGCCCTGGCGTGTGCGCTGGACCGCGCCCAGGCCGCCTCCCGCGAGGTGGCCATCAGCGGCGCACCCGACGACGAGCGGACGCGAAGCCTCCTCGACGTGGTGCACCGGCGCTGGACGCCGACCACGGTCCTGGCCTGGGGCAACGCCGACGTCGAGCTGCTGGCTGACCGGCCACTCGTCGATGGCCGCCCGGCCGCGTATGTGTGCGTGGACTTCGCCTGTCAGCGACCGGTGACGGAGCCCGAGGAGCTCGCCGCTCTGCTCGACTGATTCAGGGCGCGGACAGTTCGTCGGCGGCGGCCTGCGGCTCACCACCGGCGACGACCAACCCCGCCCTGATCACCCTCTCCGCGAGGTTGGCGCCGAGGTGGTAGCCGATGTCAAGCCATCGCGGCGTGGCCAGGATGACCGCGTCGCAGCGCAGACCCGCACGGAGCATGCCCCGGTCCTCGAGTCGCAACGCCGCCGCCCCGCCTGCGGTCGCGGCGACCAGCGCCTGCGCCGGCGTCATCCCGGCGGTGGCGACGGCGAGCGAGACCATCAACGGCATCGACTCGCTGTAGCAGCTGCCCGGGTTGCAGTCGGTCGCCACTGCCACCGTGGCTCCGGCCTCGAGCAAGCGCCTCCCCGGCGGCGGCGGCCCGCCCAGAACCAGCGCCGCCCCGGGGAGGATGACGCCGGCCACGCCGGCGGCGGCGAGCGCGCGAAAGTCCTCGTCGGTGCCGTGCTCGAGGTGGTCGGCGCTGGCCGCGTGCAGGGCGGCGGCGAGCCGCGCACCGCCGCTGTGGCTGCGCTGCTCGGCGTGCACCTTGATGCCCAGGCCCGCCTCCTGGGCGGAGACAAGGACGCGCCGGCATTCGTCCACCGTGTACGCGCCCTCCTCGCAGAACACGTCGCAGAAGCTCGCCCGTGTCGCCGCGGCGCGCACCCCGGCGCCGCACACCTCGTCGAGCAGCGCCTCACGATCGCCGTCCGGCGGCGCGTGCAGGGGCAGGTAGGTGGCGACCACGTCGGGCAGGTCCTGCTCGTGGCCCACAGCGATCGCCGCGACGAGCTGGCGCATCTCTGCGTCGAGCGCGAGCCCGTAGCCGCTCTTCACCTCGACCGTGGTGGTGCCGCTCTCGATCATCCGGCGCGCCCGCGCCGCCGCGGCGTGGCGGATCTCCGCGACGGTGCCCGCGGCGGTGCTGCGCACGGTGGCGCGGATGCCGCCGCCACGACGCCCGATCTCCTCGTAGGACACGCCCTGCGCGCGCTCCGCGTACTCCTCGCTGCGCTCGCCGAGCCACGTGATGTGGCTGTGCGCGTCCACGAAACCGGGGACGACTGCAGCGCCGCGCGCGTCGATGTCGACGACGTCGGCGGTCAGCGCCGGGAAGCTGACGCCGTCGCTGGGGCCGGCGTAGGCGATCATCCCGCCGGCGGCGATGAGCACGGCGTCGTGGACGACGCCGGGAGCGTCACCCCGCTGCGGGTCGCAGGTCACCAGCGCGCCGATGTTGCGCACGATCAGCGTCGGCACCCCCCTCATGACGGCGGCGCCTCGCGTGCGCGTAGCGCCATCCCGGCGCATAGCGCGGTGAACGTCGCCGCCATCAGGCGCACGGTGATACCGGCGACGTCCGCCTCAGCGTCCACCTCGCAGAGGTCGACGATGGCCACGTCGGGCTGGCGGCCGAGCAGGCGAGCGCCCTCCAGCAGCTCGGCCGGGGACAGCCCACCCGGCAGGCTCGCGGGGCAGGCGGGCGCGGACGCGCGGTCGACGACGTCGAGGTCGAGGTCGATGTAGAGCGCCAGCGCACCGTTGCGGCGCAGCTCGCGGAGCGCGTCGTCCACGACCGCCTCGACGCCGTAGCGGCGCACCTGGTCGAGGTCGTGGACGTGCACGCCCTGCTCGAACGCCCAGCGGGCGTGCTCGGCGGTGTTGCCGAGGGGATGGATGCCCACCTGGGCAACGCGGTTGCCGGGCAGACCGCCCTCGATGAGCTCGCGAACCGGCGTGCCGTTGGTTGAGCCCGAGGTGACCGGCCGGCAATCATGATGGGCGTCGAGGGTGAGCAGTCCCCACTCCGTCTGCGAGCGGCGCCGGCTGATTCCCAGGAAGGCAGGCTGGGTCAACGAGTTGTCGCCACCAATGACTACAACCAAGCCGCCCGCCGCTGCACCGCCAAGCTCCGCCACGGCCTCCTCGATGCGGCGGTGCGCGGCCGATGCGTCCGGGTCGTGCCGGTCGCCCTCAATGTCGCCGGCGTCGTATGCGGCAAGCCCGGCGATGTCGGCGCGAGCGCTCGCATCCCATGTGGGAAAGCGCGCCAGCGCCTCGCGGAATGCCGGAGGGGTGCACCAGGCCTGCGAGGGGCTGATCGACGCCCGGGAGATGGGAGCGCCGACCACGACCACGTCGGCATCGCCGGCGCCGCCGCCGGCGGCGAGCCAGTTGCGCATGGTCACGTCAGGATGAACCGAGCATGGGGATGCGCACGTCGCGCTCGCGCGCCGCGGTCACGGCCGCCGCGTAGCCGGCGTCGGCGTGGCGCATTACACCGGTGGCGGGGTCGTTGCTGAGCACCAGCTCGATGCGCCGGTCGGCCAGCGCGGAACCGTCGCAGACCACCTGGGCACCGGCGTGGATGGAGCGGCCGATGCCCACGCCGCCGCCGTGGTGCACCGCCACCCACGTCGCCCCGCTGGCGGTGTTGAGGAGCGCGTTGAGGATCGGCCAGTCCGCGATGGCGTCACTGCCGTCACGCATAGCCTCTGTCTCGCGATAGGGCGAGGCCACGCTGCCCGAGTCGAGGTGGTCGCGTCCGATCACGATGGGCGCGCGCACCGCGCCGCTGCGCACCAGCTCGTTGAAGCGCAGCCCGGCGCGGTGGCGCTCGCCGGCGCCGAGCCAGCAGATGCGCGCCGGAAGCCCCTGGAAGGCGACGCGCTCCGCGGCCAGCTGCAGCCAGCGATGCAGCGAGCGCTGCTCCGGGAACAGCTCGACGAGCGCGGCGTCGGTGACCGCGATGTCCTGGGGATCGCCGCTCAGCGCCACCCAGCGAAACGGTCCGCGTCCCTCGCAGAACTGCGGGCGGATGTAGGCGGGCACGAACCCCGGGTACGCGAACGCTCCGTCGAAGCCGCCCTTCACGGCCTCGCCGCGCAGCGAGTTGCCGTAGTCGAAGACCTCGGCGCCGCGCTCCTGGTAGGCGACCATGGCGCGGCAGTGCTCGGCCATCGAGGCGCGCGCCGCGCGAATGTAGGCGTCGCGGTCGCTCTCGCGCAGGCGTGCGGCCTCGTCGAGGTTCATCGCCGCGGGTACGTAGCTGAGCGGGTCGTGCGCGCTGGTCTGGTCGGTGACCACGTCCACCGCCAGGCCGGCGAGCAGCAGCGCCGGCAGCGCCTCCGCAGCGTTGGCGACGACCCCGACGGAGAGCGCGCGTCCCTCCTCCCGAGCCAGGTCACAGCGGCGCACCGCGTCGTCGAGGTCGCTGGCCACTTCGTCGAGGTAGCGCGTCTCCATGCGGCGGCGCACCCGCTGCGCGTCGACGTCGATGCAGAGCGCGACGCCCTCATTCATGGTCACAGCGAGCGGTTGCGCACCGCCCATGCCGCCGAGCCCGGCGGTGACCACCAGGCGGCCACGCAGGCTGCCGTTGAAGCGTTGCTGCGCGACGGCGCCGAAGGTCTCGTATGTTCCCTGGAGGATTCCCTGAGTTCCGATGTAGATCCACGAGCCCGCGGTCATCTGGCCGTACATGGTCAGTCCCGCGGCCTCGAGCTCCCAGAAGTTCTCCCATGTCGCCCACTGCGGCACAAGCAGCGAGTTGGCGATGAGAACGCGCGGCGCCATCTCGTGGGTGCGGGCCACGCCCACCGGCTTGCCGCTCTGCACCAACAGGGTCTCGTCGTCGGCGAGGTCGCGCAGAGTGGCCACGATGGCGTCGAAGCATTCCCAGCTGCGCGCCGCCCTACCGCTACCGCCGTACACGATGAGGTTGTCGGGATCCTCGGCGACGTCCGGGTCGAGGTTGTTCATCAGGCAGCGCAGCACCGCCTCGGTCTGCCAGCTGCGGCAGCTCGGCTCGGGGCCGCGCGGCGCGCGCACCAGACGGGCGCCGGTGCTCATCGCAGCGAGTCCGTGACGCCCGGGTGCACGCCGCCCCAGCGCTGCTCGCGGAGCCACTCCCCGGCCTGCTCGAGGTCACCGGCGAGGACGCGGTCGTCGTCGAGGTGGGCGACGCGCTCGCGCAGCGACGCGATCACCGCGCCGGTGGCGGGTCCGGGACGCAGTGGCGCGCGCAGCTCCAGCGCCTGCGCGGCCGCGACAAGTTCAGCGGCGAGCACGCGGCGCAAGGTGGCGACGCTGCGCCGGGTGCGCGTCGCCGCCGTGAAGCCCATCGACACGTGGTCCTCCTGACCGGCGCTCGTCGACATGCTGTGCACCGCGATCGGCGAGGCGGCCGCGCGGAGCTCGACGACCATCGCGGCGGCGGTGTACTGGCAGATCATCAGCCCGCTGTTGAGCCCGGGGTTGGGGGTGAGGAAAGCGGGCAGGCCGCGCGAGCGCGCCGGGTCCAGCAGCCGGTCGAGGCGGCGCTCGCTGATCGCGGCCACGTCGGCGCAGACGCTGGCGAGCATGTCCGCCGCGTATGCGAGCGCCTGGCCATGGAAGTTGCCACCGCTCACCACCTCGCCGTCGAGAACCATGGGGTTGTCGACCACGGCCTCGAGCTCGCGTTGCACGCACTCACGCGCGAACGCGTGCACGTCGCGGGCAGCGCCGTGCACCTGCGGTGTGCAGCGCAGCGAGTAGGGGTCCTGCACGGCGTGGTGGGACTCGCGGTGCGAGGCCACCAGCGCGCTGTCGGCGAGCAGCGCGCGCAGGTTGGCGGCGCTCGCCGCCTGGCCGGGCGCGGGGCGCAGCGCGACGGCGTTCTCCGCGAACGCTCGGGTGGTGCCGAGCAGCGCTTCGACGCTCATCGCTGCGATGACGTCTGCGGCGCGGAGCAGCGCGTCAAGGTCGGCGACCGCGAGCGCGAGCAGCGCGCTCATCCCGTCGGTGCCATTGATGAGCGCCAATCCCTCGCGCGGTCCCACCGTGATCGGCTCCAGCCCGCGTGCCGCGAGAGCCTCGCCGGCCGCCTGCCGCCTTGTGCCGTCCCACACCCAGCCCTCGCCGAGCAGGCAGGCGGTGGCATGGGCCAGGGGCGCGAGGTCGCCGGACGCGCCCAGCGAGCCATGCTCGGGAACCCAGGGCACCAGCCCGCTGTTGAGCAGCGCCACCAGCGACTCGGGGAGCAGCGGGCGCACCCCCGAGTAGCCGGCGCAGAGGGTCCGCGCACGCAGCAGCAGCATCCCGCGCACAACCTCCGCGTCGAGGGGGTCGCCCATCCCCGAGGCGTGGCTGAGCACGACGTGGCGCTGCAGGGCGGCTCGATCGGCCGGCTGCACAGCCCTGTCGGCGAGGGCGCCGAAGCCGGTGGTGACCCCGTAGGCGATGCTGTCGCTGCTGTCGAGCTGCTCGACGACCGCGCGCGACGGCGCCATCCGCCGCCTCGCCTCCTCACCGACCTCGACCGTCGCGCCCTCGCGTGCCACCGCGATCACGTCGTCGATGGTGAGCGGGCTGCCGTCAAGGACCACCATGGCGGCGGCAGGGTACCGCTGGCGGTGCCCGTCGGTACGGACGCGCTCGGGTATCGTCTGCAGTCGATGCAGATTCCGCCATCGACGACGTACCCGATCGGTGACCAGGTGCCGCCGCCGCCTCCACCTCCCCCCACGTTCGCGTCGAGCACGACCCGGCGCCAGGGAGCCGTTCCGCGGGGCGCCCGTGCGGCGGCCCCGTTCGCCATGGTCGCGATCGTTCTCGGCGTGCTGCTCGGTGGCCGTGTCTCCGCCGAGGACGGCCGTTCCGCGGCGGCGACGGCGCTGGCCGCCGGCGATCCCGCCCAGGCGGTGAGCCTGGACGAGGCCGTGGCCGGCCGCAGCGGGCTGCTCATGGTGCTCGACCCCGGCGCCTCAGCCGCGGCCGAGCACGACGCCCAGGTGGCGCGCATCGCCTGGGCCCAGAAGCTGGCCGCCGGCGGCGACGTCGACGCGGCGGTGGCGGTTCTCACCCTTGTCCGCCAGCCGTCACTGCAGAGCCAGGCGGCGCGGACGCGTGCCCAGCTGCTCGTCGACGCGGCGTCGAGCGCGATCAAGGGCGGCCACGCGGAGCTCGCGCTGCGCCGGCTCGACCAGGCCGCGCAGGGTGGGCCGCCGGCGTCGCTGGTGCCGACCATCGCGGCCATGCGCGCCGCGGACGAGGTCCAGGCCGCGGCGGAGCTGCTGACGAGCAATCGCGCCCCCGACGCCGTAGCCCTACTCGACGACGCCGCCGCCCACGGCGGCGCAGCCTCAGCGGCGCGGGCTTATCCGGTTACCCTGCTCGCCGCGGCGCGTGCCGAGATCGCGACGCTGGACTTCCAGGAGGCCAATACCAGCCTGCAGCGCCTGGTGAGTAGCTACGGCACGACCTCGGCGGCGCGCACCGCCCGCGGTTTGCTGCGCGCCCCGCTACCGGTGTCGGGCACCCTGGTCGACGCGGGCGGGCGCGGCACCGCCGGACGGGTGCGCCTGAGCACCCACTTCACCCAGCTGCAGGGCGGATACACCACCGGCGGACCCTTCTACTACGGCACCTCGAACGCCAACGGCGACTTCACCATCACCGGCGTTCCGGTCGGCGGCCCCTACGTGCTCGAGTACTACCGCGGCGGCGGCTGGATGACGCTCATCGACCCGCGCACCGACCAGCCCTCCAACCCGGTGTCGGTCAAGCCACTGCAACCCGAGGACCTCACCTTCATCGTCCTGCCCGCCTGACCAACGGCCCCCAACTGCGGCGTCACCGCTGCCTACTATTGACGGCATGGGAGGGGGCGGTGTGCTTCGTCGTCTCGCCGTTCGCGGTGGGCAGGCAACCGTCGAGTTCGCATTCGTGGCTCCGCTCTTCTTCCTCTGCTTCTTCGCTGCCGTCGACGCAGGGTTATGGGCGATCCAGACCAGCGCGTCCGTCTCCGCTGCCGAGCAGGCTGCGCGCCTGGCCGCGGCGGCGGCCGGCTCAGCGCAGAGCGAGGAGACGCCCTCGCCTGCGGTGCTGTTCACAGCCGTGCGCAACCAGTTGCAGCAGGCGATGTTCGGCACCACCGTCGTGGCCTGGTGCGATCCGTCCGGCGGATCGTGCGCAACCCCCGCAGCCGCGCGCACCGGTGGGGCGTTCGCGCATTGCCCCACCAGCCCAGAGCAGGTCGAGCAGCATTTCGGCTCGCGCACCGTGGCTGTGTGCGATGAGACAGCTGACGCCGCACCTCCATGTCCGGCTGCGCCGCTGCCACCGACGCCGCGTTGCGGCGATCCACCGAAGGTCACCGTCCATGTGATCGGCTTTCTCGCCTCGCTGGTGCCGCCGCTGAGCGGCCTCGGCTGGCATGCAGGCGAGATCCCCATCGACGTCGTCGCCACCACGCACACCCTGCGGTTCGCGACATGAACCGCCGGCAGCACCGGCGGGGCAGCGACGCGCAGGCCATCCTTGAGACGGCGATCGTGATTCCCGTGATGCTTGTGCTGATCAATGTCTTCCTGGCGGTCATGGTCCAGGTCGAGGCACAGCAGCAGATGGACGCCGCCACCAAGCTGGCCGCCGAATCGTTCTTCCAGGCTCCGCGACAGGCCGTCGATGCGGCCGGCACCACCTGCTGCGCGCAGACGGCGGGAGCGGGTGACTCGCTGGATACGTCGGGCCTGCCCAAGGGCTGCCGCTTCGCGGCGGAGACCTTCTACGGGACGATGAGCTTCCGCCGCTTCCTGGTGTTCGCGGCGCAGCGCGACGGTAAGGCGCATCCGCTCTGCGTGCGCAACGACGCGGCGCTTGGCGCGGCGCAACGCTCGTACATTACATGCGAGGTCGACTTCCTCGATACGGCGCTCGCTCCGCCCTCAGGTCTGCGCGTGGTGCGCTGCTCCGCCTCTGCCACTCTGGATTTCTCGCGCACACCGCTGGCGTGGGCGATACCCTGGAGCCCGACCATCGCTGCTGTTGCGGAGGCGGTCCCGCCGCCCTTCCGGCAATGACCAGGCGGCGCCAGGGCGGCCAGATGATCATGATGCTGGCACTGGCTTTCGCCCTCTTTCTCTTCGGGATCATCGTGCTCGTCGCCGACAGTGCCTACCTCTACGTGTGGTCGGAGCGCGTGCAGGCCGCCGCCCAGGTCGCGGCCCAGGCGGGAGCCAACTCGGTGGATCCCCACTACCTGTACGGGCAGAGCAACCACCTCGTTGACCTCGAAGGCAGCGGTGGGCTGATGGCGTTCGAACGTGGCTGCGTCCAGGTCGGTGACGAGTCCGCTGAGCTCACCACTGCCGCAGGCCAGGCAGAGACCGCAGATGCCATGCAGCTGAAGGGAAATGGAGTGCGCTGCGTCAGCGACGGGTGCGCGGTGTACGCGTCTGTGGAGAAGACCGTCCACCTGCCACTCCCGCTGTTCGGCGACTCCGTGGTGGTGCGCGGCGTCTCCTACGCAGCGCCAGTCGTGGGTGCGGCGACGGCGGCGGCGGCGCACTGCAACCGGAGCGCGTGGGTCAGCGCGGACCCTGCGTCGATCCCGTGACCGCGGCCACAACACGACGATTGCGCCGGCGCCGCGGTGGTCCGAGGTGCCAGCCCTGGCCGTACGTGACACCCAGCTCGCGCAGTGTCCGAGCCTGCGCGTCGGTCTCTACGCCCTCGGCGATGCAGTCGGCGCCGATCTCCGCGGTGAAGTGGCACAGCCCGCTCACCAGCGAGCGGCGTGCGAGGTCGGTGTCGACATCGCGGATCAGGGACACGTCGAGCTTGACGATCTCCGGTCGGATCAAGAGGATGTGGTTGAGGCTGGAGAATCCTGCGCCCGCGTCGTCGACGGCGATGCGGACACCGCGGCGACGCAGCCGTTTCAGCGCGACGTTGAGCGCCACGTAGTCCTCGACCGGCATGTGCTCGGTGAGCTCGAGCACGATTCGGGTGGCGTCGACGTCGCGGAGCAACTCGCGCAGGTGCGGGGACACCACAGTGTGCGGTGAGACGTTGACGGAGAGGTACACGTTGTCAGGAAGGCTCTGCAGCTCCTCGAGCGCCAGGGTGAGCAGGACCAGCTCGAACTCCTCGCCGAGCCCGAGCAGTGCGGCGTCGCGAAACCAGCTGTCGGCACCCTGCAGGTCGCGGGTCGAGAGATCGCTCAGCGCCTCATAGCCGGCGACCTGCGCGGTGCCAAGGTGCACCACCGGCTGCAACAACGTGCGCGCCGGCGCGCGCCCCAGAGAGCGGCGGATGTCGTCCCCGCGACGCAGGTGATCGACGGCCCGCTGCAGCAGCGTGCGCAGACTGGCGGGCAGCGGCACGCGCCTCCCGTTGACCTCGAGGAGGACGTCGCTGCTGGCGTCGACGAGCCTGCAGAGCAGGTCGACGGCAGCGCGCTCGCCCTCGCTGGAGCCGGCAAAGAGTGCTTCGAAGGGTGCTGGGACGGTGCTCGGCATCGGCAGCAGCCACCCTACCCCAGATTCCCCGCGCGTGGGCGCCCGCTATCCTGCCCGGTCGTGCGATGGACTGACCGGCGCTGTGGCGCGAACAGGCGCACGGCGCCACGGTGGATGAAGAGACGCGTGCCCTGGGCGGCCTCGAGCAGCTTCGCGCGCTGCGCGCGCCGCCGGCGATGTTCCACCTCACTGGCATCACCTTCGACAGCGCCGCACCACGTGAGGCCGAGTTCAGCATGCCGATCACCGGCTGGTTGCGTGCGCCCCAGGGCGCGGTTCCCGGTGGACTGCTCGCCGTGCCCGCGGATGGAGCTCTCGGCTGCGCCATCCACACCGACCTCGCCGCCGGCACCATGTACACGACCGCGGAGCTCTCGATCACCTACCTGCGTCCGGCACGCGTCGGCGTGCGCGCGCATGCGACGGGACACGCGATCCACGTCGGCAGGAGCCTTGCGCTGAGCAGCTGCAACGTCACCGATGCCGGCGGTGCGCTGCTCGCGTACGCGACCTCGCGGTGCCTTGTGGGACAGCACGTCCGGGCTTGCCGTCGCCACGGCCGAGCTCACCGACGAGGCGGGGAGGCGTGTCGCCTTGGCGGCCGGCTCGGCGCAGATCCTTGGCGGCCGAGCCGCGTCGCTGGCGGAGCAGGCCGGCGAGCCCTTGTAGACTAACGGGATGTCTCTTCGCTGGCAGAGCATCGTCATCGATTGCACCGATCCGCTGCTGGTCGCCACCTTCTGGGGCGGGGCGCTCGGCCTCGAGGTGCATGGTCCGGACGACGGCGTGTACTGGATCGAGCCTGGGGGCGAGAGCCCGGACATCCTGTTCCTACACGTTCCAGAGCAGAAGTCGGTCAAGGACCGCATCCACATCGACCTGCGCCCCGACGATCAGGCCGCGGAAGTCGAGCGGCTCACCTCGCTCGGCGCGACTAGGATCGACATCGGCCAGGGCGACGTGACCTGGGTCGTGATGGCTGACCCGGAAGCCAACGAGTTCTGCGTTCTCCGTCCACGAGCGGGCGCGTAGGAGCTCGGCTGCAGCCGCGCCTTCAGGCGGGCGGGGGCATCGCCGGGGGCGCGACCGATGGCGACACCGGTGGTGGCAGGGCGGGAGGCGCAAGGGGTGGGGCCAGCGCCTGCCCGGTGCTCTGCGCGAAGCCATCCCAGATGCGGTTCAGCTCCATCTGCATGTACAGCACGTGCGCCCCGAAGACGAAGTGGAGCAGGACCGCAATCCACGCGTTGGCGCGAGTTCCCGCGGGCATGCCAGCGCGCTCCTGCATGCGGGCGATGCGCTGGGTGGTCGTGTACGCGGAAATGAACGGCGGGACGATCACGATCGCGCCGATGGAGACAGCCACAACCGACAGCGCGGGATTGATCGACTGGTCGTTGAGGAACCGGCGCGCCTCCTTGTTGACCTTGTACCACCACACGAAGTAGTAGATGCCGAGCGTGATCAGTGGAAGCCCGATCCACACGGCAAGCGGGTTGCGGCGCGTGTACGACTGGTTGCCCACGGTCACCGTGGTCGCCATCTGCAGCCCTCCAAGAGTGATCACCGATCCGTTCGGTGCCGCCGCAAACTCTACCGCGCGACCGTGCTCATCAATCCCTGACTGCCCCCGGCGTCCCCACCGCCCGGAGGGCGTCGATGGTGGCGGCCACGTCGAGGTCAAGCCGTCGAGCGGCCTCGGCCAGGGAGATGGCCGCATCGCGCCGCAGCTCGATGCCGATGAGCCGGTGGGTGCGCACCAGCACGTCGAAGTCGTTGTCGTTCATCGGGCGCACCGCCAGCACCCCGCGCATCACCACCCGCTCGCGGGTGACCCGGAAGCCGAGGCCGGCGAGCTTGCGACCGTCGACGGCGATGTCGCTGAACCCGGGGCACCATGCTCCTTCGACGCGCTGGACACTGCTGGCCACGCCGAAGGGCGCCAGCGCACGCTTGAACCAGCGGTGCAGGGAATGGAGCATCCAGTCCAGCGGCATCGGCTGCCCGGGCGGCGGCGAGCCGATCGCGCACAGTCCGAGCCACGCGGCACCGCCGACGATGAACGTGCCCCCGGCGGGGCTGGTCACCACCGCCGGCACACCCGGCAGGTTGCGCACCGCGTCGACCAGCTCGCTGTTGCGCGCCAGCCCCGCGCCGATGGCGACGCGCGGCACGGTGCTGCGCAGCTGCATGGCGATCTGCCCCACCGGCGGAGTGATATGCCAGGGGATCTCTGGCGGATCGTCGACCAACTGTTCGGCGGTCACCTCCGCCACCGACACGGGCGCAAGTGATAGTCGCTGCAGGACGTCGGCCGACGGCGGCTGCGGCGAGGTCTCCATCGCTCGAGCGTAGTCGAGTCATTCCTCGCGCCGACTCGGCGAGTCGGTGGTCAGTCCAGTTCGAGATGGCGGAAGGCCGTTGCGGGCTGAGGGCCCGGCACAGTCGTGCGCGCCTGGCGCAGTACCAGCGAGCTGCGCAACGCGGCGCAGAGGCTACGCCCCGACGGCACTCCGAGACCTGTGGTCGGATCCCACCCCCGCGCCGCCTGGTAGGCGCCGTTGTCACCGGCGGTGACGTCCGTGAATCCCACGTCGCGTGCCCCGTACAGCGCGGGCAGGACGTTGCCGAGACGGTGTCCGGTCGAGGCACTCACCAGCGCGAACAGCGCCGTCCACAGCGGTGCCACCGCCGACGTCCCCCCGACGATGCTGTCGACGCCGCGGTGATGGATGACGTAGCCGGTGACCGGGTCGGCGTTCCCGGCGACGTCGGGCACGCCGCGACCCGGCCGCCCATCGTTGCCCGACACGGGGTCGATCCCTGCCCCTGCCTGGTAGCGCGGCACCGTGAAGTGATCGCTGACGCCGCCACCGCCGGCGCCCTGTGCGATACGCAGCTCGTTCCACACCTCCTCGCTGATTCGGCGGCCACCCTCGGCGACCAGTCGCGTGCCTCCGCAGCCAACCGCGTGGGGCGCCGACGCCGGATGATCGGCGTGCTGGCGGCCGTCGACGCGCCCATCCGTCGAACCGTTGTCGCCGGCGGCCACGCTGTGCACCATGCCGCGCAGGGCGCCCATCTGGAAGGCACGATCCATGGCGTCCATGGCCGTCGGTGTCCAACGATCCTCGGGCGCGCCCCAGCTGGTCGACACCGCCGCGTAGTCGCGGCCGTCCGTGGCGAACGATGCCTCCAGGTTGCTAAAACCGCGGTCCGTGTTGGGCGCGTACTTGATGACCAGCAAAACGTCGGCCTGCGGTGCGCAGTGGGCCAGGATCCCGGCGATCACCTGCCAGTCGAGCGCCACCTCGGTGTCGGGACCGAATGGGTCCGACGTCGGTCCCCATCCGTGCACCGCCTCCTCGACCACCCGCAAGCGCGGGTGGCGTGCAGTGAGCCGGGCCAGGTCGGGACGGTACACGGCACCGCCGAGCTCGGCGATTCCGATGGTGATGCGCTGTCCCTCGCCGCCGTCGTCCAGCACCGGGAAGTCGTAGATGCGGGCCAGGTCCTCGGGGGTGTAGCAGTGAGCGCTGCCGCGTCCACGGGGCAGAACCGCGAGATGCGGCCTGCCGACGGGTCGATCGCTCAGTCCGAGCGCCGCCGTGACCACGCCGTCGAGATCGCTGGGCACGCTCAGCTCCTCGTGATGATCGCGATACACAGCCGGCGCGCCGGTCACCGCGTCGCGTTCGCGGACGTGCTCGAGGGTCACACCAAAAGCAAGCGCCAGCACACCGAGGGAGCCGCCCAGCTCGAGCGTGGTGGTGGCCCGCTCCGGCCGGCGCACGCGCAAACCGGCGCCGATCGCCCAGCGTGTGACCGCGGCGATGTCATCGCTGGTGCTGCCATGTGCCACGACGAGCTCGCGCGCGGTGACGTAGCGGCGTGACTGCACCGGGGTGTGCTGCTGCCGCGCCAGCGCAACACCCAAGCTGTCTGTGTGAGGAGACTCGCGGAGGTGGGCGGTGACCACAGCCGGCGCGGCGAGCTCAGCCTGGGTGAGTTGACGCGCGCTGACTGCGTACGCGCCGAAGTGCGGGCGCAGCCGTGCGCTTCCGGCCAGATGGACGGTGTTGGCCATGGTGGGGACCCTCGATGGGCGATGCCGTCGCCCGGCGACGACGGCGCGTGAAAGCCGGCGATCCTGCCACCGCAGTCCTGCCGCTTTGGCTGCGTACGCGGTGACTGATGCGTACCACGGCCCTTTGGCCGTCGGCTGTCCCCCGTGTGGCCAGATGACGCGGCGCCGAGGAACGGCTGCAACAGGCGTCAGGCTTTCGCGCGGACCGCCTGCAGTGCCTCGATCGCGCTCTGATTCTCCAGCGACGAGAGGTCGCCCGGGTCTGTCCCGATGTACACCGCGCGCACCACGCGTCGCAGCACCTTGGCGTTGCGCGTTTTGGGGAGCTCGGCGAGAACCAGCACGCTTTTCGGCTGGAGCGCTTTGCCCAAGTCCGCAGTGACCCGTGCAGCCAGCGCCTCTCGCAGCTCATCGCTGTCAGTGGCGCCGGGCTTGAGGACCACAAAACACACCAGCGCCTCGCCCTTGAGCTCGTCGGGGACGCCGATCGCCGCCGCCTCAGCCACGTCTGGATGCGCGACGAGCGCCGACTCCACCTCCGCAGGCCCGAGCCGCTTGCCGGCCAGCTTGATGGTGTCGTCGCTGCGCCCGCGGATGTACCAGAGCCCGTCGCCGCCAACTTCTGCCCAGTCGCCATGGACCCAGATGTTGGCCCAACGCGACCAGTACGTCTCCAGGTAGCGAGCGCGGTCGTGCCAGAAGCCGCGCGTCATTCCCGGCCACGGTGAGCGCACCACCAGCTCGCCCACCCGGTTGCGCACGCTGTTGCCCTTCTCGTCGAGGACATCAGCGTCCATGCCCGGGCACGGCCCCGCGAAGGCACCGGGGTTGAGCGGGCTCAGCATGGTGCCGGAGACGATGCCGCCGCTCACCTCGGTCCCGCCACTGTAGTTGATGATCGGACAGCGCCCGCCGCCAATGTGCTCGAGGAACCAGCGCCAGGGGTCGTCGTTCCAAGGTTCGCCACTGGAGCCCAGCACGCGCAGGCTGGAGAGATCGTGGGCGTGCGCGGGCGCGTCACCGTGCCGCATCAATGCGCGCACCACCGTGGGGGCCACGCCGAGCACGCTGACATGGTGGCGTTCCACCACCGACCATAGACGGTCGGGGCCGGGATGATCGGGAACACCCTCGAACAGCACCAGCGTGGCGCCGATCGTCAGCGCACCACAGATCGCCCACGGTCCCATCATCCAGCCAATGTCGGTGAACCAGAGCAGGCGATCGGTGGGCCCGACATCGAAGCAGTGCGCCATGTCCTGGGTTGACTTGATGGGAAAGCCACCTTGCACGTGGACGGTACCCTTGGGTCTTCCCGTCGTCCCGCTCGTGTAGATGAGCATGAAGGGGTCGTCGGCGTCACTGTCATGCGTCGCCGCCTCCGACGGCTGCGCGACGGTGAGGTCGTCGTACCACACGTCGCGACCGCGCTGCATGTGCGTGTCAAGGGTGCCGAGCCTGCGAACTACCACGACGTGTTCGACCGAGGGGACAAGGGAAACCACCTCGTCGGCGACGGGCTTGGCCGTGACTGGCGCGCCGCGCCGCAGGAATCCGTCAGCGATGACCAGAACCTTGGCGTCACAGTCCGCCAGGCGAGCCACGATCGCGCCCGCTCCGTAGCCGCTGAACAGTGGGATTACGATGGCGCCCACCTTGGCGCAGGCCAGGAAGATGGCCACGGTCTCGGGGATCATGGGCAGGCACAGTCCGACGGCGTCGCCAGGCGCAACCCCGAGCTCGCGCAACCCGTTGGCGCAGCGCGCGCTCTCGGCCGCCAGCTCGAGGTAACTCCACACTCGCTCGCTGCCGTCGTCACCCTCCCAGACCACCGCGTCCCTGCCTGGTTGGGTCTGCGCCCAGCGATCGGCCGCGTTGGTTGCGAGGTTGAGACGCCCGCCCGTCCACCAGCGGGTGAAGGGAAGGCCCTCGGCAGTGTCACGCATGCGTGTGGGTCGCTGCTGCCAGCCGATCCCGATATCGTCGATGGTCGCCGCCCAGAACCGCTCAGGCTCGCGGCGAGCAACGTCGTTGAGCTCCTCGAGGTCCTCGACGCCGAGCTTGATCATGAACGAGCGCAGCCGGCTTCGCTCGACCTGTTCGGGGGTGGGCGACCACGCGTAGTCCGTGGTCACGGAGATGTCGGTGTCGGTCACGCCGAGCACGATAGACCGCCCCGCCGGCGTTGCGCACGGATGACGGCGGCCGCGGGTCACATGGCCCAGGCGAGGCAACCCGCGGCCGCGACGCCGGCGGGCACGAGGTAGCCGGTCGGAAACGACGCGCACGGGTTGACCGGCGCGCCGCCGACGTCCACCTCGATGTGGAGATGAGGCCCGCTGCTGTTACCGGTCGTCCCCACGTAACCGATTGGGTCGCCGGCGCGCACCACGTCGCCGTCGGGCACAGCCACTTCGCTGAGATGCCCATATAGATACGTGACCGGGGGTCCCTGCTGGGCCGGCGGCGTCAGAAGGATGTGGATCCCGAAGCCGGCGGTCGACTCGACCACGTGGATGCTGCCGGGAGCGACGGCGAACACTGGCAGCCCGGCGGCCGCGGCCAGGTCGATGCCCGTGTGGAACCACACGAAGCCGTGGTGGGCGGCATCCGGCGGGCATGTGTAGCCCCGAGGCGGCCTCGGCTCCGCGGACAACGCCGTGCACCCGAAGCCCTGGCTCACCCTGAAGTGGCCCGGGGTCAGCGGCTCAGCGCCCCCGACGACCACGCCGGCGGTGGCGTCGATCTGGCTGATGCCGGTCCCAGCGTCACCGGGGATGAGTCCGTTGACGATAGAGAACAGCACGAGGACGGGCATCGCGATCAGCACGATCAAGCACAGACAGCCACACCCAAGAACACGACGCACACTGCGCGCGGCGAGCAGGTGCGCAGCCGCTGCGGGCAGCGCCATCAGCCCGCCCCAGCGCGGAGGAGACTCAGCCCAACGCTTACGGCTCGGGTGTCGGCCAGAGCCATGATCGCCGGCCCCGGCAGCACGCCGACGACCGCCCGCTCCGGGCCGGCGAGAAGCACGCCGCGGCCCGGCACCGCGGGAGTGATCGCTGCGACCTCCTCGTCGCGGAGCTTGAAGACGTCGCGCACCTCGTCGACGACGGCCTCCTCGGTGCCGAGTACCAGCTTCGACGACGAGGTCGCGGCGAGGGTGCGGCCGAGATCGGTCCGCACGAAATCCTCGACCCGCTGCGAGAGCATCCACACCCCCGCACCGTGTTTGCGAGCCTGGCGCACCAGCTGTCCCAGCACCTCGCCCGCGTCAGGATCGGAGGTGATGCGGTGAGCCTCGTCGACGACCACGATCATCCGACCGCGTCCCCTGCCGAGCGCGTCGAGGATTGCGGTGAGCAACACCGCCAGCGCCGGCGTGAGGTCGGCGCCGTACGTCATCGCGAACGAGCGCAAGCCGATGGCGATGGGCTTGTTGTCGACTGCGAAGGTGGAGGGACGGTCGAACACCGAGGCGCGCCGGCCCTGGGTGAAGCGGCGCAGCCGTGCAGCGATGATGCGGCAGCGGTCGCGTTCGCGATCGGTGAGCGCGTGCGACATCGCGTGCGTCTGCAGGTGGTTGACTGCGTCGTGCATGAGCGCTGCCGTCGCGCCCTGACCGCGCGCGCTGAAGAAGTCGACCAGCTCGCCATGCAGCCAGCCCTGGTCCTCGTCCGGGAGGCGCCGGATCGGCCGGCCGTCACGAACCCCGCGGTCGTCGCCGGCCATCACCGAGAGGATCGGCAGCACCATCCCGGCCGCGGCGTCCGGGGGCGTCCCGACCGCGACAGCGAGCGGGTTGAGAGCCTCGGTGCCCAGCTCGAGGTGGCGGCCGCCCACGGCGTGCATCACCGACTGGTATTCCGAATCCGGGTCGATGACGACGGCCGCGACATTCTCCATCACGTGGCGCACCAGTAGCGTCTTGGCGGCGACCGACTTGCCTGCCCCGGAGCTGCCCACCACGACCAGGTTGTGGTTGGGTTGCGTCCACACTGAGAAGTGCGCCGGCGTGCCGTTGAGGACGTTGACGCCCAGCAGCGGGGCACGGATGTCCGCGAATGGGGTCCCCAGGCAGGGAAGCATCCGCGCGGCGACGGAGTCGGAGGTGAGCACCAGGCTGCGCGCCAGGGGAGGGCATCCGGGCGCAAGCGCAAGGGCTGGGAGGAAGCCGGGACCGCTCACCTCTGTGGTGCGAAAGCCATGCGCGGCCAGGACTGCGCCGAAGCGCTCTGCGGCGTCATGCGCGAGGTCGCGCGCGCTGTGGGCCACCGAGACCGTCAGCGCGATGCGGCAAGGCCTCACGTCGCCCTGAGCGAGGGCGGCGACGACGTCGGTTGTGTCCTGGAGCGCCACTTGCGCCTCGACCGGGTCAGCCCCCTGGCGCGCCGCATGAAGGAGCATCGACGACCGCTTGTGGAGCACTTTCTGCGCCACGCTGGGTGCCACCGGGCAAACATGCAGGCTGGCGATGCCGAAGGCGTGCGCGCGCGTCATGGCGTCGACGACCGCGCCCACCTCGAGCGTGGTTGGGAGCCGGGTCGTGGTCAGCACGACGTGGTGCCGCCCGCCGATGTGCAGCACCTCGTCTCCGACCATCGCGCGCGAGGCGCCCAGCGGTGTGTGCGCGAGGAGAGCTGCGATGTCGTCGCGGTCGGCGGCGCGCACGTCGATGGCGAACCCTGCGGCGGTGCGCATTGCTGACTGCAAGGCCCGCTGCGCATCCTCGGCCGTGGCGGGCCGCGCACGTGCCGCGCGCCACGGTGTGGTCAGATAGGGCACACCGTCGTCGCCGGCCGACAGCGGGGCGAGCACCACGTAGTGGCGCAGGCCGAGCGTCGATTCCGCCAGTGTGCTGGCCAGCACACGCTCGATGTCCCGCAGCGGCGTGTGCGGCCATCCCGCGACGCGGCGGTCGAAGGCATCACCGACCCGGTCGGCGTCGTGGTGGGTCATCAGGGTGAGGAACTGCACAGGGCACTCGACGGTCCCTACCCACCGGATCACTGCCGCGCACCACTCCAGGTACGCGTCGCTGCTGAGGCTGACCGGCGGACCCTCCAGCTCGAGCACGCCGCGGTGGCCTCCGGGAACGAGACGCAGCAATCCCCCCGCACCCGTGACCGGCGACGGCACCGATAGCAGCGGACGCCAGCGCCGCGGCACCCACCGCCCCACCGACGCTCGGGGACGCTCGCCACTGACGTGGATGGAGCTGCCGACGTCGCGCACGCG